>NZ_CP014517.1:1723571-2048214 GCF_001577265.1 Variovorax sp. PAMC 28711 | reverse complement strand
GCGGCATGACGATCGCCTTGACCTTCTGGTCGCTGAACATCGGTGCGTTCTGCGAGGCGTAGGGCTCCTGTTCGAAGATGGCCGAGGCAGGAACTTCGGCCACCTGGCCGTCAGCCGCGATCACGCGCGCGAACAGCACCTCGGCGGTCTGCAGGCTGGCACTGTAGGGAAGCAGTATCTGCGTGACTTCGCGCACGCCGGCGTCGTTGAGCACCCGCCTCAGGCTCTCGGTGTCCTTGACGTAGCGGCCATCGCTGTCCACCGTGTAGTCCACATGCCTTTTCTCGTAGGCGATTCCGGGCTCGAAACCCTGTACCGCGCGGGCGGGTGCCGGCGGGAGGGAAACCGGAAGCGGCGGCGTCTGCGCCCCCGCCAATGCCTGAATACCGAACCACAAGCCGAGTGCCATCCTGAACCGTCGCATGTGCTGTCTCCCTGAACGCGTTGTCGATGGCTGGGCGGGACGTCCGCCGTGGCTGTGGCGGCTACTCTATCTCCGAACTGGCTGTGTGGAAACTTGAGCAGACCGCGAAGTAGTTGCCACCTGCTTTTCCAGCCAACGCGCGAACGTGTCGAGCAGCGGCCGCGCATCGCCACGCTCCGGCGTCACGAGGTAGTAGTTGCGCTCGCCGATGAGCGGCCGCGCGCACGCCACCACGAGGTCGCCCCGCGCGAGTTCGCCTTCGACCAGCATGGTCGGCATCAGCGCGACGCCGAGGCCTTGCGCGGCGGCTTCGGCGAGCATCGAGAAGAGTTCGTAACGTGGGCCGCCGCGTGCGTTGGGCGCATCGACCTGCTGCGCATCGAACCACTGGCGCCAGCCGTCGGGGCGGGTGCTTTGCTGCAAGAGCGGGAGCTTCGCGATGGCGGCAGCGGGGGCGGCTTTCCCGTGCGGCAACAGCGACGGACTGCACACCGGCACCACGTCTTCGTGCAGCAGCAGAAGCGCGCGCGTGCCGGCCCAGTTCGCAACCTGCGCGGGCGTGCCCGCGTAGAGCGCCGCATCGAACTCGGCGTCGGCGAAGAGAAAAGGGCGGGTGCGCGTTTCGATGTGCACGACCACGTCGGGCTGCAGCGCCGCGAAGGCCGGCAGCCGCGGGATGAGCCAGCGCGTCGCGAAGGTCGGCACCGCGGCGAGCGCGAGCGATCCGCCTTCGCCCTGGTGCGCCATCGCATCGAGCGTGTCGCGCTCCATCGCTTCGAGCCGCTTCGTGATCTGGCGCGCGTAGGCCGCGCCGCTCGCGGTGAGCGCGACGCCGTGCCGCGTGCGGCGGAACAGCGCGACGCCGAGAAAAGCCTCCAGCGTCGCGATCTGGCGCGACACGGCGCTTTGCGTCAAGGCGAGCTCCTGTGCAGCACGCGTGTAGCTCTCGTGGCGCGCGGCGGTGTCGAAGCATACGAGGGTCTGGAGGGGCGGGATCTTGCGGCGCATGGCGGTGTCAGGTATTCATCGAGCGCATATCTGGCTGAGTATTGCTCGTTTGCGCCGTCGTGTCCGCATCGCTAGGATCGACCGATTCACTTTTTACTCATTTCGGAGACGCCACATGGCCACCAAAGCGCACTTTCACTGGGACGACCCGCTGTTGCTCGACCAGCAACTCACCGACGAAGAACGCATGATTCGCGACGCGGCCAACGCCTATTGCCAGGAGCGCCTGCTGCCCCGCGTGGTCGAAGGCTTCCGCTCCGGCGTGACCGATCCGGCGATTTTTCGCGAAATGGGTGAACTGGGCCTCCTCGGCCCGACGATCCCCGAGCAGTACGGCGGCCCCGGCCTCAACTACGTGGCCTACGGCCTGATTGCCCGCGAAGTCGAGCGCGTCGACTCCGGCTACCGCTCGATGGCCAGCGTGCAAAGCTCGTTGGTGATGGTGCCGATTTTCGAGTTCGGCACCGAAGCGCAGAAGCAGAAATTCCTGCCCAAGCTCGCCAGCGGTGAATGGATCGGTTGCTTCGGCCTGACCGAACCCGACCACGGCTCCGACCCGGGCAGCATGGTCACGCGCGCCAAGAAGGTGCCGGGCGGCTACGCGATCAGCGGCGCCAAGATGTGGATCAGCAACTCGCCCATCGCCGACGTGTTCGTGGTGTGGGCCAAGGAAGTCAGCGAGAGCGGCACGGTCGGCCCGATCCGCGGCTTCGTGCTCGAGAAGGGCATGAAGGGCCTCAGCGCCCCGGCGATCCACAGCAAGGTGGGCCTGCGCGCCAGCATCACCGGCGAGATCGTGATGGACGGCGTGTTCTGCCCTGAAGAAAACGCATTCCCCGAAGTGCAGGGCCTGAAGGGTCCGTTCACGTGTCTCAACAGCGCGCGTTACGGCATCTCGTGGGGTGCACTCGGTGCGGCGGAAGACTGCATGCACCGCGCCCGCCAGTACACGATGGACCGCAAGCAATTCGGTCGCCCGCTCGCCGCGAACCAGCTGATCCAGAAGAAGCTCGCCGACATGCAGACCGAAATCGCGCTCGGCCTGCAGGGCAGCCTGCGCTTGGGCCGGATGAAGGACGAAGGCACCGCTTCGGTCGAGATCACCTCGATCATGAAGCGCAACAACTGCGGCAAGAGCCTGGACATCGCCCGCATGGCGCGCGACATGATGGGCGGCAACGGCATCAGCGACGAGTTCGGCGTGGCGCGCCATTTGGTGAACCTCGAAGTGGTGAACACGTACGAAGGCACCCACGACATCCACGCCCTCATCTTGGGCCGCGCGATCACCGGCATTGCGGCCTTCGCGAACTGAGCATGACCGACGCAGCATTGGACGGCATCAAGGTCCTCGATCTGTCCCGCGTGCTCGCGGGCCCGTGGTGCACGCAGATCCTCGCGGACCTCGGCGCCGACGTGGTCAAGATCGAGCGCCCCGGCGTCGGCGACGACACGCGCACCTGGGGCCCGCCGTTCCTGAAGGATGCAAAGGGCGAGGACACGAACCAGTCGACCTACTTCACCGCCTGCAACCGCAACAAGCGCTCGGTCACGCTCGACATGGCGACGTCCGAAGGCCAGGCGCTCCTGAAGCAGATGGCCGCTGCGAGCGACATCGTGGTGGAGAACTTCAAGACCGGCGGGCTCGCGCAATACGGCCTCGACTACGACGCACTTCGCGTCGCCAACCCGCGCCTCATCTACTGCAGCGTGACCGGCTTCGGCCACGACGGTCCGCACGCCGCGCGCGCCGGCTACGACCTCATGATCCAGGCCACCAGCGGGATGATGAGCATTACCGGTCGGCCCGACGACGCGCCCGGCGGCGGCCCGTTGCGCGTGGGCGTGGCGCTCACCGACCTGTTCACCGGTGTCTACGCGAGCACCGCGATCCTCGCCGCGCTCGAGGTGCGACACCGCACCGGCGAGGGCCAGCACATCGACATGGCGCTGCTCGATGTCGGCATGGCGATCCTCGCGAACCAGGCGAGCGCGTTCCTCAACACGGGCGTCGCGCCCGAGCGGCAGGGCAACAGCCACCCAAGCCTCGCGCCCTACCAGGACTTCCAGACGCAGGACGGATCGATGCTGCTGGCCATCGGCAACAACGGCCAGTTCGCGCGCTTCTGCGAAGCGGCCGGCCACGCCGAGTGGGCCGTCGACGAACGCTTTGCGACCAACACCTTGCGCGTGAAACACCGCGAGGCGCTGATCCCTGCCATGCAGGAAGTCACGCGCACGCGCAGCACAGCCGACTGGATCGCGCTGCTCGAAGACAAGGCCGTGCCCTGTGGCCCGATCAACGACATCGCCCAGGCCTTCGACGACGAACAGGTGAAGGCGCGCGGCCTCGCTGTCGCGATGCCGCGCGATGCCGGCGACGGCATCGACACCATCGTTGGCGTGGCCAGCCCGCTGCGCCTGTCGGCCACGCCGCCGGTGTTGCGCCATGCGCCGCCAGCGCTCGGGCAGCACACCGACGAGGTGCTGGCCGAACTGGGCGTCGATGCCGCGCAACGCGCTGCGCTGCGGGCCGCGGGGGTGCTCTGAGCGAAGGTCCTGCACGCGACCCCGAACGCGCGCACGACGCGTCGTCCATGCCGGCGCCCGATGCGCTGACGCCGGGCGACCGTTACCTCGAACTCTTCACAGCGGTGCAGGCCGCGCGCGTCTTTCCCGACAGCAAGACCTTCGTCGACTGCGCGCCACGCGGCGAACCCGATGCGATCCTCGCGGCCTACCGCGCCGCGGTGGGGCAACCGGGGTTCGACCTGCCGGCGTTCGTCGACGCGCACTTCGAGGTGCTGCGACCCACGCCGAGCGACTACGTGTCGGTGCCCGGCCAACCGATGTGCGCCCACATCGACGACCTGTGGCGCGTGCTCACGCGCGAGCCCCTCGATCACCGGCCGCGGGGCTCGCTGCTGCCGGTGCCGCATCCCTACGTCGTGCCGGGCGGCCGCTTCGGTGAGCTGTACTACTGGGATTCGTACTTCACCATGCTGGGCTTGGCGGCCAGCGGCAAAACGACGCTGCTGCACGACATGGTCGGCAATTTTGCGCACCTCATCGACACCTTCGGCCATGTGCCGAACGGCACGCGCACCTACTACCTGAGCCGTTCGCAGCCGCCGCTCTTCGCGTTCATGGTGGAGCTGGCCGGCACGCTTGGGGTGCTCGATCCCGTGCAATCCCTGCCGCAACTGCGACGCGAACACGCTTGGTGGATGCGCGGCAGCGAAGACCTTGCGCCCGGCACGGCGGACCTGCGCGTGGTGCGCCTGCCTGACGGCAGCCTGCTCAACCGCTACTGGGACGAGCGCGACTCGCCTCGCGAGGAGGCCTGGCTCGAAGACGTGCAGACGGCCCGGGCCAGCGGGCGCGACGCGTCGCAGGTGTACCGCCATCTGCGCGCCGCGGCCGAATCGGGCTGGGACTTCAGCACGCGCTGGCTCGCCGAGCCGGTGCCGCGCGATGCCACCTCACTCGCCAGCATCTGCACCACCGACATCGTGCCGGTCGATCTCAACGCCTTCCTCTACAAGCTCGAAACCCTGGTGGCATCACTCTCCACGCGCGCAGGCGATGCGACCACTGCGTGCGCATTCGGTGCGGCGGCCGCGGCGCGCAAGGCGGCCGTGATCGCGCACCTGTGGGATGCCGGGCAGGGCGCGTTCTTCGACCACGACTGGCGGCTGGCGAAGCGCCGCGCCGGACTCACTGGCGCCTGCGTCGCGCCGCTGTTCGCGGGGCTGGCCGAAGCCTCGCACGCCCGCGCGCTTGCGCAGACGGTGTCGGCCCGGCTCCTGGCGCCGGGCGGCTTCTCGACCACCGAGCGCACGAGCGACCAGCAGTGGGACCAGCCCAACGGCTGGGCCGCGCTGCAATGGATGGCGATCCGCGGCTTCCACGACCACGGCGAAGAAGCGCTGGCCCGCACCATCGCGCACCGCTGGCTGGCCACCGTCGCCGCGGTCTACGAGCGAGAGGGCAAGCTGGTCGAGAAATACGCGCTGCGACAGGACGACGAGGCCTCGTCGTCGGGCGGCGGCGGCGGCGAGTACCCGCTGCAGGACGGCTTCGGCTGGACCAACGGCGTCACGCGCGCGTTGCTCGCGGCGCATCCCGAGCACACGGCGCACGGCTGCTTCGCGTACTCGGTGGCGCCGACGCACCGCTGAACGCGCGGGCCGCGAATCAACGTGGTGCGGCCTGCGCCACGACCCACTGCGGATCGTCCAGCGCGAGGTCGTGCCCGGCCGACGGATGGACTGCGATCGGCAGGCGCCATCGCCCGGCCAGGCGGTGTGAGCAGAGGGGATTGACCAGCGCGTCGCCCGCGCCGACCAGCACCTTCAAAGGCACGGCGGGCGGCTGCGCCGGGGCGCGGTAGCGGGCCGCGGCGACGAGCTGCCGCAATGCGTTGACCGTCGACACCGGATGCCGCGCGCGCAACGCCACCCAGTCGTCGATGAGGGCGCGCGACGCACGCGCGTCATGGAGGCGGCTCGTGAGCCGCAGCACCGTGGCCTCGCGCGAATGCGCGTTCCGCCAAGGCCAGAGCACGCCGAGCAGCGCCGCATAGTGGCGCGGTCGCAGCCGCTGATGGAATGCGCTGAAAGGCCGCAAGCTGGTGTTGACCAGCACCGCGCTGCCGATCTCTTCGGGATGTCGGTGCGCCCATTCGACGGCGACCATCGCACCGAGCGACATGGCGAGCAGATGGCAACGCGTCACGCCCAACGCGTGCAGTTGCGCGCGGCAATCCTCCATCGCGGTGCGGATCGACAACGGGCTCTGCAGGGCGTGCCGTGCCCCTGCTCCGGGCAGGTCGATCGTGAGCACGCGCACGCCGGGCAGCCGCTCCGAAAGCAGGGTCGGCAACGCGCCCCAGTGTCCGGCCTCGCGCGTGAGGCCGCGCAGCAGCACCCAGGGCAAAGGGTCAGCGCTCATGCGGCGTACCAGCGCGCCAGTGCCTGCGCGTGATGGCGGCGCCGCGCTTCGTCGTGCGGCACCCATTGCGCATGGCTGCTGGCGGCGCGCGTGATGAAGTCCATCCACCAGAGATGCCGGCGCAACACGCGCTGCTGGCGGTGCGCGATCACTGGGTTGAAGATGCCGTGGCGCGAGAAGAGCTGGCGCGGATTCTTCTTCACCCACAGCCACGATCCCATCTCCAGCGTGAGCGGCAGGAAGAGCGCATCGGGCCGCGCGCAGGCGCTTTGGTAGAGGTGGTCCCATAGGTCGCCGTGCGTCATGTACTGGCGGCTCTGCGGTTCAAGCACATACGGGTGATGCTGCAGGTTCATGTCGATGAGCTCGCCCAGTGCATGCATCTCGGGCAGGTGCGTCATCGGTCGCGGTGTGTGCGCGTAAGGAAACCACAGGCGATCGGTGAGGCCGAAGCCGGAGTGGCAGTCGAGCGCGATGCTGAAGGGGCGGCCGAGCAGTTCTTCTTCGACAAGCGCGCACAGGGCCTGGCTCTCGCTTTCCATCGCCTCGCCCGCCACGCCGCGATACCACGGCAACGTGGCGCTGATGCGCTGGCCGCCGAGCAGCCAGGGCACGCGACCCAGCGCGTCGACCGGCGCGTTGCGCATCAGGTCGACGCCGCGGGGATTGGCGCGTGTGCCGAGCCACAGCCCGCCGGGGTTGACGATCGGCAGGAACACGAGGCGCAGCGTTTCCAACTGGTGCTGCAAGGTCACGTCCCACTGCAGCCGCGTCACGATGCTGCGCAGGTAGGCGATCGTCACCTGCGCGCCGATGCGTTCGAGCCCGTGCACGCCGCCGAAGAAGCCGACCGCGGGCACGTCGCGGCGCGTGCTGCCGAGCAGGAAGGCCTGCACCTCGAAGCGCTCGCCGCCGGCCTCCACGTCGCACAGCACACGGCGTTCCATCGCCGGCCCCGCGAGGTCGACGAGGGCTTGCAGTTCCAGCAGTTCGGGCAGTTCGGCGGGGCTCGTGCGGCGCATGGCGATCGGTGGTTTCGGCCACCAAGGATAGCCAGCGACCTGCCATCAAACCGTCATGTTCGGGGCGTACCGTGGCCGATCCGCTGTCACCCTTCGAGGCCTTCCGATGCGCGCTGTTCTCAATCTGCCGATGACGGGCCACGTGGCCCGCGTGATCGCCGGCGCGATCGTGTGGGGCTGTGCCGAATCGATCGCGCTGGCGCGCTCACGCTGGCGCCGCACGCCGCGCTGAATCGACCAGCTGCCCGAGGCGCTTCAAGCCGGCGTCGATCGCGTCGTCGTACGGCCAGCCGCAGTTGATGCGCAGGTAGTGATCGAAGCGCGGCGAGTTCGAGAACAGGAACCCCGGCGCCACCAGGATGCCGTGGGCCAGCGCCGCATCGAACACGCCGGACGACGAGAGCTTGTCCGGCAATTCGACCCACAGCTGCAGCCCGCCGTTCGGCAGGTTGAGCCGCGTGCCCGCAGGGAAGTAGCGCGCGATGCCTTCGGCCGTTTGCTCCCGCTGCACCCGCAGCGCAGAGCGCAGCCGGCGCAAGTGGCGGTCGTAGGCGCCGGTGCCCATGAAGCCGCCGGCACCGAGTTGCGACAGCACCTCGGTGTTGCGCGTCTGCGCGTACTTCAACATCTCGACGCGCGCCTGCCAGCGGCCCGCCGCTATCCAGCCCAGCCGCATGCCGGGCGCGAGGATCTTGTGCATCGACGCGCAATGGATCACGTTGCCGCTGCGGTCCCACGACTTGATCGCGCGCGGCGTGGTCTCGACATCGAGCAGCTCGGTGTAGGTGTCGTCTTCGATCAGCGCGATCTGCTGCTGCTCGCACAGGCGCACCAGCCGCGCCTTGTGCGCGTCGGGCATCACGCTGCCGAGCGGGTTCTGCAGGTGCGGGATCACCACCACGGCGCGGATGTCGTCGTAGGTCTGGAGGGCGAGTTCGAGGGCCTCGATCGACAGGCCGGTTTGCGGACTGGTGGGGATCTCGAGCGCGCGCAGCCCCAGGCTTTCGAGCACCTGCAGCAAGCCGTAGAAAGTCGGCGACTCGACCGCGATGGTGTCGCCCGGCTTCGCGACCGCGCGCAGCGCGAGGTTGAGCGCCTCGATGCAGCCGTTGGTGATGAGCACTTCTTCGGGCGCCAGCGTCATGCCGCCCGCCAGCGAACGCTTGGCCAGCACCTCGCGAAAGTGCGGATCGCCCTGCAGCGGCGGCACGCCGGCGAGCAGTTCCGGGCGCAGGCGCAGCGCGCGCGTCATGCCCGCGCGCAAGGCCTCGGCCGGGTAGAGCGCCGGCGCGGCGCGGGCGATCGAGAAGTTGAGCTTGATGTCGGCCGCGCGCCGCTGCGACACGAAAGCCGACACGCGCGCGTGGATGCCGACGTACTGCGCCGGATCGGGGCGCTGGCCGGCGGGCGGCTCGTCCATCGGCGCCATGCGCAGGCGCTGCGGCTGGCGCACGAAATAGCCCGAGCGGGCACGCGCCTCGGCCCAGCCGTCGGACTCGAGCGTGCGGCACATCTGCAGCGCGGTGGACAGGCTGATGTCGTGCAGCCGCATCAGGCTGCGCAGCGACGGCATGCGTTCGCCGGGCCGCAGCGAGCCGGCCTCGATCGCGCCACGGTAATGCGTGGCGAGCTGGCGGTACAACGGGGGCGGTGCGGTGGAGCGCGTCATGGGCATGCGGCCGATGCTGGCCCGCTCGCGGGGTTGAAAACAGATGCAGATCGGGCGAAAACGACCATAACAGACGGCGCCGCCAGTGCACTGTTCTGGTCGCAAGCGATGGGCCTGTGCCTGTTGTTCAGGCGCCGGGCCGCCGACGATAAAGGCCTTCTTTCAAGGAGTCTTCCATGACCGCCCGCACCGTCACGACCCTCATCCGCCTCGCGCCCGGCGAAGCGCTTCACCTGCCGCTCGACGCGCGCAGCACGCTGCAGGTCGCCGCCGGCACCGTCGTGCTGCGCGAGCCGTTGCGCTGGCTGGCCGACACGGTGGTGGCGCCGGTCGTTGCGTTGTCCGAAAGCGAATGCCACCGGCTCGCGCACGCGGGCTGGGTCGTGGTCGAGGCCGGGGAGGGCGGCGCCGACGTGCGCAGCCTCCGGCGCCCGGCGGCTGTGCGCAGCCTGTGGAAAGCCCTGTTCGCTGACAGACGGGCGCGCGCGACACTGGCAAGCTGACGCCACTGCCACACCTCAGGGTTTTCACAATGAAAAGCGCTCCGTTCGTCTTCGCCGCTCTGCTTGCGGCTGCCGCCATGCCCTCCGCGGCGCAGGTCTCGGTCAACATCAATGTGCCGGGCCTGGTGCAGATGGCGCCTCCGGCGCCGCGCTACGAGCGCGTGCCCCCGCCGCGCGGCGGTCAGGTGTGGGTGCCCGGCCGCTGGCAATGGACGGGCCGCGACTACGCCTGGCGCGGCGGCCGGTGGATGGCCGCCCGGCCGGATTACGCCTATGCGCCGGGCCAATGGGTGCAGGCCGATGGCGGCTGGCGATGGCGCGACGGCGACTGGCGCCGCGCAGAGCGTCGCCAGGAACGACGCGACCGTCGCGACGACCGCGATGACCGTCACGAGCGTCACGACGACCGCCGCGGCGACCGCCATGGCGGTTACCACTGCCCGCCCGGTCAGGCCAAGAAGGGTAACTGCTGAGCCTGGCGCCGCTCAGCGCGGCCTGGCCGGGTAGCCCGCTTCGATCCAGCTCTCGGCGCTGGTGCCGGTGAGCTTGAAGGTCGGCGCCACGCGCGCTTCGCCGACCTGCACGCCCGCCTCGTCGTGCGCGGTGAGCATCGCGTAGGGGTTGTCTTCGTCGGGCACGATCTGCAGTGACACGCGGATGCGTTCCGATCCGGCGCCGACGTTCACATGCTTGTTGAGCTGCGCGTGCAGCTGCTGCTCGTGGCGGCGCAGCACTTCGGAGGCCGTCTTCACCAGCGTGTGGAACGCGGGCGCATCGAGCGGCTTGGGGTTCTTCTTGTCGCGGCCCATGGTCCACGGGCCGGTGAGGGCGGGCTCGGCCTCGCCCTGGCGCGTCATCGAGACGGCCCAGCCGTCGTCGTCTTCGTTCTTGATGACGCGCGCCGTCCAGAGCGCGTCGCGCCAGAGGCGGGGTTCCTGGACCGTCAGGTCGTCGGGGTCTTCCGGGATGTCTGCAAGGGGCAAGGAATCGGTCATGAGGGCATGATGCACTGCTGTTTTTGTTGCGGAGATTGTCGATGCCCACCGATCCTGCCCGCGTCGCCCGCGCCCGTGCCATGTGGCGCTGGGTCGGCGACGAACGACCGCCCTTCGCCATCGCGCTCCGGGCCGGCCAGGAGTCGGTGTGGGACTATCCCCGGCCGCCGCGCCTGGCGCCCGATCCGCGCGAGGTGGTGGTGCGTTTGGGCGACGTGGAAATCGCCCGCACGCGGCGCGCGCTGCGCGTGCTCGAAACGGCCAGTCCGCCAACCTTCTATCTGCCCGTGAGTGACATCCGCATGGAACACCTCGTACCCGCCGATGGCAGCTCGCACTGCGAGTGGAAGGGCGACGCGGGCTATTGGTCGGTCGTCGCCGACGGCCAGCGACTCGACCGCGTTGCGTGGTCGTACCCGGAGCCGTTCGACGAGTTCGCCGCGCTGCGCGACCACATCGCCTTCTACCCGCAGCCGCTCGACTGCCGGGTCGACGACGTGCACGTGCTGCCGCAACCGGGCCGCTTCTATGCGGGCTGGATCACGCCCGAAGTGATCGGGCCGTTCAAGGGCGAGCCGGGCTCGGGCGGCTGGTGAAGGCGCGCTCCGTGGCGGTCAGAAAACCGAGAGCCTGGTCTTCGCCACGAACAGTTCCAGCGCCTTCATGCCGAGCAGCGAATTGCCGGTCGCGTCGAGCGCGGGCGACCACACGGCCAGCGTGAGCTGGTCGGGCACCACGGCCACGATGCCGCCGCCCACGCCGCTCTTGCACGGCAGGCCGATGTTGAAAGCCACGTCGCCCGCTGCGTCGTAGGTGCCGCAGGTCAGCATGAGCGCATTGATGCGGCGCGTCTGGCGTTCGTTGGTCACGTCCGACCGGCCGCCGAACGGATGCGCACCGTCGCGGCAAAGAAACCCCGCGGCGCGCGCCAGCTGCCGGCAATTCATGCGCACCGCGCACTGGTTGAAGTAGGTGTCGAGCACCGGCGCGACGTCGTTGTCGATCTTGCCGAAGCTCTTCATGAAATTGGCGAGCGCGATGTTGCGGTAGCCGGTGGCGGCTTCGGAGGCGGCGACTTCCGCATCGAAGCCGATCGGCTCGCCAGAGAGGCTCGTCATCAGCGCGAGGATGTCGGCCTTGGCGCCTTCGCCGCTGCCCGCGTGCGTGACCAGCCGGTCGGCCACCGCGATCGCACCGGCATTGATGAACGGATTGCGCGGCTTGCCCTGTTCGTTCTCCAGCTGCACCAGCGAATTGAACGGGTTGCCCGAGGGCTCGCGCCCGATGCGCTCCCACAGCGCGTCGCCCACGCGCTGCATGGCGAGCGTGAGCGTGAAGAGCTTCGAGACGCTCTGGATCGAGAAGGGCGTGGCGCTGTCGCCTGCTGCCGCTTCCTCGCCGCGGCAGGTGTGCAGTGCGATGCCGAGTTGCCGCGGGTCCACGCAGGCCAGCGCGGGGATGTAGCTGGCCACGGTGCCGGCCGCGCCGAGCTCGGGTTGCAGCGTGGCAACGATGTCTTCGAGGATCGTTTGGAAGTTCATCGGGAGCACGTTAACGGGTGCGCCGGCTCACCATCACGATGCCGAGCGCGACGCCCATCAGTGCCAGCACCAGCTGCAGCGTGAGCGGCTCGTGCAACAGCACCACGCCGAACACCAGGGCGAAGACCGGCGTCAGAAACGTGAAGGACGACATCTGCGTGGCCGGGTAGTGGCGCAGCATCCACATCCAGGCGAGGTAGCTCGCGAAGGCGCCGATGAAGGTCTGCACCGCGATCGAGCCCCAGGCCCAGGCCGGGTAGTGCCAGGCCCACGATTCGCCGAGCGCCATCGAGATGAACGGGCAAACGGCCGCAGTCACGGCGACTTGGTAGAAAAGCGTCTTCTCCGGTGTCGCGGTGGCCAGGCGACTCGAGCGGATCGTGAGCGTGGTCAGGCCCCACAGCATGCCGGCCGCCAGGCCGAGTGCATCGCCGTACAGTTGCGACGAGGTGGTGTGGCCGAAGCTCTCGCTGAACGCGACGATGACGCCGCCGAACGCGATCGCCAGCCCCGCCCACTGCAGCCCGCGCAGTCGCTCCGACGGCACCCAGCGCGGCAGGATCAGCGCGACCCAGAACGGCGACGTATAGAGAAACACCGTGAGCCGCGAGGCGCTCGTGTGCTGCAGCCCGATGTAGATGCAGACGAACTCGCCGGCAAACAGCAGGCCCGCGAGCAAGCCGGCGGGCAGCGTGCCGTCGCGCGCGAACAGCGGCACCTTGCGCGCCACGCACCAGGCCCACAGCAGCGCCACCGCGCCCGTCATGCGGATCGACGCCTGCCACAGCGGCGGCACCTCGGCGGCGGTCGCCTTGATCAGGATCTGCTGCAGACCCCAGAACGCGCAGCAGGCGACGAGCAGGGTGATGGCGAGGGCGTCGAGATGGGTCTTGCGCGGGGTCATCGGTCGATCGTAGGGGCGGTCTCCGAGTATCGCGGCGCTCGCGAGCGCCGGACGGCCGTCGCGGCGACGCGTCAGAGCGGCAGCTCGGTGTAGAAACGCCCGCCGTGGTACAGCAAGGGCGAGGCGCCCACGTTGTGCGTGCAGCGCTCCACTTCGCCCACGAAGATGACGTGGTCGCCTTCGTCGTAGCGGCTGCGGTTGAAGCACTCGAAGCTGGCGGCGGCGCCGACCAGCACCGGCGCACCGCCGAGCCCTTCGGTGAAGCCGACGTCGCTCCAGCGGTCGATGTGTTTGGTCGCGAAGCGCTGGGCCAGTGCCTTCTGGTTCGCGGCCAGGATGTTGACCGTGTAGTGCGATCCGGCACTGAGCGCCGGCATCGACCCCGCGCCGCGCGCCAGGCTCCACAGCACCAGCGGGGGACTGAGCGACACCGAGTTGAACGAGTTGGCCGTGAGGCCGACGAACGTGCCGTCGGCCGCGCGCGCAGTGACGATGGTGACGCCGGTGGCGAACATGCCGAGCGCATCGCGGAACTCGTCCGTCGAGAAGGAAGGCGCCTGGGCCTGTGCGGGAGCGGTCACGGAGAAAATGGAAGAAAGCGGAGCGCCATTCTGGCCGATCGCTTCCCGGGCCGCTGTCATCCGTGTTCCTGCGTTGGTCCCTTCACCCGAAGAACCAGTAGCAAACCCCGATCGCCGCGACCACGCCGGCCAGCTCGGCCAGCAGGGCGCAGGGCACCGCGTGGCGGGCGCGCTGGAGGTTGACCGCGCCGAAGTAGACGGCGAGCACGTAGAAAGTGGTTTCGGTGCTGCCCTGGATGGTGGCGGCGGCGAGAGCGGGGAAGCTGTCGACGCCCTGGTTCTTCATCGTCTCGATCAGCATCGCGCGCGCTGCGCTGCCGGAAAAGGGCTTGACCAGCGCGGTCGGCAGCGCATCGACGAAGCGGGTGTCCCAGCCGGTCAGCGCCACCAGCCACCGGATGCCGTTGAGCAAGAGGTCGAGTGCGCCCGATGCGCGCAGCACGCCCACGGCACACAGCATCGCGACGAGGTACGGCAGCAGGTTCTTCGCGATGTCGAAGCCTTCCTTCGCGCCTTCGATGAAGGCCTCGTACACCTTCACCCGCCGGACCGCGCCGGCGATCAGGAAGACCAGGAGGATCCCGAACAACGTCACGTTGCCGAGCAGCGACGACAGCGAGGCGATGGCCGCCGCCGACAGCGTGCCGAGCAGCGCCATGAAGCCGCCGAGCAACAGCGCGCCGGGCAGCAGGTAGGCGAGCACCACCGGATCCCACAGCTTCAGGCGCTGCACCAGCGCGACCGACAGCAACCCGACCAGCGTCGATGCGCTGGTCGCCAGCAGGATTGGCAGGAACACCATCGTCGGGTCGGCCGCGCCCTGCTGCGCGCGGTACATGAAGATGGTCACCGGCAGCAGGGTGAGCGACGAGGCGTTCATCACCAGGAACAGGATCTGCGCGTTGCTCGCGGTGGTGCTGCTCGGGTTCAGCGTCTGCAGTTCGCGCATCGCCTTCAGGCCGATCGGCGTGGCTGCGTTGTCCAGGCCGAGCGCATTGGCCGCGAAGTTCATGGTGATCAAACCGAGCGCAGGGTGACCGGCCGGCACCTCCGGCATCAGCCGCCGGAACAGCGGGCCGAGCAGGCGCGCCAGCCAAGCGACCAGCCCGGCGGCCTCTGCGATCTTGAGGAAGCCGAGCCACAGCGTGAGCGTGCCGAACAGCAGCACCATGACCTCGACCGCGAGGCGCGCCATGGCGAAGAGGCTGTCGACCAGCGCCGCGAAAACGGTCGGGTCGCCGCCGATGAGCCAGCGGCCGAAGGCAGCCAGCGCCGCCACCATGAAAAACCCCAGCCACAAGCCGTTGAGCACGCTTTCCCCTCTTTGATGCCGGCCGATGATAGGTGGGTAGAGTGCGGCCCATGACGTCGCTCCGAAGATTCCTCGCCACCGCTGCCGTGCTGCTGGCGACTGCGCTGATGAGCGGCTGCGCGTCGTTGCCGCCGTCGGTGCCCCAGCCGGCCACGCATGCCATTGCCGATGGCGAAGGAACCTTTCTCGGGAAGGCGGCGGCCATGGGCGCCCCGGCCGCCCTGCCCGGCGCCGCGCCGCTGTCAGGCTTTCGGCTCATGCCCGAGGCGGCCTTCGCGTTCGACGCGCGCATCGCGCTGGCCCGCAACGCCGAAAAGTCGCTCGACGTGCAGTACTACCTGATCGAGAAGGACGATGTCGGCCTGCTGCTGCTGAAAGAGCTGCGCGATGCCGCGCTGCGCGGCGTGCGGGTGCGTCTGCTGGTGGACGACCTCTACAGCGGTGGCGAAGACGAACTCTTCGGCGCGTTCTCGGCCTTCCCGAACGTGGAGGTGCGGCTCTTCAACCCGTTGCCATCGCGCGCGAGTTCGTTGCCCGTGCGGCTTGCCTTGTCGCTGCACGAGTTCAAGCGCATCAACCACCGCATGCACAACAAGCTGATGATCGCGGACAACAGCTTCTCCGTTTCGGGTGGCCGCAACATCGCCAACGACTACTTCATGCGCAGCACGGCGGCGAACTTCATCGACATGGACGTGGTGTCGAGCGGGCCGGTCGTGCACGACTTTTCCAGAGCGTTCGACATGTACTGGAACAGCGAGTTCGTGCGGCCGATCGAGAGCATCGCGCCGATCGGCTTGCCGGCCGCCGCCGCGCAGAAGCGCTTTGACGAGATCGCCCGCGACGCCGTGCCCGACGTGCCGCTGCGTCCGCGCGACGTGCTCGCCAACGCGCCTTTCGGCGAGGAGCTGGTCACCGGCAAGCTGGAGCGCCACTGGGCCACTGCGCGCGTCTACGCCGACCCGCCCGCGAAGATCACGCGCAAGCCCGAAGACGCCTACCGCGGCAGCGTGACCGAGGGCGCATTGGCCGCCATTGGCACGGCCACCCGCAAGGTGGTGATCGCCTCGCCTTACTTCATCCCGGGCCCCATCGGCATGGCGATGATGCGCGAGCAGGTCGAGGAGGGTGTGGCCGTCACGGTGGTCACCAATTCGCTCGGATCGACCGATGAGCCGCTGGCTTACGCGGGCTATGAGCGCTACCGCGCCGACATGCTCAAGGCGGGCGTGACGATCTATGAAATCGCGCCGCAATACAGCGCACGCAGCAAGCGCTTCGGCGAGTTCGGCAAGTCGATCAGCCGGCTGCACGCGAAGCTTGCGATCCTGGACGAACACCGCATCTTCGTGGGCTCGATGAACCTCGATCACCGGTCGGCAGCGGTCAACACCGAGCTCGGCCTGCTCATCGACAACCGGCTTCTCGTGGCCGAGTACAACGACTTCGTGCGCGGCGCCGACGGCGTGGACGACATCGGCTACCGGTTGCGCCTGACGCCCGATGGTCGCCGCACCGAATGGCTCGAATACAACGACCAGGGTGGCGAGATCGTGCATGCCGACGTGCCGGGCGAATTTCTGTGGCTTCGCTTCAAAAGCTGGCTGCTGCTGCCGATCGTTGGGGAAGATCTGCTGTGAGGCGCGAGGTCGTCCGGACCGGTCTGCTCCTGCTGGCCGTGGCGGCGGCTGGCTGCGCCAGCCTTGCGCCGCCCGTCGCGAGCGTGCCGACACGGGCGTTGTCGGATGTGGCGCAGACC
This sequence comes from Variovorax sp. PAMC 28711, assembly GCF_001577265.1. Classification (NCBI taxonomy): domain Bacteria; kingdom Pseudomonadati; phylum Pseudomonadota; class Betaproteobacteria; order Burkholderiales; family Comamonadaceae; genus Variovorax; species Variovorax sp. PAMC 28711. The sequence continues at coordinate 2,031,543 of NZ_CP014517.1, read as the reverse complement.
CCGCTCGCGCGCATTGCCGCGGCCGGTGCGTCCGAACAGGCACCCGGTGCGTCGGGCTTCCGGCTGCTGCCCGAGGCTTCGTTCGCGTTCGATGCGCGCATCGCCCTGGTGCGCAAGGCCGAGCGCTCGCTCGACGTCCAGTACTACCTGATCCAGAACGACGACGTCGGCCTCCAGCTGCTGCGCGAGCTGCGGGACGCGGCTGCTCGCGGCGTGCGCGTGCGCCTGCTGGTCGACGATTTCTACACCGCCGGCGAAGACGAACTGCTCGCGACCCTCGCTGCGTTCCCGAACGTCGAAGTGCGCCTCTTCAATCCGTTGCCGTGGCGCGCGGGCTCGCTCGAGATGCGCGTTCTGTTCTCGCTCAACGAGTTCAGCCGGATCAACCACCGGATGCACAACAAGCTGCTGGTGGCAGACAACAGCTTTGCCGTTTCGGGTGGCCGCAACATCGCCAACGACTACTTCATGCGCAGCACGTCGGCCAATTTCATCGACGTCGACATCCTGTCGAGTGGTCCGATCGTGCCGCGCATGTCCGAGGGTTTCGACCGCTACTGGAACAGCGCGCAGGTCCGGCCGGTCGGCGGCGTGGTGCAGGGCGCGCCGAAAGGGGAGGCCGCGCAGCGCCGCTTCGACCACCTGGCCGCGCGCGCCGCGCCCGACGTGCCGGTGCGCGAGCGCGATGTGCTGGGGCGCACGCCGCTGACCGCGCAACTGGCCGAGGGCGTGGTCGAGCGCGATTGGGGCCACGCGGAACTCTTCGTCGACGACCCGGCCAAGATCACGCGCGCCGCGGACGAGGCGATCAGGGGCAGCGTGACCGAAGGCGCGCTCACCGCATTGAATTCGGCGCGTGCGGGCGTGCTGATCGTGTCGCCTTATTTCATTCCCAATGAACGCGGGCTGGCGATGATGCAGACCGCCGTCGCGCACGGCGGCCACATCAAAATCGTCACCAATTCGCTGGGCTCGACCGACGAGCCGCTCGCCTATGCCGGCTACGCGCGCTCACGCGCCGCGATGCTGCGCGCCGGCATCGAGCTGCGCGAGCTCGGCGCGGGCCTGGCGAGCTGCAGCGGGCGCTTCGGCGACTTCGGCCAGTCGATCAGCCGGATGCACGCCAAGCTCGCGGTGATCGACGACAAGCGGCTCTTCATCGGCTCCATGAACCTCGACCGGCGCTCGGCCGTCGTCAACACCGAAGCCGCCTTGCTGATCGACAGCCCGACGCTGGTGGCGCGTTTCCTGTCGCTCAGCAGCGGGGACCGGTTCAACGCGGCCTACCGGCTGCGCCTGAACCCGGCGACCGGCGCGGTCGAATGGCTGGAGGATGGCGCCGATGGCCAGGATGTGGTCCACACCGACGAGCCTGGTGGCCAGTACGGGACGCGCCTGAAGAACTGGCTGCTGCTGCCGATCGTCGGCACCGACTTGCTCTAGTTGCCAAGGACCGCCTTCGGGCCTGTCTCGCGCGCGACGGCGCACACCCACGGAGGGTGACAGCATCTGCGCCGGCGAATCACCGCCACTCTTTCCATGACATTCCTCCCCGACGGCCTGATCGTTGTTGCCAAGCGCGAGTGCCCGACCTGCACGCTGGTCGAGCCGTTGCTGGCCGAACTGGCCAGCGGTGCGGAGCCCCTGATCGTGTATGTGCAGGACGACCCGCGCTACGCCGCCGGTCTTGCAGGGCAGGTCTACGACGAGACGCTCGAGCACTCTTTCCGGCTCGGCATTGAGTTCGTGCCGACGCTCATCCGCATGAAGGACGGCCTGGAAGTCGCGCGCACCTACGGCTGGCACCGCGGCGATTGGCAAGACATCAGCGGCCGTCCGGACCTCGGCGAATCGCTGCCGCCGATGCGACCGGGCTGCGGCTCGAAGACGCTGGACCCCGGCATCGCCGAAGAGCTGGTCGTGCGCTTCGGCGACACCGGCCTCGTCGCGCGCCAGGTCGACATCGGCGAGGGCGAGGATTTGATGGAAGCCTGCTTCGATCGTGGCTGGACCGACGGACTGCCGGTCGTGCCGCCGACGCCCGCGCGCGTGCTGCGCATGCTGCAGGGCACGACGCGCCGGCCGGACGAATGCATCGGCGAGGTGCCGCCCGACCTCGCACCCTGCACGGTCGAGAAAGTCGCCATCAACGCCGTCATGGCGGGCTGCAAGCCAGAGTACCTGCCGGTGGTGCTGGCCGCCGTGGAGGCCGCGCTGATCGATGAATTCGGCATGCACGGCGTGCTCTGCACCACGATGTTCGCGGGGCCGATGGTGATCGTGAACGGGCCGGTGGTGGCGAGTGTTGGCCTGAACGCCGGTGTCAATGCGCTGGGCCAGGGCAGCCGCGCGAACGCCACGATCGGGCGCGCGCTGCAGCTGGTCATCCGCAACGTCGGCGGCGGACGTCCCGGCGAGGTCGACCGCGCCACGCTCGGCACGCCGGGCAAGTACACCTTCTGCTTCGCCGAGGCCGAAACGCCCGGCTGGGAATCGCTCGCGGTCGAACGCGGCTTCGCGCCCGATGCCTCTGTCGTGACGCTGTTCGCCGCCGAAGGCGTGCAGGGCATCGTCGACCAGAAATCGCGTGAGCCCGAATCGCTCGCCCGCAGCTTCGCGCTGTGCCTGCGCAGCGTCGACCATCCGAAGCTCGCGATGGCGGGCGACGCAGTGCTCGTCGTGTCGCCCGAGCACGCGCGCGTGTTCATCGACGCGGGCTGGTCGAAGGCGCGCCTGCGCGCCGAGCTCGACGCGCTGCTTCTCTCGCCGGCCGACGACATGCTCGCGGGCGTGGGCGGCATCGCCGAAGGGCTGCCAGCATCTCTTGCCGGCACGATGGTGCCCAAGTTCAGGCCCGGCGGCCTTCTCATCGTTCGCGCCGGCGGCACCGCCGGCCTGTTTTCGGCGGTCATCGCCGGTTGGGCCGCCTCGGGCGCCACCGGTTCCACCCCGGTTTCCAAGGAGATCACTTCATGAATCCCACGCACACGCTGCTGGACCCGACGTCGGAGCGCGCCGCTGCCGGGCGCGCCCTGGCGGCGCGACCGGCCAGCTTCGACGGGCTCACCGTCGGCCTGCTCGACATCTCGAAGTCGCGCGGCGATGTCTTCCTTGACCGGCTGCACGAACTGCTGGACGCGCGCGGCATCGAGGTGAAGCGGTACCGCAAGCCCACCTTCACCCGGCCCGCGCCGACCGCGCTGCGTCATCAGATCGCGGCCGAATGCCAGCTGGTCGTCGAAGGCCTGGCCGATTGAGGGTCCTGCACGTCGTGCTGTATGCATGACATCGTGGACCTTGAATCGCGTGGCATTCCCGGTGTGGGCGTGGCGTCCGGCGAGTTCGTGGAGGCGGCGGCCCTGCAGGCGAAAGCCCTCGGGCTGTCGCCGGCGATGGTGTTCGTCGCGCATCCGATCCAGGACCGGCGCAACGATGAGCTGCGTGCCCTCGCCGACGCTGCGTTGCCGGAAATCCTGCAGCGCCTGCTCGCGCCCTGAGCGCGCGGGCGGTGGCCCGTGATCGTCGCGGCAGCGGGCCATGTCGACCACGGCAAGACGAGCCTGGTCAAGGCGCTCACCGACGTTGACACCGACCGGCTCGAAGAAGAGAAGCGCCGCGGCATGTCGATCGACATCGGCTTCGCGTATGCCGATTTCGGCCTTGCGTCGCCCGTCGGCTTCGTCGACGTGCCGGGTCACGAGCGCTTCATCCGCAACATGCTGGCCGGGGTGGCGTGTGTCGACCTCGCGCTGCTGGTCGTCGCCGCCGACGACGGGCCGATGCCGCAGACGCTCGAACACCTGGGCATCCTGCAACTGCTCGGCGTGCCGCGCTGCGTGGTGGCGCTCACCAAGATTGACCGTGTTTCCGCGGCACGCGTGGCAGCAGCGGAACGCGAGATCGCGGCGCTGCTGCACGACGGGCCATTTCAGGGCGCGCCGGTGTTCCGGCTTGCCGCGACCACCGGCGCCGGCGTGCCGGCGCTGCGCCAGCACCTGGCCGAGTTGGCGCAGTCGTGGGCCGCGCGTGCGCCCACCGGCCATTTCCGCATGGCGGTCGACCGCAGCTTCACGCTCACCGGCGCCGGCCGCGTCGTGACCGGCGCGGTGCTCTCGGGCACCGTGCGCGTGGGCGATCTGGTGACCGTGTCGCCGCGCGGCACGCCGGCCCGCGTGCGCGCCCTCCACGCGCAGGACCGCCCCGCGGCCGAGGCCGTCGCAGGCCAGCGCGCATCGCTGAACCTGGCGGGCAGCGATCTCAAGGATGCCGCGCCGGTGCGCGGCGACTGGGTCGTCGCGGCACCCGTGCACGCGCCGACCGATCGGCTCGACGTGCAGCTCGACGTTCTCGGCGGGCCGATTCCCGCACTGCTCCCCGCCGCGCTGCAACGCACGGTGCTGCAGCTGCACATCGGCGCGGCCGCCCTCAACGCGCGGCTCGTGGTGCTCGATGCGCCGGTGCCGACCCGCGGGCCGGTTGTCGCGCAGCTGGTGCTCGACCGACCGATCGCCGCGTTGCACGGCGACCGTTTCATCTTGCGGGAACCCGCGGCGAACCGCACGGTGGCGGGCGGACGCGTCATCGATCCGTTCGCGCCGGCGCGTGGCCGCGCGACGCCGGCCCGTCGCAGCGCACTGGCTGCGCTGGCGCGCCCCGATGCTCCCGCTGCGCTGGCGGCGTTGCTCGACGGCGAGCCGCACGGCATCGACCTGGATCGCTTCCTGCTGGCACGCAACCTGACGGGGCTCGATACCGCGTCCCTCCAAGGCCTGCATGCCGTGGCGTGCGACGGCAAACGCATCGCGCTGTCGCCTGCGCACTGGCGGGCCCTGCGCGATGGCGTGTGCGCGGCACTGGGCCGAAGCCATCTCGCGCAGCCCGACAGCGTCGGCTGCACCGCATCGGAGTTGGCCCAGGCGCTGGGCCTGCGCCGCGCGCCGCATCTGCTGCAGGCCGCGCTGGCCGCCGCGGTGCACGACGGCTCCGTGGCGCGCGAAGGTCTGCGCCACCGGCTGCCCGATCACCGCGCCACGCTGTCCGACGTCGACAGCGCGCTCCTTGCACGCACGTCCGCGTTGTTGCAGCCGGCGGGCTTGCGCCCGCCCATCGTCGGCGAGTTGGCTGCCGCATTGGCGTTGCCGCAGCCCGAACTGCTCGATTTTCTGTTGCGGGCCCATCGCCTCGGCGTGCTCGTGCGCGTGGCGCCGAATCGCTTCTACCTGCCAGAGACGGTGGCAGGGCTCATCGTGCATGCACAGGCGCTGTCTGCGGAATCGGCGTCGGGCTTCGTTGCGGCGGCCTACCGCGATCGCACCGGCATCGGCCGCAACCTGACGGTACAGGTGCTCGAATTCCTCGACCGCGAAGGCGTCACCCGCTTCGACGGCATCGGGCGCCTCGCCGACCGCTGAACGTTCGGCCGTCGTGCTAGGGTGCGCGCCAAATCATGAAGCAACTCCTCGAACGCTGGCATCGCGTGCAACGCGCGGCCTTGAACGCACCGGGCCTCGGCGTGCTGCTGCTGGCCGTCCGCAACTACGTGATGCACCAGAGCGCCAACCAAGCCGGCAGCCTGGCGTTCTCGTCGGTGCTCGCCATGTTTCCGTTGCTGATCCTGATGTCGGCAGCCGCCGCCTACATCGGGCAGCCCGGCGATGCCGCGGCGCTGGCCGGCCGGGTCATGGGGTATGCGCCGCCGGTGGTGCGCGAGGCGATGCAGCCGGTCATCGACCAGGTGCTGGCGCAGCGCAACCAGGCGCTGCTGGCCATCGGCCTGGTCGTGACCTTGTGGACCGCGTCGTCGGGCATGCAGGCGGTGCGCGGTGCGCTGAACCGCTCTTACGGCATCGAGCGCGGCCTGCCGTTCTGGAAAGCGCGCATCAAGGTCACGCTGTTCACGGTGATCGTGGGCGGCGGCGTACTGGTGGCGTTCAGCTCGGTGATCGTGATGCCTTACCTCTGGGGGCTGCTTGAGAGCAATGTCGGCGCCGGCCGCGAGACGCTCTGGCTCAACAACAGCGTGCGGTACGGCCTCGCTTTCATCGTGCTCACCACGCTGTACGCGCTGCTCTACGGCTGGTTGCCGGACGTCCGCCAGCGGCTCGCCACCGTGATGCCGGGTGCCCTGATCGGAGCCGCGATGTGGGTCGGGACCGCCGCCACGCTGTCGTACACGCTGCGCACCGCCGGCAAACTCGCGCTGGTGTACGGCAGCTTCGCCGGCGCCGTCGCGACGCTGGTATTTCTGTACATCAGCGCGACCACCCTGATTTTGGGCGCCGAAGTCAACGGCGTGCTGCACAGCAAGCTGGTGCCGCCGGTCGACGGGCCGGACGCGCAACGCACGAAATGAGGACCGGTCCCTTGCCGCCAACGCCCGGCCTGCGCCGCCGCGACCTGAACCGCACCGCCCTCTGGCTGGCGCTCGGCGCCTGGAGCGGCGCGCCGCTGGCTCGGGCCGATGGCGCACCGCGCTGGCAGCGCAATCCTTTCACGCTCGGCGTGGCGAGCGGGCAGCCGCGGCCCGACAGCGTCGTGCTGTGGACGCGCCTGGCGCCCGATGCGGCGGCCGAGCCGGGCTGGAACGCCGATGCCGGATGCCCCGTGCGCTACGAGCTCTTCGGCGACGAAGCACTGCGCCGACCGGTGCGCAACGGCGATCTCATGGCCTGGCCATCGCTCGGGCACAGCGTGCGCGTGAAAGTCGAGGGCCTGGCGCCGGGCCGGCCGTACTGGTACCGCTTCAGCTGCGGCGGCGCGGTCAGCACGACGGGCCGCACGCGCACCGCGCCGGCGGCCGGCGCCGAGGTCGCGCGCTTGCGCATCGCGCTCGCGTCCTGCCAGCATTGGGAGCAGGGCTTCTTCGCGGCGCACCGGGAGATCGCGCAGCGCGATGTCGACGTCGTGCTCTTCGTCGGCGACTACATCTACGAAGGCAGCAGCCCCGCGTACACCGCGCAGACCGGCCGCACCCACGGCAGTTCAACGCCGCACACGCTCGCGCAGTACCGTGCTCGCCATGCGCTCTACAAGAGCGACGCCGACCTGCAGGCCGCGCATGCGGCGCACCCGTGGATCGTCACGCTGGACGACCACGAGGTGGTGAACGACTACGCCGACGACCGCGATCCGGCCTGGACCGATCCCGCGCGTTTCCTGCAGCGCCGTGCCGCGGCCTACCGCGCGTATTTCGAGCACCTGCCGCTGGCGGTGCCACCGCAGGGCCCGACGATGCGCATCCACGACCGCTTCGCCTGGGGCCGGCTCGCCGACCTGTGGACGCTGGACACGCGCCAGCATCGCAGCCACCACGCGTGCCCCGACCCGCAGCGCGACGTCGGCCGCAGCGTGGCGGCGTGCGCCGAACTGCAGGACGCGTCGCGCACGATGCTCGGCGCCGAACAGGAACAGTGGCTGGCGCAAGGCCTGAAGGGCGCGACCGGGCGCTGGAAGCTGCTGGGCAACCCGACGCAGGTGAGCGCGACCGGCATCGACACGCCCGACGGCCGCCAGACCTGGACCGACGGCTGGGACGGCTATCCGGCCGCGCGCCGGCGCCTGTTGCAGGGCGTCGCGGACGCCGGTATCGCGAACGTCGTGTCGCTTGGCGGTGATGTGCACCGGCACGCCGCCGCCAACCTGCGCATGGTGCCGAACGATGTGGCATCGCCCATCGTCGCGAGCGAGCTGGTCGGCGGCTCGCTCACCTCGCGCGGCGCGAGCCAGGGCGCGATGGCGCGCATGCGGCGCGACAACCCGGACGTGCTGCACGCGCGCGGTGACGAACGCGGCTGGGCGCTGCTCGACATCACCGCCGACGCGCTGCGTTGCGAGATGCGCACGACCCCGCATCCGGTGGCCGCGAACGCGGTGTTCGGGACGCAGGCGACATTCGCGGTCCAGGCTGGCCGCGCGGGAATCGAGTCGGCCTGAGCAAGGGCAACTCGTTCGTTTCGGTCGCGACTGATCGGTATCTCCGCAGGCGATCCGTCTTTTCGGTGACGGTGCTGGCTAGAATCGGTGCATGAACACCGTTGCCACGCCGCCCGCCATCAAGCTGTCTTTCAAGGAGCAGATGCTCGTCGCCCGCGAGGAGGCGATCGTCTCGACGGTGAACCGCCTGCTGGCCGAAAAAGGCTTCGAAGCCATGACGGTCGACGAAGTGGCGGCCTCGGTCGGCATCGCCAAGGCCAGCCTCTACAAGCACTTTCCCAGCAAGGAAGACCTGGCCGCCGCCGCGATGGTGCGCATCCTGCAGCGTGCGCTGGATTTTATGAAGGCATTGCCGGTAGAAACGCCGCCGGTCGACAAGCTCCGTGCGGTCGCCCGCTGGACCATGGAAGTGCAGCTGGCCGGTGAGATGCCGTCGCTGCCGCACCAGAGTTCGTCGCTGCGCGCCACGCTCATGAAGAACCGCGCCTACATCGACCTGCTCGTCACGGTCAGCGACAAGCTGGGCGGCTGGATCCAGGCGGCGCAAAAAGACGGCAGCGTCAGCTCGCGCCTGCCGGCCATCGCGATCCTCTACACGCTGTTCGCGCGGGCCTGCGACCCGGTGCTCGAATTCCTGAAGGGCAGCGAAAAGTACACCGACGAGCAAATCGTCGAAATGGTGCTCGCTACCTGCTTCGACGGGCTGGCGGCACGCTGACCAGCATGTCGGGCCGGAAAGCGTCCTGCTCGCCCTTGGCGCGGTAGCCGAGCGGGTTCGCGACGACGCGGCAGCCGTCCTTCACATAGTCGAATGCGCAATGCAGATGACCGTGCAGCCAGAGGTCGGCCCGGGGCAACAGGTCGTCGAGCGAATTGCAGAAGCCGGCGGTTCCGGGCGACAACCCGTAGCGCGGATCGGCGCTCGCCAGGCTCGGCGCGAAGTGAGTGACGACCACGGTGGGGCCGTCGAACGGCGGCGCCAAAGCGTTTCTCAACCATGCTTCACACGTGAGTGAGTGCTCCCGTTGGGTTTCGGCGAGGAAGGGTTGGCCCGCTCGCAGCGTGCCCATTTTCTGCAGGTAGAAGTTGGCCGCGCGCATCGCCTTGCCGCGCTTCTTGAGCGCTTCCCCGAGGGTATCGGACGGCGCGACCAGCGCGTCGAAATCGGCCCAAAGCGTGGTGCCGACGAAGCGCACGCCATCGACCACCAGCGTCTCGCGTTCCAGCCAGACGATGTCCAGCGCCTCGCACACCGAACGCAGGCGGGCGTGCGTGGCGTCGAAGTCGGCGTTGTCGTATTCGTGGTTGCCGGGAACGAAAAGCACCGGCGTCGGCCAGCCGTGGCGCGGCGAAAAACGGGTGAGTCCGAAGTCGGGTTCGGTCAGGCGGGAGCCGGCCTGGTAGGAGCCGATGTCGCCGGCCAGCACCAGCCAGTCGGCACCGGGCGCGGGTGCGATCTGAAGGCGCGGATGGGATTCGATGTGCAAATCCGACAGCAACTGGAGCTTCATGGACCCAGTCTAGAGGAATGCCCTCATGCAAACGGCGCATGAAAGAGAGATTGAACTATCAGGGATAACCCTTAATCTACTTCCCATCACCAACCCGGCGCGACCTGATCGCGCAATGTCATGTCCAAGTTGTTTTCTCTCGTGGCCCGCTATTTCAATTCGCCGGCCGAAGCCACCCCCATCAGCCCGGCACTCGCGCTGATGGAAACCGCCGACTCCCGCGCCGGTGTAGACGCTCACCATGCGCAGGAGCTGCGCATTGCCGCCAGCGCCTTCCTGAACGTCGTTCGCTGAGCGCCTTGGCTCAGGCGTCCGGCAACGCCTGATCCAGCAAAGAGCCGGCGAACGCGGCTCCGGCGGACCGCAGCAACGCCTCGCGCAACCACTCGTGCGCATGCCCGTGCTGGGCGCGTCGATGCCAGACGGCATCCACATGCACCAGCGGCTGGTCGAACGGCAAGTCGCGCATCACCAGGCGCTCGTTGACACCGGTCACGTTCACGAAATGGCGTGGCAGCACGGTGAGCAAATCCGAATTGGCCACCACGCGGCCCGCGGTAAAAAACTGGTTCACCGTGACGGCGATGCGCCGCTCGCGCCCCAGCGCGCCCAGCGTCTGGTCGATGAAGCCGTAAGGCCGCCCCGAAAAACTCACCAGCAGATGCCGCGCTGCGCAGTACGCGTCGAGCGTGAGCGGGGCGTTCGCCAGCGGATGGTCGCGCCGCATCACGCAGACGTACTGCCCGACGTAGAGACGCTGCGTCTCGAACGGAAAGCCCACGCCTGACTGGCTGCGTGCCGCGAGGCTGGCGATCACGGCGGGAAAGTAGCCGATCGCCATGTCGGCTTCTTCGTGCTCCAGCATGCGGCGCGGGTCGCGCGTGGTCAGCGGCAGCACGCGCAGCGAAATGCCCGGCGCCTCCAGTTCGGCGATCTTGACCAGGCCCGGCATCAGCTCGGCGGCCGTGGCGTCGGCCATGGCGAGCAAGAAGGTGGTGTCGGCCGTCGCACCGTCGAAGCCGCTGGGCGCCAGCGTGTGCTGAAGCTGGCGCAGTGCGTCGCGCACCGTCGGCCACAGGGCGAGTGCGCGAGGCGTGGGCTCGACGCCGGCGCCGGCGCGGCGCACCAGCTCATCGCCGAGCACTTCGCGCAGCCGCCGCAGCGCATTGCTCACCGCGGGCTGGGTGATCGACAGGTTGCGCGCGGCGCGCGTGAGGTTGCGCTCCGCCATCACCTCGTCGAAGACGCGGAGCAAATTGAGATCAAGCGTGCGAAAGTTAACGTCCATTAGTGGCGTGAATGATAAACATCAGCAAGATAAATTGGCAAAACACTAGGGCAAACCCTAATATCGGTGCATCGGCTTCGGCCATTCATCCCTTGGAGGGATACACCATGACCTCATTTGTCCATATCGACCAGCCCGCTGAGCACCTCGGCGTCACCCGCGCCAGCGCGGCCATCGAGCGCATTCGCGCCTCCAACGACAACGTCGGCACCGCCGGCCTGACCGTTCGCATCGTCATCGCCGCCGGCGCTGTGCTGCTGGCCATCGCCAACCAACTCACCACCCGCGAAGTCGACGGCGGCTGGATGGTGGCATGGATCGCGGTCTGCGCCATCCTCTTCGGCGCCCTCGCGCTGAGCGCCCACAAGCTGACGCCTTTTCTGGCGCGCCTGTCGGAACGCCGCGCTGTTGCCCGTGCAGACGCGCAGTTCTACGAGTACGCCAAGTACGACCCGCGCATCCTGCAGGAACTGCAAGCGGCCGTGACGCGTCAGCAAACTGACGGCATCAGCACCCCGGTGGCCACCGCCAAGGTCGAAGCCTTGACGCTGATGAAGCAGCGTTCGGAACAGGTCCGCATGCCGACGCTGTACGAAGCCATGACGCGCCTCAACAATTCACGGTATTACTGACCGCTGTGCGCCTCGCGTGGCGCAGCATAGAAAAAGCCGCCCGAGGGCGGCTTTTTCTATGGGTGGTCGCGCTCAGGCGGCGAGGCGCTGCTCGATCGCGGCCTTGGTGGCCGGCAGTTCCTCGGGCAGATGGTGTTCGAGCTGCTTGAAGAGCTCGTCGTGCAGCTTGAGCTCCGCGACCCAGGCCGCCTTGTCGATGCTGGTCACGGTGTCGAACTGTTCGGCGCTGAATTTCAGGCCGGTCCAGTTGAGGTCCTGGTAGCGCGGGCTCACGCCGGTCACGTGCTCGATGCCTTCGCCGGCCTTGCCTTCGATGCGGTCGATCATCCACTTCAAGACGCGCATGTTTTCGCCGTAGCCCGGCCAGACGAACTTGCCGTCGGCGCCCTTGCGGAACCAGTTGGTCGTGTAGATCTTGGGCAGCGTGGCCCCCGAGGCCTCGAGTTTCTTGCCCAGGTCGATCCAGTGCTGGAAGTAATCGCTCATGTTGTAGCCGATGAACGGCAGCATCGCGAACGGGTCGCGGCGCACCACGCCGGCCTGGCCGGTGGCCGCGGCGGTGGTTTCCGAGCCCATCGTGGCCGCCATGTAGACGCCTTCGGTCCAGTTGCGCGCTTCGGTCACCAGCGGCACGGTGGTCGAGCGGCGGCCGCCGAAGATGAAGGCGTCGATCTTCACGCCCTTCGGGTCGTCCCATGCTTCATCGAGCGCCGGATTGTTGGTCGCAGCCACGGTGAAGCGGGCGTTCGGATGTGCCGCCTTGGCGCCGGTTTCCTTCGCGATCGCAGGCGTCCAGTCCTTGCCTTGCCAGTCGATGAGGTGTGCGGGCAGCGCCTTGCCTTCGGCGTCTTGCTCCATGCCTTCCCACCACACGTCGCCGTCGTCGGTCAGCGCGACGTTGGTGAAGATCACGCTGTCGTCCAGGCTGCGCATGCAGTTCGGGTTGGTCGTGTAGTTGGTGCCGGGCGCCACGCCGAAGTAGCCCGCCTCGGGGTTGATGGCGCGCAGCGAGCCGTCGGCTTGCGGCTTGATCCAGGCGATGTCGTCGCCGATGGTCGTGACCTTCCAGCCCTCGAAGCCGGCCGGCGGCACGAGCATCGAGAAGTTGGTCTTGCCGCAAGCGCTCGGAAAGGCGGCGGCCACGTGGTACTTCTTGCCCTCGGGATTCGTCACGCCCAGGATCAGCATGTGTTCGGCCAGCCAGCCTTCGTCGCGGCCCATCGTCGACGCGATGCGCAGCGCGAAGCACTTCTTGCCCAGCAGCGCATTGCCGCCATAGCCCGAGCCATAGCTCCAGATCTCGCGGGTTTCCGGGTAATGGACGATGTACTTGGTCGTGTTGCACGGCCAAGCCACGTCCTTCTGGCCTTCGGCCAGTGGCGCGCCCACCGTGTGCACGCAGGGCACGAACTCGCCGTCGGCGCCGAGCACGTCGTACACCGCCTTGCCCATGCGGGTCATGATCTTCATGTTGACCGCCACGTAGGGCGAGTCGGACAGCTCGATGCCGATGTGCGCGATCGGCGAGCCCAGCGGGCCCATCGAGAACGGCACCACATACATCGTGCGGCCCTTCATGCAACCGTCGAACAGCGGCTGCAGCGTGGTGCGCATCTCGGCCGGCGCCATCCAGTTGTTGGTCGGGCCGGCGTCTTCCTTGGTGGCCGAGCAGATGTAGGTGCGGTCTTCGACCCGCGCCACGTCGACGGGGTCGGAGTTGGCCAGGAAGGAATTGGGGCGCTTGGCCGGATTCAGCTTCTTGAAGGTGCCGGCTTCGACCAGTTGCTGGCAGAGGCGGTCGTATTCTTCGGTGCTGCCGTCGCACCAGTGGATGGCCTTCGGCTTGCACAAGGTGGCCATGTCGGCCACCCAGGCGACCAGCTTCGCGTTTTGGACGTACGAGGGTGCCTGGATGTTCAGGCCCTGCAGGACGGGTGCGTTCATCGGATGTCTCCTAAGTTGAAATTCGTCTTTTCGAACGGGGCGCCACGCCGTCGGGCGCGGAAGTCCGTTTGAGAAAACGCCTTCTTCTTGGGGAGCTTGCGTCGATGCGGGCCGCACAGCCCGCGGACAAGGGCGCGCGGCCTTGTCAGGCCATGTAGACGGCGATGGAAGCCAGCAGCAGCATCAGCACGCCGCCGACCAGCGGCAGCACGATGGGCATCATGGGGACGATCGACTCGACGGCGTCTTTTTCGACGATGGCGTCGTGGCCGGGTTCGACGGGCGTGGGGGTGGACATCGGATTCCTTGTGTTCTCGAAACTGCCGGCATTTTACCGGCCGCCCTTTGCCTTCCCGTCTAGGGGGTTGCCAGAGCGCCTCGCCCCGGTGGACGGTGGGCTCAGAGTTGCTCGATCGCCTCGAAGCCGGCGGCGTGCAGCGCCTCCAGCACGGCTGCCAGGTGCGGCCGTCCGCGCGTCTGCAACACCAGCTCGACGTCCACATTCTGAGCCGCCAGCATGGTGAAGGCGCGCTGGTGATGCACCTCGTCGATGTTGGCGCCCGCTTCGGCCACAGTCGCCGTGATACGGGCGAGCGAGCCGGGCACATCGCGAGCGCTCACCCGCACCCTGGCCAGGCGACCGGCCCGCACCATGCCGCGCTCGATGATGGCGGCGAGCAGCAGCGGATCGATGTTGCCGCCGCACAGCACCAGCCCGACCTTCTTGCCGCGAAAGCGTTCGGGGTGCCGCAGGAGCGCCGCCAGCCCGACGGCGCCCGCGCCCTCGACCACGGTTTTCTCGATCTCGAGCAGCATCAGCACGGCCTGCTCGATGTCGCCCTCGTCGACCAGCAGCAGATCGTCGACCAGCGCCTTGATGATTCCCTGGGTGATCACGCCGGGCGTGCCGACCGCGATGCCCTCGGCGATCGTGCTGTTGCCCTGCGCGTGGTGCGTGCCTTTCACCGCATTGACCATGGCCGGGAAGCGCGAGGTCTGCACGCCGACGATCTCGATGCCCGGCTTGAGCGCGCGCGCCGCCACCGCCATGCCCGAAATGAGTCCGCCGCCGCCGACCGCGACCACGAGGGTGTCGAGGTCCGGCACCGTTTCGAGCATTTCGAGCGCGACCGTTCCCTGGCCCGCGACGATCGTCTCGTCGTCGTAGGGATGCACGAAGGCCAGCCCTTCGCGCTCGGCCAATTCGAAGGCGTGGGTGCGCGCGGCTTCCAGCGTGTCGCCGTGCAGCACCACCTCCGCGCCGAAGCCGCGGGTGCGCTCGACCTTCACGCTCGGCGTCAGCCGCGGCATGACGATCAGCGCGCGCATGCCGAGGCGCTGCGCGTGGTAGGCCACGCCCTGGGCGTGGTTCCCGGCCGACATGGCAATCACGCCGCGCACGCCGCTCTCCGACAGATCGACGAGTTTGTTGCAGGCGCCACGCTCCTTGAAGGACGCGGTGAACTGCAAATTCTCGAATTTGAGGAACACCTGCGCGCCCACGATGTCCGACAACGTGCGCGATTCGACACAGGGCGTGTCGAGCAGCTGGCCCTGAAGGCGTGCCGCAGCACGCCGGATGTCTTCGATTTCAACCATGGGGTTCATTGTGTCGACAACTTTCGATGAAGGCCGCGATGCCGGGCGTGGGCGATGCCTTAGGGTTTTTACCGTTCCCAAGTCTTCCAGAACCCAAAACTCTGCGTTATGGTGGCTTCCAGATTGATTCCCTGGTTGGAGTTGTTCGATGGTCAAACGTGTCGGTGTCGATGTCGTGGCTGCTGCGGTCCGCGGGCAGGCATTGCCTTCGCCCGGGCTCAAGAACGCACCGGTGCTCGAGCTCATGTGCTCGCACTTCGTGCTCACGCTGGCCGCCAAGCAGGGCCCCAAGTTCAACGTGCGGCGCGACCTGAACGGGTTGCTCTCGCTCACCGGCCGACACCTTGTGTGGCCGGCACCGGTCCTGCTGCGCCTGCGCGAATTTCTCGGGCGGCGCTGCGCCGGCAACGAGGTCTGGAAAGGCGTCGACGCGCTCGACGCCCGCACGCTGCTCGAACGCTACGGCACCTGGCGCGGTCCGTATGAAGAGGGCACGCTTTTCTTCTACCTCGACGAATACGCCAAGGACCAGCCGAAAGACCTGCTCTCCGTGCTGTCGGCCACGCGCGACTGGCTGACGCATGCGCTGCGCAAGCAATCCACGCTGGTCGAAAAGAACATCGATGCGCTCGCCGGCCTGCTGCAGCTGAACAAGGCCGAGCGTGCGCTGCTGCTCTACGGCACGCTGGCGCGCTACCAGCGCGACCTGCGCTCGCTGCTGGTCGAGTTCAAGGTCAACAACGCGCCGGAGGCGTATGCCGCGATCGCCGACATCGCGGGCGTGAGCGCGACCGATGTGGGGGAGGCGCTGCGTGCCGGCTCGCGGCTCGAGCGCATCGGGCTGGTCGAGAACCTCATCTCCGAGCACAACATCACCGACCTGGCCGACCTCATGAAGGTCAGTGAGAAGCTGCCGCCCGTGCTGATGCGCGAGTATCGCGACCAAAACGAGCTCATGGCGGTGTTCACGCGGCCGTCGGCCAAGAGCGCGCTCACGGCGGACGATTTTTCCTTCGTGGCCGACGACGCGCAGATGCTCGTCACGCTGCTTCAGGCGGCGGTCGCGCGGAAGGAGCCGGGCGTGAACATCCTGCTCTACGGCCCGCCCGGCACCGGCAAGACCGAATTGGCCAAGGTGGTGGCGCAGGCCGCGGGGCTCGAGCTTTTCGAAGTCGAATACGCCGACCGCGACGGCAACTCGCTGAGCGGTCGCGACCGTTATCGCTCGCTGCAGATCGCGCAGGTTTTCCTGAAAGGCAGCGCCCAGGCCGCGCTGCTGTTCGACGAGGTCGAAGACGTGTTCCCGCCGATCAGCACCGAAGCGGCGCAGTTCATGTCGCGCGCCGAGCAGATGCCGTCGCCCACCAGCGGCAGCGTGAGCGGCAAGGCCTGGGTCAACCAGATCCTCGAATCGAATCCGGTGCCGACGCTGTGGGTCACCAACCGCATCGAGCAGATCGACCCGGCGTTCCGACGACGCTTCGCGTACCACCTCGAACTCAAATCACCGCCGCCCGGCGCGCGCGAACAGCTGGTGAAAAAGACGCTCGAAGGCGTCACCGTGTCCGACGCGTTCACCGCCAAGCTGGCCGAGCGCAAGGGCCTGACGCCCGCGCAGATCCGGACGGCCGTGCGTTTCGCAGGTCTCGCCAAGACCGACGACGCGTCGGTCGAAGTGCTGATCGAGCGCCAGCTGCGCAACGCCGACCTGGCGCTCGGCACGCTCGACGACGGCCGCGGCGAGCGCCGTGCCGTCACCACCTACGACCTGGACATGCTGAACGTCGAGACGCGCTTCGACATTCCGCGCATCGTCGAGGCGATCAAGGCACGCGGCCATGGCACGCTGTGCTTCTACGGCGCGCCCGGCACCGGCAAGACCGCGCTCGCCGAGCATTTGGCCAAGGCCATCGGTCGCCCGCTCATCATCAAGCAGGCGAGCGACCTCATGAGCAAGTACGTCGGCGAAACCGAGCAGAACATGGCCGCCATGTTCAAGGAAGCCGAGGCCGAAAAGGCGGTGCTCCTGCTCGACGAGGCCGATTCTTTCTTGCAGGACCGGCGCGGCGCCCAGCGCACCTATGAAGTCACCGAGGTCAACGAGATGCTGCAGAGCATGGAGCGCTTCAACGGCGTGTTCGTCTGCACCACCAACCTGCTCGACCGCCTCGACCAGGCGGCGCTGCGTCGCTTCACGTTCAAGATCAAGTTCATGCCGCTGACCGCGCCGCAACGCGCGCGCATGTTTGTCACCGAGGCGTTGGCCGGCGACGCGGCTTTGATGACGGGCGAACTGCGTGCGCGCCTCGCGAAGCTCGACCAACTCTGCCCAGGCGATTTCGCGGCGGTCCAGCGCCAGGTCGACATCCTCGCGACCGAGTTTTCAGCCGTGGAATTTCTCGATCAGCTGGAAGCCGAGCACCGCATCAAGCCCGAGGTCCGCGAGAACCGCGGCATGGGTTTTGTGCAGTAGCTGCTTGCTCAAAAGCTGCTGCACACCCGCAGCACGTCCGCCCCGTACGCTTCCAGCTTCTTGGTGCCGATGCCGCTGATGCCTTGCAGGTCTTCCAGCGTGGCGGGCGAGCGCTCGGCGATCGACGCGAGCGTGGCGTCGTGAAAGATCACGTAGGCCGGCAGGTTGTGCTCCTTCGCGACTTCGGCGCGCCATGCCTTGAGCGCGTCGAAGCGCGCCTGGCCTGCGGCGTCGAGCGTCGCGGCGGCCGGCGAGGGCGCGCCGCGTGCGGTCTTGTCGCGGCGCGTCTTGCCCCCCGAGCGTGATGCTGGCGACGACACCGATTCGCGCAGCGCGACGTTCGCTTCGCCCTTCAACACCGCGCGCGAGCCCTCGGTGAGCTTGAGCGTGTTGAAGGCTTCGGTGTCGACCGCCAGTGCACCGGTCGCGATCAACTGCCGCAGCACGCCGCGCAGTTGCACTTCGCTGAACTCCGCGCCCAGCCCGAAGGTGCTAATGCGCTCGTGGCCGAACTGTTTGGTCTTGTCGGTCACCTTGCCGCGCAGGATGTCCATGACGTGGCCCGCACCGAAGCTGATGCCGCTCTGCTGCTGCACGCGATAGATCGTGCTGAGCAGCTTGCGCGCGGCGTCCGTGCCGTCCCACACCTGCGGCGGCGTGATGCAGTTGTCGCAATTGCCGCACGGCGTCGAGGCTTCGCCGAAGTAACCGAGCAGCCGCACGCGGCGGCAGTCGCTCGCTTCGGCCAGCGACAGCAGCGCATCGAGCTTGCCGCGCATGACCTCCTTGAATGGCTCGCCGGCGGGGCTCTCGTCGATCATGCGGCGCTGGTTCACCACGTCCTGCAGGCCGTAGGTCATCCAGGCATCGGCCGGCGCGCCGTCGCGGCCCGCGCGACCGGTTTCCTGGTAGTAGCCCTCGATGTTCTTGGGCATGTCGAGGTGGCCGACGAAGCGCACATCGGGCTTGTCGATGCCCATGCCGAACGCGATGGTCGCGACCATCACGATGCCTTCTTCGCGCAGGAACCGATCCTGGTGTTTTTGCCGCACGGCCGCGTCGAGGCCCGCGTGGTACGGCAGCGCGTTGATGCCTGCGTTCTGCAGGGTGATCGCCACGTCCTCAACCCGCTTGCGCGACTGGCAATAGACGACGCCGGCATCGCCTTCGTGCTCGCTCTCGATGAAGCGCAGCAACTGCGTGGTCGCCTCCTTCTTCTCGACGATCGTGTAGCGGATGTTCGGGCGGTCGAAGCTGCTGACGAACTGGCGCGCTTCTTCGAGCTGCAGGCGCTCGACGATGTCGGCCCGCGTCAGGTCGTCGGCGGTGGCGGTGAGCGCGATGCGCGGCACGCCCGGGTACCGCTCGTGCAGCACGGTGAGCGCGCGGTACTCGGGGCGAAAATCGTGGCCCCACTGGCTCACGCAATGCGCCTCGTCGATCGCGAAAAGCGACAGCTTGCCGCGCTGCTTCAGCGAGTCGAGCTGCTGCAGGAAGCGCGGCGTGTTCACCCGCTCGGGCGCCGCGTAGAGCAGCGTGATCTCGCCGCTCAGCATGCGTCGCTCGACGTCCTGCGTCTGCTCCCAGTCGAGCGTCGAATTGAGGAAAGCCGCGTTCACGCCGGCCTCGTGCAGCGCACCGACCTGGTCGTGCATCAGCGCGATCAGCGGCGACACCACGATGCTCACGCCGCGCCCCATGCGCTGCCGCGCGATGGCCGGAATCTGGTAGCACAGCGACTTGCCACCGCCCGTGGGCATCAGCACCAGCGCGTCGCCGCCCGCGACCACGTGGTCGACGATCTCGGCCTGCGCGCCACGGAACTGCGCGTAGCCAAAAACCTCGTGAAGGATCGCGGCGGGCGCGGCGTCGCCGTCGATGGCGATGGGGGAACGGGGGAGGGTGGCGGACGACACGGATTGCGACGAAAGGGATCGATTGTCCATGATCGACGTCGCCCCGCCGGTCAACTGGCACGGCGTTTGCGGTGTTCCAGCGTTCGGGGCGCCGCTACTTGTATAGACAGCGTTCTGGTGCACTTTCACCAGAGAAACGCACCGCATTCGCGCACAGGGTTCACCCTGTATAGACAAGTTGGGGCGCACGACCACAATCCGCTCATCCACCCAGTCAGTTCTCAGGAGTTCCCATGGTCAAAACGGTCGTCTTCAAAGTTGCCACTCTTTTTGCCGCGGGCCTGTGCGCCGCTGGTGCCGCCCAGGCGCAGGACACCAAGATCGTGCTCGGCATGTCCGGCTGGACCGGGTTCGCGCCGCTGTCGCTGGCCGACAAGGCCGGCATCTTCAAGAAGAACGGCCTGGACGTCGAGCTCAAGATGATTCCGCAAAAAGACCGTCACCTCGCGCTCGCCGCCGAAGCGATCCATTGCGCGGCCACCACGGTCGAGACGCACGTCGCATGGAACGCCAACGGCGTGCCGATCGTCCAGATCTTCCAGATGGACAAGTCCTACGGCGCCGACGGCCTCGCCGTGCGCAACGACATCAAGAGCTTTGCCGACCTCAAGGGCAAGAGCATCGGCGTCAGCGCGCCGGGCACCGCGCCGTACTTCGGCCTGGCCTGGATGCTCAACAAGAACGGCATGACGCTCAAGGACGTGAAGCTGGTCTCGCTGGAGCCGCAACCCGCCGCCACCGCCTTCGTCGCCGGCCAGAACGACGCCGCCATGACCTACGAGCCTTATCTCTCGACCGTGCGCGCCAACCCGGCCGCCGGCAAGATCCTCGCGACCACGCTCGACTACCCGATGGTGATGGACACCGTCGGCTGCGCGCCGACCTGGCTCAAGGCCAACGCGAAGGCCGCACAGGCGCTGACCAACTCGTACTTCGAGGCGCTGGAAATGATCAAGAACGACCCGACCAAGGCCAACGAACTCATGGGTTCGGCCGTCAAGCAGAGCGGCGAGCAGTTCGCCAAGTCGTCGGCCTACCTGCGCTGGCAGGACAAGGCCGCCAACCAGAAATTCTTCGCCGGCGAGATCACCGCTTTCATGAAGGACGCTGAAAAGATCCTCCTGGAAGCCGGCGTGATCCGCAAGGCGCCGGAGAACCTGGCCGCGACCTTCGACGCGTCGTACATCAAGTGATCCGGCGCCGCCCGATCGCCCCGCTGGAGCCGGTGGGGAGCCAGGCCCGCTGGATGCTGGGCGTCGGCTTCTTCGTGCTGTTCGTGGCGGTGTGGTCGTTCTTCACGCTGGGCGGCTTCGTGTCGCCCACCTTCCTGGCCAGCCCGGTCACGATGGTGAAGGAGGGCTGGCTGCTCTTCACCGAGTTCGACTTCCTCCACGACATCGGCATGACGGTGTGGCGCGTGTTCGGCGGCTTCGTGCTGGCCACGATCGTGGCGGTGCCGCTGGGCATCGCAATGGGCGCGTGGAAGCCGGTCGAAGCTTTCTTCGAGCCCTTCGTTTCCTTCTGCCGCTACCTGCCGGCGTCGGCCTTCATTCCGCTGCTCATCCTGTGGGCGGGCATCGGCGAGACGCAGAAGCTGCTGGTGATCTTCATCGGTTCGGTGTTCCAGATCATCCTCATGGTCGCGGTCATCGTGGGCGGTGCGCGCAAGGACCTCGTGGAGGCGGCGTACACGCTGGGCGCGAACAGCAAGGGCATCGTCAAACGCGTGCTGATTCCGGGCGCTGCACCCGGCATCGCCGAAACGCTGCGTCTCGTGCTCGGCTGGGCCTGGACCTACGTGATCGTGGCCGAACTGATCGGCTCGTCGTCGGGCATCGGCCACATGATCACCGACAGCCAGGCGCTGTTGAACACCGGCCAGATCATCTTCGGGATCATCGTGATCGGCATCATCGGACTCGTGTCGGACTTTGCGTTCAAGGCATTGAACAAGCGCTTATTTGGATGGGCCTCGCTGTGAGCATGAACCAACTCTCCATCCAGGGCGTCTCGCGCGTCTTCGAGGGCACCAAGGGCCAGCGCACGCAGGCGTTGCAGCCGATCGATTTCGAGGTGAAGGAAAACGATTTCGTCACGATCCTCGGCCCGTCGGGTTGCGGCAAGTCGACGCTGCTGCGCATCGTCGCGGGGCTCGACTTCCCGACCACCGGCCAGGTGCTGCTCGACGGCCAGCACATCGATGGTCCCGGCGCGGACCGCGGCGTGGTGTTCCAGAGCTACACGCTGTTCCCGTGGCTCACCATCGCGCAGAACATCCGCTTCGGCTTGCGTGAACGCGGCATGAGCGAAGCCGCGCAGAAAGAGCGCAGCGATTTCTTTATCGCGAAGGTCGGCCTGCGCGGTTTCGAGAACCACTTTCCCAAGCAGCTCTCGGGCGGCATGCAGCAGCGCACGGCCATCGCCCGCGCCCTCGCCAACGACCCCAAGATGCTGCTGCTCGACGAGCCCTTCGGCGCGCTCGACAACCAGACCCGCGTGCTGATGCAGGAGCTGCTGCTCGGCATCTGGGAGTCGGCGCAGAAGACGGTGCTCTTCGTCACGCACGACATCGACGAGGCGATCTTCATGGCGAACCGCGTGGCGGTGTTCAGCGCGCGGCCGGGCCGCATCAAGACCGAGATCGCGGTCGACTTCCCGCATCCGCGCCACTACACGATCAAGACCTCGCCCGAGTTCATGGAAATCAAGGCGCGCCTGACGGAAGAGATCCGCGCCGAGTCGATGGCGTCGGCCGATCACTGAGCTCGCCATGAAACGCGACCTGCCTTCGCTCGCGCTCTACGCGCAAATCAAGGAGCACATCTCCCGCAAGATCCAGGACGGCACCTGGCCGGCGGGGCACCGGCTGCCTTCGGAGCACGAGCTGGTCGCGCAGTTCGGCATTTCGCGCATGACGGTGAACCGCGCGCTGCGCGAGCTGGTGGAGCAGGGCCGCATCACGCGCGTGGCCGGTGTCGGCAGCTTCGTGGCCGAGAACAAGCCGCAGTCGACCTTGCTGCAGATCGCCAACATCGCGAGCGAGATTCGCCAGCGCGGCCACGACTACCGCTGCCGCATGCTGACGGTCGAGCGCCTCACCGCCTCGCCCGACGTGGCGGCGTGGCTCGACCTGCGCGCCGGCGCCTCGGTGTTCCACAGCGCCTGCCTGCACCTGGAGAACGCCACGCCGGTGCAGCTCGAAGAGCGCTACGTCAATCCGCAGGTCGTGCCCGACTTTCTGGAGCAGGATTTCGAAGCCGTGCCGCCGAGCGAGTACCTGGTGCGCAACGTGCCCTTCGACCAGATCGAACACCTCGTCGACGCGGTGCTGCCGACCGCCGAACAGGCCGCGATGCTGGCGATGGAAGCGAGCGAGCCCTGTCTTTTGCTCACGCGCCGCACCTGGACGCGCAACGTGCCGGTGACCTGGGTGCGCTGCCTGCATCCGGCGTCGCGCTACCGGCTCGGCAGTCGGTTCCGCGCGGACGGCAACCCGACGTCCTGAGAAAAGAAAAAGATGACAACCACCCTCACGCCCGGCCAGGTCCACCTCGCACTGCTGCGCCGCATTTACGCGGGCGGCGTCTCGCTGGCGCTCGACCCGGCGACCGCTGGCGGCATGGAAGCGGCACGCGCCGCGGTGCAGCACATCGTCGACAACGACGAGGTGGTCTACGGCATCAACACCGGCTTCGGCAAGCTCGCGAGCACGCGCATCGGCAACGACCACCTGGCCACGCTGCAGCGCAACCTCGTGCTCTCGCACAGCGTGGGCACCGGCGAGCCGCTCGATGCGGCCGTGGTGCGTCTCGTGCTCGCGACCAAGGCAGTGAGCCTCGCGCGCGGGCACTCGGGGGTGCGGCCTGCGCTGGTCGAGGCGCTGCTCGCGCTCTTCAACGCGGGCGTCACGCCGCGCATTCCGTGCAAGGGGTCGGTCGGCGCCTCGGGCGACCTCGCGCCGCTCGCGCACATGGCCTGCGTGCTGATCGGCGAAGGCGAAGCGATCACCGCAGACGGCCAGACAGTGAGCGGTGCCGAAGCGATGCGCAGCATCGGCCTCGCGCCCTTCGTGCTCGGCCCGAAAGAAGGGCTCGCACTGCTCAACGGCACGCAGGTGTCGACCGCGCTCGCGCTCGCCGGCCTGTTCGGCGCGGAGAACGTGTTCGCCTCCGCGCTGATGTCGGGCGCGCTGTCGCTCGAAGCGATCCAGGGCTCGATCAAGCCCTTCGATGCGCGCATCCACGCAGCGCGCGGCCAGCCGGGCCAGATGGCGGTGGCGGGCGCGGTGCGCACGCTGCTCGACGGCAGCGAGATCGTGCCGTCGCATGCCGACTGCGGCCGCGTGCAAGACCCGTACTCGGTGCGCTGCATCCCGCAGGTGATGGGCGCGTGCCTCGACAACCTGACGCACGCGGCGCGCGTGCTGGTGATCGAAGCCAACGCGGCGTCGGACAACCCGCTCGTCTTTACCGACACCGGTGAGGTGATCTCCGGTGGCAACTTCCACGCCGAACCCGTCGCCTTCGCCGCCGACATCCTCGCGCTCGCGATCGCCGAGATTGGCGCGATCGCCGAGCGCCGCATCGCGCTGCTGCTCGACACCGGCCTCTCGGGCCTGCCGCCGTTCCTCGTGCACGACGGCGGACTCAACTCCGGTTTCATGATCGCGCAGGTCACCGCTGCCGCGCTCGCCTCGGAGAACAAGTCGCTCGCGCATCCGGCCAGCGTGGACAGCCTGCCGACATCGGCCAACCAGGAAGACCATGTGTCGATGGCCACCTTCGCGGCACGCCGGCTCGGCGACATGGTGAACAACACCGCGGTCGTGGTCGGCATCGAGGCGATGTGCGCCGCACAAGGCATCGAACTCAAGCGGGGCCTGAAAAGCTCGCCGCTTGTCGAGGCCGAATTCACGACGATCCGCGCGCAGGTCGCCTACCTCGAACGTGACCGCTACCTCGCGCCCGACATCGAAGCCATGCGCCGCTGGGCGCTCGCGGCTGCGCTGCCCGGCGCCTTGCTGAACATCCTCCCCAGCCACCTCCCAGGAGACACGCCATGAACGCCCCCGAAAAGTTTCTGAACGCCACGCTGGCCGATCCGCGTCACGACCCGAGCCGCGTGGTGCGCTCGCCGCGCGGCACCGAACTGAGCTGCAAGAGCTGGCTCACCGAAGCGCCGTTCCGCATGCTGCAGAACAACCTCGACCCCGAAGTGGCCGAGCGTCCGCAAGACCTCGTGGTGTACGGCGGCATCGGCCGGGCGGCGCGCAACTGGGAATGCTTCGACCAAATCCTCGAATCGCTCAAGGTGCTGGAAGACGACGAGTCGCTGCTCATCCAGTCGGGCAAGCCGGTCGGCGTGTTCAAGACGCACGCGAATGCGCCGCGCGTGCTCATCGCCAACTCCAACCTCGTGCCCAAGTGGGCGACGTGGGACAAGTTCAACGAGCTCGACCGTGCCGGGCTCTTCATGTACGGCCAGATGACGGCCGGCAGCTGGATCTACATCGGCGCGCAGGGCATCGTGCAGGGCACCTTCGAGACCTTCGTCGAAGCCGGCCGCCAGCACTACGACAACGATCTCGCCGGCAAGTGGATCCTCACCGCCGGGCTCGGCGGCATGGGCGGCGCGCAGCCGCTGGCGGGCGTGCTGGCCGGCGCCTGCGTGCTGGCCATCGAGTGCCAGCAGTCGAGCATCGACTTCCGCTTGCGCACGCGCTACGTCGACAAGCAGGCCAAAGACCTGGACGATGCGCTTGCACTCATCGCGCACCACACGGCGATGAAGGAAGCCGTGTCGATCGCGCTGCTCGGCAACGCGGCCGAGATCGTGCCCGAGCTGGTCAAGCGCGCGAAGGCCGGCACCGCGATCCGGCCCGACCTCGTGACCGACCAGACCTCCGCGCACGACCTGATCAACGGCTACCTGCCAAGCGGCTGGACCGTGCCGCAATGGCAGGCCGCGATGAAAGACCCGGCGCAGCACGCGGCGCTCACCGACGCGGCCGCGAAGTCGTGCGTGAAGCATGTGCAGGCGATGCTCGACTTCCAGGCCATGGGCATCCCGACGGTCGACTACGGCAACAACATCCGCCAGGTCGCGTTCGACGAAGGCCTGGCCAACGCCTTCGACTTCCCCGGCTTCGTGCCGGCCTACATCCGCCCGCTGTTCTGCGAAGGCAAGGGCCCGTTCCGCTGGGTCGCGCTGTCCGGTGACCCCGAAGACATCTACAAGACCGATGCGAAGATCAAGGAGCTGTTTCCCGACAACACCCACACGCACCGCTGGCTCGACATGGCGCGCGAGCGCATCGCCTTTCAGGGCCTTCCCGCGCGCATCTGCTGGCTCGGCCTCGGCGAGCGCGACAAGGCCGGCCTCGCCTTCAACGAGATGGTGAAGTCGGGCGAGCTGAAGGGGCCGATCGTGATCGGCCGCGACCACCTGGACACCGGCTCGGTCGCGAGCCCCAACCGCGAGACCGAATCGATGAAGGACGGCACCGATGCCGTTTCCGACTGGCCGCTGCTCAACGCGCTTCTCAACACCGCGGGCGGCGCGACCTGGGTGAGTCTTCACCACGGCGGCGGTGTCGGCATGGGCTACTCGCAGCACGCGGGCATGGTGATCGTCGCGGACGGCACCGATGCCGCCGCGGCGCGCCTGGCGCGGGTGCTGGTCAACGATTGCGGCTCCGGCGTGATGCGCCACGCCGACGCCGGCTACGAGGAAGCCTTCGCGACCGCGAAGAAGCACAAGCTGAACCTGCCGATGGTGAAGTAGGCTGGCGCTTCGCGCGGCCGATGGGCGGCGCACGACACCAGGAGTCCTGCCATGACAGTTCAACGATTCAGCCAGGAAAGCGCAACGGCCACCGCCTGGAAGAATGGCGGCGGCAGCACACGCGAGATCGGGAGCTGGCCGCCCGGTTCCGGGCTCGACGATTTCGATTGGCGCGTCAGCATCGCGACCATCGAGGCCAGCGGCCCGTTCTCGGTTTTCACAGGGGTCGACCGCACGATCATGCTGCTCGCAGGCGACGGCGTGCAGTTAAGGGGTGAGGGCGTGAAACATCTGCTCGACACGCTGCACGAGCCTTTCGCTTTCAGCGGCGATGTCGCGATCCAGTGCACGCTGCTCGGCGGTGAGTCGACCGATTTCAACGTGATGAGCCGTCGCGGCCGTTGCCGTGCCGAAGTGCGGATCGTGGAAGACCGGCCGGCGCTGCTGCAACGCTCGCGCCGCGGCCTCCTCATGAGCATCGACGGCCACTGGCGTGTCAGCGGCTCGCAGCTGACGCAAGGGCAGGGCATCTGGTGGGCCGACGAGGCGCAGGAATGGGATCTGGAGCCGGCCAGCCGCGGCGCGCGCCTGGTGGTCGTGGACATCCACGACGCCGACGAGATCGAGTCGAGTCCGTGACGCCCTTCGCATCGCACCCCTCGGCCGACGGTCTCTGGACCCGGCTGCGCGCCATCGACGGCACCGACACGGCCCTCGTCGTCGAGGCCGGCGTGATCCGCTGGACCGGCAAGCGCGCGAGCCTGCCCGCGCGGTTCGCGTCGATGCGGGTGCACGACGGCGGCGGCGCGCTCGTCACGCCGGGCCTCGTCGATTGCCACACGCACCTCGTCTACGGCGGCCAGCGTGCCAACGAGTTCGCGATGCGGCTGGCGGGCGCCAGCTACGAAGAGGTGGCGAAGGCGGGCGGCGGCATCGTCTCCAGCGTGCGTGCCACGCGCGAGGCGAGCGAAGACCAACTCTTCGAGAGCGCCTCGTCACGCCTTCGCAACCTGCTGGCCGAAGGCGTGTGTGCGATCGAGATCAAGTCGGGCTACGGTCTCGCGCTCGAACACGAGCGCAAGCAGTTGCGCGTGGCGCGCCGGCTGGGCGAGGCGCACGGCGTGACGGTGCGCACCACCTTCCTCGGCGCGCATGCGCTGCCGCCCGAATACGCCGGTCGCAGCAGCGACTACATCGATCTCGTCTGCACGCAGATGCTGCCCGCGCTCGCCGCCGAAGGGCTGGTCGACGCGGTCGACGTGTTCTGCGAGCGCATCGCGTTTTCTCTGGAAGAAACGGAGCGTGTGTTCCAGGCGGCGCAGGCGCTCGGCCTGCCCGTCAAGCTGCACGCCGAACAGCTGTCCGACATGGGTGGCGCGGCGCTGGCCGCGCGTTACGGGGCGCTGTCGTGCGACCACATCGAGCACTTGTCGGCTGCCGGCATCGCCGCCATGCGCGAAGCCGGTACCGTGGCCGTCTTGCTGCCCGGCGCGTACTACACGCTGCGTGACACGCAACTGCCGCCCATCGCCGCATTGCGCAAGGCCGGCGTGCCGATGGCCGTATCGACCGACCACAACCCCGGCACTTCGCCCGCGCTCAGCCTGCTGCTCATGGTGAACATGGCCTGCACGCTGTTCAGGCTGACCGTGCCCGAGGCGATCGACGCGGTCACCACGCACGCAGCGCGCGCGCTCGGCTTGCAGGCGACGCACGGCGCCATCGCCGCCGGCATGCCGGCCAACTTCGTGTTGTGGAACCTGCAGGAAGCGGCCGAGCTGGCCTACTGGTTCGGCCAGCGGCCCGTGCGCACGGTGGTGCGGCAGGGGCGCATCGCGGAAGGCCTGGGCGCATGACGTTGCGGTCGTTGTTTGCGGCCGATGCGCTGCTGCCGAACGGCTGGGCGAAGAACGTCGCGCTGGCGTGGGATGGAGCGGGGCGACTCGTGCAGCTCGAGGTTGGTGCAGCGCCCGCAGCTGGCGCCCCCACCGCCGCCGGCCCGCTGATTCCCGGTATGCCCAACCTTCATTCGCACGCCTTTCAGCGCGCCATCGCGGGCCTGACCGAGTACCGCGGCGAGGCGCAGGACAGCTTCTGGAGCTGGCGCACGCTGATGTACCGCTTCGCGTCGCGGCTCGGCCCCGAACAGCTCGAAGCGATCGCGCTCGGCCTCTATGTCGAAATGCTCGAAGCGGGCTACACGTCGGTCTGCGAATTCCACTACGTGCACCACGACGCGGACGGCCGCCCCTACGCCGACGACGCGACCCTCGCGCTGGCGCTGATGCGCGCGGCGCGGCACGCCGGCATCGGCCTCACCTTGTTGCCGGTGCTCTACCAGACCAGCGGCTTCGGCGGCCTGCCGCCCAACGACGGGCAGCGCCGTTTCATTCGCTCGACCGATTCGATGCTGCGCTTGCTCGAGCGCCTGAAACCGCTGTGCGATGCCCAGGGCGCACGCCTCGGGCTCGCCCCGCATTCGCTGCGCGCCGTGCCGCCGGACGGTTTGCGCGAGGCGCTGGCCGGCCTGCACGCGATGGACCCCACGGCGCCGGTGCACGTCCACATCGCCGAGCAAACGAAAGAGGTCGACGACTGCGTCGCGTGGAGCGGGCAGCGGCCCGTGGCGTGGCTGCTCGACCACGCGCCGGTCGATGCGCGCTGGTGCCTCGTGCACGCCACGCACCTGGACGCCGGCGAATACCGCCGCGCGGCCGCGAGCGGTGCGGTCGCGGGCCTGTGCCCGACCACCGAGGCGAACCTCGGCGACGGCATCTTCGACCTGCCGGCGTGGCGCGTGGCCGGCGGTGCCTGGGGCATCGGCTCCGACAGCCACGTCTGCGTCAACGCGGCCGAAGAGTTGCTGATGCTCGAATACAGCCAGCGCCTCGGCACGCGCCAGCGCAATGTCGCGGCCGATGCCGACCGTCCGCACGTCGCGACGGCGATGACGCTCGCGGCCGTGCAGGGCGGCGCGCAGGCAGCGGGCCGCGCCATCGGGGGACTCGCCGTCGGGCAGCAAGCCGATTTCGTCGTGCTCGACGCGACGCACACCGCGCTCGCCGGCCTGCCCGCGCACGACATGCTGTCGTCGCACGTCTTCGCCAGCCACCGCACCAGCGCGATCGACGCGGTGTGGGTGGCCGGCCAGCCGCGCACGGCAGCCGGGCGCCATCTTTTTCACGACAGCGCCGCGGCCGGCTTCGTCGCGGCGCGCCGCCAACTGCTGGACACCCCATGAGCTTCACCACGACCGAGCCGCCGTTCCGTTTTCGCCAGGGCAAGCGCCCTCTGCTGATCTCGATGCCGCACGTCGGCACGCATGTACCGCCTGCCATTGCCGCGCGCTTCAGCGACGAAGCGCGGCATGTGCCCGACACCGATTGGCACCTCGAGCGCTTGTACGACTTCGCGGATGAACTCGGCGCCTCGGTATTGGTCGCCACACACTCGCGTTATGTGGTCGACCTGAACCGGCCGCCCGACAACCAGAACCTGTACCCGGGCCAGGACACGACCGGCCTCTGCCCGGTCGACACCTTCGACAAGACGCCGATCTATGCCGCCGGCGACGTGCCGGACGACGTCGAGATCGCCGCGCGCCGCGACGCGATCTGGCGTCCCTACCACGCGCAGTTGAAGACCGAGCTCGGCCGCCTGCACGCACGCCACGGCACCGTCGCGTTGTGGGACGCGCATTCGATCCGCTCGCACGTGCCGCGCTTCTTCGATGGCACGCTGCCCGACCTGAACCTGGGCACCGCCAACGGCACGAGCTGCGATCCGGCGCTGGCCGACACACTGCTTCACATCGCCACCACGGCGCCGGGCTACACCGGCGTGCTGAACGGCCGCTTCAAGGGCGGCTACATCACGCGGCAGTACGGCAACCCGGCCGGCGGCGTGCATGCGGTGCAGCTGGAGCAGACGCAGTCGAGCTACATGCAGGAGGCGCTGCCCTTCGACTATTTGCCCGAGGTCGCGGCCGGTGTGCAGCCGCCTGTGCGGCGGATGCTGGAGGCGGTGTTGGCCTTCGTGGAGGGTTCAGCCGAACGAGGATCGTTCTGTTCTGGTCCCGGTACGCGCACTCCGCGAGCTCGGATTAGCGCGTACTGAGTTCGGGCGTTGCCCGTGCGCCGTTGACGAACTCGATGCTGGTGAGATCCTTCAACACTGCGGTAGAAATATCGCCGCTTCCGGGGAGTTAAAGGCTGGCTGATTAAATTTGAATCCCTGTCGTTCCATTGACTGGCCGCGCAATCCCAATTTTGCTTTAAGGCCCAAGGTCTCGCGTTCGTCCCGTGGATAGAAGCATGGTCCGCATGAGACATTTCTCGCGGGCTACTCCGAGGCGAAGTGAGTTATCGATCCTATCTAGGTCTAATGCTGTGATCGGGAGCGGGCGGCTGCGATGCTGAATTGACGAATTCAATGCTCGAAAAAATCTTTAGCACCTTGTCTAGGACGTCGTGTTTGGGGTTCATCAGGTAACGCACATGTGTGTACCCGCACAGCGCTGAGGTCGAGGTTTCTTCTTTAAGGCAATAACTGAACTTGCGTTGTCTGAACTGAGGCTTCCCACTGGTCTCGTCCAACAGCACGCCGACACCTATCCAGTTTTTTCCTTTGAAATTAATGATTTTGAAATGCTCCTCGGGATAAAAACACGGAGAACTTCTATTAACTTTACTTCTTTCATCGCGGCCAAATCGATGTGGATCGCATGATTGCTCTCTTCCATCGGCCGGAACCCATTTACCATCTCTTCGAGTGACACCAAGGGCAATATTAATTTCGTTTAAATTCGATTCCTCAGGATGCAAATTTGATTTGCAATTTAACGGAATGTTGACAACCTGCGCCCAATTTTTTGAAAAGTTATTAAAGTAAATCGCTACGGCATCCGGGCTTTCTTGATTGGGGCCTTCGATATAACCACCTTGCAGATCACCAACAACCAGCTTGCAACTCCCGTGCACTGTCGCGATGACTGTCGGCATAGTCGACTGCGAAGCAGGCGGCGCGGGAACGACAACACTCACTTTTTGCGCAGAGACTTCTGCACCGCCGCACATCGCCAATACGAGCAAGAGGCTAAATATTTCGGCGCGAGGAGTTTTCATAGGACTCTCCTGATCCACCCGTCGGGCAAACATTTCATTTGTCCTTGAGCATCCGCAAACTGTTCACAGTCCGTCAGCACCAACACGGCGGAAACGTAGGCTTGGAACCGCGCTTGCACCCCATATATCGATCCGAAGTTGCTCGACGGATGCCCAACATTCACAGTCGCCGCCACGTTCCCGAAACTGCTGTGTGTGTAGTAGACAACAGCGCCGCTCGACGTAATTACGGGGACTCTCTTGAACGCTGCGGCCGGGTCGGCGCTTGAGTTTGCTTCGCTCCACGCCCAATAGGCCCCCGCGCTATCGCTCGGCGTATGTCGTTGCGATCTAGAGTCCGCGAGAGAATTTCGAAGGGCGACCAGGTCGAGCGGTAGTCGTCCTTCCAGCGCTTGCAAGGTCGCATTGTTGCGCGACGTGTCAGCAGTCTTTTGCGCGGCCCCAAGCTGCGATTCCAACAGCGGACTGAAGTTCATCCCTCTGAACCTTGCATACCTTAAGTAATTTGCGGGCCAGGTAAGTTGCAAGAATCCCCTTCCGTACCACGGGGCATAGCGCGTGCTCGGCCCGCCACCTTCAGCCAACAATGCGAACCACTGAGTTTCTTGCATCGCGTTTCCATAAAACGCACTTAATCGCTGCGATGTCGTGATGCAATATTTGCGGGCGGCTCTGTTCAGCGGCATCAGGTTGTCTTCGAGATTTCGCCGCCCAAAACTCACCGTCTCGTTCGCCCAAGTGGTAGCGCCGGTCTTTCGAAGCGCCGACCGAGGGAACATTTGAATGGCCTCGTTCACGCTCAACCACAAGCACCGTCGCATCATTCCAATGAACTCCCGCGGATGCACCCGCCAGTCCGCGTCCTTGAACCCCTGCGGCAGGTTGTCGAAGCTAAGCGCCTCCAAGTGTTTCTGCAGGTTGGGCCAAGCTTCCGGCGCCTTCTTGAAACCCTCGAAGTCCTGCACGAACCCATAGCGCGCCTTGACACTCGCCCGGTCCCACTCGCTCGGGAACTTGCAGATCGCGCGCCGGAGTTTTTGCTTCACGGCTTCGTCGCCGATTCGCCTTGCCAGTTCGCTGGTCTCCATGCGCCGGGTGTTCGTTGCATCCGGATCGCGGATCAGGTTCTTGAGGTTGGCTGAATCGCAGCGCTGATCGTTCGGGCTGGTGTCGTCCTGGATGCAGTTCCAGCCCATGGCCGGCAGGAAGTCGGCATCGCTGAACTTGAAGCTGCCGCTGGCGTTCAAATCGGCCCACACCTTCTGGCCATTGGCATCGGCGATGCGGCGCCAGTGCGCTGCGTTGGAAGGCAGAGGGTCCTTGTCTGTCGCCGCCGGGCCGCGGCCCAGGTTACGGCCGAACCGGAGCAGTTCGTACCAACCGCTGGGACTGCTGCTTGCCGGTGCACCGGCTGCAGGCGCCGTCAAGCTGTCGTGGCGGGCGTTGGCGAGTTTGTAGAGCTCGTATTCGACGTCGGGCTCTGTCGGCATGGCACTCACCTTGCGGCCCCGCTCATCGAAGGTCTCGAAGGTGCATCCGCCCAGTTCGTAGGTCATGCGGACCCAGAGCGCGGTGCCCAGCGTGGTGCCGCCGGTGCGGCGCAGGTGGTTCTTCGGCAAGCTGGTGCCGGTATCCGTCGGGGTACTTGCCGGCAAATAGAAGTACAGGCTGCCGAAGACGCTGTCGATGCGGCCGTCTGCGGTCGGTGCAGGCAAGGCGGCGGGCGCTATGGCGGGTTCGACCCAGTCCGGGACACGACCGATGAGCTTTTGCAGGTTGGCCGCGTCCAGGCAGATCTCGAAGTGGATCTGGCCTTTGTGGCCGTAGATCTGCCCGGCGGTGCCGATCTCGTCCTTGCGCCAGATCGCATCGCCTTTATGCAGGGGTCGTTTGGACTTGCCGGGGGCAACTGCAATTTTGGCGACGCTCGACAGGTGCATGTACAGGCTGTAGTACACGAGCTCGGTGGGCGTGGTGCCATTGGCACCGATTTCGGTCTTGTGCTGGAGGATGACGCAGCCGTTGTCGGTCCAGGCGGCGGTCTTGACGTTGGGTGGATCGAAGGGGTTGTAGTTCTGGGCGTGATCGACACTGGGGTCTAGGGCAGTCGGTTCGCTGGCGAAGACGACTTCGCCATCGGCGATGGCGCGCACCGGCAGGCTGGCGCCGCTCGCCTGGGGTGCCTGCAGGTGGATGCCGTTGTGCAAGGCGAGGTTGTAGCTGAGGGGGAAGGAGCCTTCGAGGGCTTCGGTGCGGGGAAGGCGCGAGTTGGGTTGCGCCATGGCCTGGTCGAGCCAGGTGTCGTCTGTCGAGCCGGTGACGCGAAGCGGAAGGAAGGGTGGGCTGAGGATCATGGGCGCGCCTCGAGTTCATGCCCAAGGCGCAGCAAACCGACGACGCAACGGATCGTCCGTATATTCATTGTTCAACTCCCTGACGGCCACTCGGAAAGCGAATGGACCGCCAAGATCGTAGCGTACAGAGTGAGGGCTTTCGAGCGCTGCGGAAGCCTTGGTACCCGCGTTTCTACAATCGCCCCATGAAGCCCCTCGTCTACACCCGCGGCCAGGCATTGCCCGGCATCCTCTCGCAGCGCATCGCCATCCTCGACGGCGCGATGGGCACGATGATCCAGCGCTTCAAGCTCACCGAAGAACAGTACCGTGGCGAGCGCTTCAAGGATTTCGAGCGCGACGTGAAGGGCAACAACGAACTGCTCTCGCTCACGCGCCCCGACGTGATCCGCGACATCCACGAGGCTTATCTCGCGGCCGGCGCCGACATGGTCGAGACCAACACCTTCGGCGCGACGACCATCGCGCAGGAGGACTACAAGATGGCGCATCTGGCGCGCGAGATGAACGTCGAGTCGGCCAAGCTCGCCCGCGCGGCGTGCGACAAATACAGCACGCACGACAAGCCGCGCTTCGTCGCCGGCGCGCTCGGCCCGACGCCCAAGACCGCGAGCATCAGCCCCGACGTGAACGATCCGGGCGCCCGCAACATCGACTTCGAATCGCTGCGCGCGGCCTACTACGCGCAGACCGAAGCGCTGGTCGAAGGCGGCGCCGACCTGATCCTGGTCGAGACGATCTTCGACACGCTCAATGCCAAGGCCGCGCTCTTCGCGGTCGAGGAGTATTTCGACAACACCGGCCAGCGCCTGCCGCTCATCATCAGCGGCACCGTGACCGACGCGTCGGGCCGCATCCTCTCGGGCCAGACCGTGACGGCCTTCTGGCACAGCGTGCGCCATGCGCAGCCGCTGGCCGTCGGCCTGAACTGCGCGCTCGGCGCGGCGCTGATGCGTCCGTACATCCAGGAGCTGGCCAAGGTGGCCGGCGACACCTTCATCAGCTGCTATCCGAACGCCGGGTTGCCCAACCCGATGAGCGACACGGGCTTCGACGAAACGCCCGACGTCACCTCGCGCCTTCTGCACGAGTTCGCGGCCGAAGGGCTGGTGAACATCGTGGGCGGCTGCTGCGGCACCACGCCGGACCACATTGCCGCGATCGGTCAGGCCGTGGCGCCGGTGCCGGGTCGCGTCGTGCGCAACGCGTTCTACCGCGAAGCCGAAGAAGCCTGAGCGTCGGCGGCCTCGGCCGCGTTCTTAGTGCGCGCAATCAACGCGACGAAGCGCTGCGCGCCCAGGCCGAGCGGCCGTTCGCGCGACCACACCACGTCGACCCACAGGTCGAGCCCGTTCGTGAGGTTGTCGAACGGGATCTCGACCAGCGCACCCGTCGCCACGTGCGGGCGCGCGAAGGTGCGCGGCAGCCAGCCCCAGCCGAGGCCGGCGGTGATCAGGCTCAGCGCGGCGAGCGCGTTGTCGGTGCGCCAGACGTGCCGCGAGAACACGAAGCGCGGATCGCTGATGGCGAGGTCGCGGCCGGCCACGACGATCTGGCGCGTCGAGGTCAGATGCGCTTCGCGGAAGCTGCCGCCGGCTGCCGTGAGCGCCGGATGGTCGGGCGCCATCACCGCCACCATGAGATCGCTCGCCACTTCCTGAAACGCTTCGCGGCCGTCGAGGCTGGGCCGCTCGAACACCAGCGCCAGCTGGGCGCGGCCGCTGTGCAGCATGGCGAGCGCGTCGCCCTGCGGCGCGGCCAGCACTTCGACTTCGAGCAGCGGATGTTCGAGCGCCAGCGTCGCCAGCGATGCGCTCCACGGCGCGGCCAG
The DNA here is from genome assembly GCF_001577265.1 of Variovorax sp. PAMC 28711. Taxonomy (NCBI): domain Bacteria; kingdom Pseudomonadati; phylum Pseudomonadota; class Betaproteobacteria; order Burkholderiales; family Comamonadaceae; genus Variovorax; species Variovorax sp. PAMC 28711. The sequence continues at coordinate 1,996,157 of NZ_CP014517.1, read as the reverse complement.
CAGCTCGGGCGCGATCGCCAGCGTGAGGCGGCTCTCCAGGCCCTGCGTGAGCGCCAGCGCGTGCACCTGCAACAGCTTCAGCTGCGCGGCCATGAGGCGCGCCTGCGGTTCCAGCGAGCGGGCCGCGGCGGTCGGTCGGGGTTCGCGCCCGGTGCGATCGAACAGCGGCAGGTCGAGCTCGGCCTCGAGGTGGGCGATGGCCATGCTGACGGCCGATGGCACCCGGCGCAGCGCCCGGGCGGCAGCCGAAAAGGAGCCATGGTCCAGCACGGCCAGGAACACGTCGACGTTGTCGCTGGAGAAACTCATGGCCCTCAATCTATCAGTAGAACTGAAAGAAGATGACTTTTGTTATCAGCCAGTCACACATAAAGTGGCCGGAACCACTCAGTTTTGAAAGAACAAGGTCATGCAGGGCATCAAGCGTCGGGTCGTCTACATCTCGCTCTACGAAGGCATCGCCATCGTGGCGGCGAGCATCGGGCTGGCCCTGATGTCGGGCGAAGGGCTCGGTCATTCGGGCGTGCTGGCGGTCATCGCGTCGGTCATTGCCGTGCTCTGGAACCTGACGTTCAACGCGCTGTTCGAGCGCTGGGAATCGCGCCAGGCCGTGCGCGGCCGCAGCCTGCGCCGGCGCATCGCGCACGCCGTGGGCTTCGAGGGCGGCCTGGTCGCATTCCTGGTGCCGGTGTTCGCCTGGTTCCTGGGCGTGAGCCTGTGGCAGGCGCTGATGATGGACCTCGGCCTGGTGGTGTTCTTCCTGATCTACACCTTCGTCTTCAACTGGGGATTCGATCGCGTGTTTGGTCTGCCGGCATCGGCTGCCGGGACGGAGGCCGCGCCGCAGCCTGCCTGACCCTCGTGGGGCGCGGGGCGCCCGCGCGGCCGTGCAACACTCGCCGCATGTCATCTTTGGAATGGGCCGCGTCCGCCCTGCAGGCGTTCGATGGGGTGGTCCAGGCCAGTCAGGGTTTCCGCAGCCGAGCGGGCCAGCGGCGCATGGCGGAGCAGGTCGCCAGAACGCTCGCTTCGGCAACGCTCGGCAAGGCGCGAAGCGAGGATGAAAGCGAGGACGATGGCCCGGCCGATCCGCCGGTGCGTGCCATCGCGGTCATCCAGGCCGGCACCGGCGTCGGCAAGTCGCTCGCCTACTGCGCGCCCGCCATCGCGCTCGCACTGGCGCGCAACACGCGCGTCGTCATCTCGACCGCCACGGTCGCGCTGCAGGAGCAGCTGGTCCACAAGGATCTGCCGGCGCTGGCCAAGTTGCTGCCCACGCCTTTTCGCTTCGCGCTGGCGAAAGGCCGGGGGCGTTATGTGTGCGTGCAAAAGCTGGAACGTCTGACCGGCGTGGCCGTGGAAGTCGTCGACGCCGAGCCGGGCGACGACAGCTACGGCGACCTGTTCGCCAACGACGACGCCCACGACGCCCCCGAGTCGGCGAGCCGCCCGGCCCGACCCGCGCACGAGGTCGAGGCGCGGCTGCAGTTCTACACCGGCGTCGCCAAAACGCTGGCCAGCGGCGCCTGGGACGGCGATCGCGACTCGCTCGACACCCCGCTCGTCGCCGAGGCCTGGCTGCCGATGGCCGCCGAGGCGGCGTCGTGCACCGGCAAGCATTGCCCGTCGTTCAACGAGTGCGTCTACTACGAGCGCCGCAAGACGCTGGTCGGCGCCCAGGTGATCGTGGTCAACCACGACCTGCTGCTGGCCACGCTCGGCAACCGGCAGCTGCCCGAGCTCGACAACTGCCTGCTGGTGCTGGACGAAGCGCATCACCTGCCGGCCACGGCGCTCGCGCAGTTCGCCTGCCGCATGGACCTGGGTCGCCACGGTTGGGTCGAGCGGCTGGCGCAACGGGCCGTGCGCGTGGGCGTGCGCTTCGAGGTGACGGAGGTGGCCGACATTCCGGCGCATGCCTCGCAGATGCGCCAGGCGCTGCAGGAAACCGAGCGGCTGGTGCTCGACCTGTACGGCGACGCGCTGCAGGCCGACCCGAACGCTGCGCCGGGCCGGGGTCCGGCGCGCGTGCGGCTCCCGCTCGGGGCGCTGCCCGAAGCGTTGCAGGGGCCGCTGGGCCGTGTCGCGCACCACGCCGAAGGTTTCCTGGAGGCGCTGCGCGTCATCGCCACGGCCTTGCGTGCCGAGTTGCGCGACCAACCCGCCATGGCGCGCAAGTTGTCGGCCGTGTATGCGCAGCTCGGCGCCCTGGCGCCCCGGCTGGAACAGACGCTCGACACCGCCCGGCTGCTGCTGCGCGACGCCCCGCCCGACGGCGTGCCGACCGCCAAATGGTTCACGCTGGACGTCGACGGCGACCAGCCCACGCTGCAGGCGCACGCCAGCCCGCTGTTGCCCGGCGCCACCTTGCGGCACCAGCTCTGGAGCAAGGTGCGCGGTGCCGTGCTCACGTCGGCCACGCTCACCAGCTGCGGCAGCTTCGACTTCTTCCTGCGCGAATCGGGTCTGCAGGGCGACGCTGCCGCCACCACGCTCGAAGTGCCGAGCCCGTTCGACTACGCCGCGCAGGGTCGCCTGATCGCGATCGAAACCCGTGCCGACCCGCGCGATGCCGATTACGTCGCGCAGATGGTGCAGTTGCTGATGGGCGACCTGGCGGACGTGCGGCACGGTGCCCTGGTGCTCTTCACCTCGCGGGAGCAACTGCGCCTGGCGCTCGAGGCGCTGCCGCCCGAGCTGAAGCCGCGCGTGCTGGCCCAGACCGCGATGCCGCGCCAGCAGCTCATGGCCACGCACCGCCACCGTGTGGCCGAAGGCCAGCCGTCGATCATCTTCGGCATGCAGTCCTTCGGCGAAGGGCTCGACCTGCCGGGCACGCTGTGCGAAGCGGTTTTCATCGCCAAGCTCCCGTTCGCGCCACCCGACGATCCGGTCGGTGAGGCGCGCGCCGAATGGCTGCGCACGGTGGGCCGCGATCCTTTCAGCGAACTCGTCGTGCCGGCCACGGCGATTCGATTGGCGCAGTGGGTGGGACGCGCGATTCGCAGCGAGGAGGATCGCGCGTCTGTGTATTGCTACGACAGGCGGTTGGTGCGGACGTCGTATGGGCAGCGGTTGTTGAAAGGGTTGCCGCCGTTTGCTTTTTCGACGGTGCGGGTGAGGGGTGGGGTCGCCGCATAGAGCGCCCGGCAGGCGGTGCGGGCCGGGCGACCCCGGTGCGCCGGCCGCTTCGCGGCTCCCCTGCGGTGCTCGGGCCATCGGCTGCGTCGCAGAACTCGCTGCGTTCACTTCGTTCTCTTCACTCAGACAACTGCGGCGAGTCAGTGGTTGAAGTGCGCTGCGCGCGCAGCCGATGGCCCTGCGCTCCTCAGCGGCGCACAGGGGATCGCCCGGCCCGCACCGCCTGCCGGGCTTGGGGGGACGCAATCGTTGCGCTCGCCGCAGAGAGATCACAAAGGCATACCGCCCGCCGACGCCCCACACCACACACAACCGCTCCGACAACCAGCACCCCGGCAAAGACAACTAAAATCGACGGCCCCGAGGAGCGTTGCAGCGGCCAGCCACAGAGCCCCGCCAGGCTCGGGTGTTCTCCGCAACGACGCTCACCTGACCCTCCGCGAATCCAGGTGAGCCCATGTCCGAATCTTCTTCCTCTGCCGTCACGCCCGTCCCCCCCATGAAGCTGTCCGGCCTGGAGCCGGTGCAGATCGGCGAAGGGTCGCTGTTCGTCAACATCGGCGAGCGCACCAACGTCACCGGCTCGAAGGCCTTCGCGCGAATGATCCTGAACGGCGAGTTCGACCAGGCCCTGTCGGTCGCGCGCCAGCAGGTGGAAAACGGCGCCCAGGTGATCGACATCAACATGGACGAGGCCATGCTCGACAGCAAGGCGGCGATGGTGCGCTTCCTGAACCTGATCGCGAGCGAGCCCGACATCGCGCGCACGCCGATCATGGTCGACAGTTCGAAGTGGGAGGTCATCGAAGCGGGCTTGCGCTGCATCCAGGGCAAGGGCATCGTCAACTCGATTTCCATGAAGGAAGGCGTCGACAAGTTCAAGCACGAGGCGCGGCTGGTGCGGCGCTACGGCGCGGCGGCGGTGGTGATGGCCTTCGATGAAAAGGGCCAGGCCGACACCTACGAACGCAAGATTGAAATCTGCGAACGCGCCTACCGCATCCTGGTGGACGAGCTCGACTTTCCGCCCGAAGACATCATCTTCGACCCCAACATCTTCGCGGTCGCGACGGGCATCGAAGAGCACAACAACTACGCCGTCGACTTCATCAACGCGACGCGCTGGATCAAGGACAACCTGCCCGGCGCCAAGGTGTCGGGCGGCGTGAGCAACGTGAGCTTCAGCTTCCGCGGCAACGACGCGGTGCGGGAAGCCATCCACACGGTTTTCTTGTACCACGCGATCAAGGCGGGCATGGACATGGGCATCGTCAACGCCGGCATGGTCGGCGTGTACGACGACCTGGAGCCGGTGCTGCGCGAACGCGTGGAAGACGTTGTGCTCAACCGCCGGCCCGATGCCGGCGAGCGCCTGGTCGACGTGGCCGAGACCGCCAAGAGCGGTGCGAAGGACGAGAGCAAGCGGCTCGAATGGCGTGGCACGCCCGAGCAACCGGTGCACGTGAATCAGCGCCTTTCGCACGCGATGGTGCACGGCATCACCGACTTCATCGTCGAAGACACCGAAGAGGCGTGGCAGCAAATTCTCGCGACCGGCGGGCGTCCGCTGCACGTGATCGAAGGGCCGCTCATGGCCGGCATGAACGTGGTGGGCGACCTGTTCGGCGCCGGCAAGATGTTCCTGCCGCAGGTGGTCAAGTCGGCGCGCGTCATGAAGTCGGCGGTGGCGCACCTGCTGCCCTACATCGAGGAGGAGAAGCTGCGCGACGAGGCCGCCGGCCGCGACGTGCGCACCAAGGGCAAGATCATCATCGCCACCGTGAAGGGCGACGTGCACGACATCGGCAAGAACATCGTCACCGTCGTGCTCCAGTGCAACAACTTCGAAGTGGTGAACATGGGCGTGATGGTGCCGTGCCACGAAATTTTGGCGCGCGCCAAGGTCGAGGGGGCCGACATCGTGGGCCTCTCGGGCCTCATCACGCCGAGCCTCGAAGAAATGCAGTACGTGGCCGGCGAGATGCAGCGCGATGACCATTTCCGCATCAGGAAGATCCCGCTCATGATCGGCGGCGCCACCACCAGCCGCGTGCACACGGCCGTGAAGATCGCGCCGCACTACGAAGGCCCCGTGGTCTACGTGCCCGATGCATCGCGCAGCGTGAGCGTCGCGCAGAGTCTGCTGAGCGACCAGGCCACCGCGTACATCGACGAGATCAACGCCGACTACGACAAGGTGCGCCACCAGCACGCCAACAAGAAGCAGGTGCCGATGTGGCCGCTCGCGAAGGCGCGCGCCAACAAGACGCCGATCGACTGGTCCGGTTACACGCCGCCGGTGCCGAAATTCATCGGCCGCCGCGTGTTCAAGAACTTCGACCTCACCGAGCTCGCCAAGTACATCGACTGGGGTCCGTTCTTCCAGACCTGGGACCTGGCCGGTCCGTTCCCTGCGATCCTGAAAGACGAGGTGGTCGGCACCGAGGCCGTGCGCGTGTATGCGGACGGTCAGCGGATGCTCAAGCGCCTCATCGAAGGGCGTTGGCTCAGCGCGAGCGGCATCGTCGGTTTCTGGCCGGCCAACACGGTGAACGACGACGACATCGAGATCTACACCGACGAGACGCGCAGCGAAGTCGCGATGACCTGGTACGGCATGCGCCAGCAAACCGAGAAACAGATGATCGACGGCGTGATGCGCCCGAGCCGTTGCCTGGCCGACTTCGTGGCGCCCAAAGACAGCGGCCTGAAGGATTACGTCGGCATGTTCGCGGTCACGGCCGGCCTGGGCGTCGAGAAGAAGGAGAAGTACTTCATCGACGACCTCGACGACTACTCGGCCATCATGCTGAAGGCCCTGGCCGACCGGCTCGCCGAAGCCTTTGCCGAAGCACTGCACCACCGCGCCCGCACCGACTTCTGGGGCTATGCCGCCGCAGAAGGCCTGAGCAACGAAGAAATGATCGCCGAGAAGTACAAGGGCATCCGGCCCGCGCCCGGCTATCCGGCCTGCCCCGACCACAGCGTGAAGCGCCCGATGTTCGACGTGATGAACTGCGCCGACATCGGCATGACGCTGACCGAAAGCCTCGCGATGACGCCGGCCGCCAGCGTGAGCGGCTTCTACCTGAGCCATCCGGAGTCGACCTACTTCAACGTGGGCAAGATCAGCCACGACCAGTTGCAGGACCAGGCCGCGCGGCGCCACGAAAGCGAAGCCGACCTCGGGCGCCTGCTCGCGCCGAATCTTTGACAGCCGCCGGAGACCCGTCATTCAGAAGTTGATATTTGCTGCCGCGCATTACGCGGCGCTCGCGGTCTTCGTGGCCAGTTGCTGGGGTTTCGGACGGGCGGTGCTGACGCGCATCGGGCCGCCGGTGCGGCGCGACGGCGGGCTCGAAGCCGCGATGGCCGTCGCGCTCGGCATCGGACTCTTCATCTGCGCATTCCAGGCGCTCGCGATCGGCGGCGTGTTCGGGCTCGCCGGCGTGCTGGTGATCGTCGCCCTCGGTGTCGCGCTGGCGCTGGTGCAGGCGCCGGGCTGCCTGCGTGAACTGCGCACTGCAAAGGACACGCGCCCGCTGCCGTGGGTGGAGCGCGGCGCCCTCGCGGTGCTGGCGCTGGTCGCGCTGCCTGCGCTGGTCGCACCGCTCGCGCCGCCCGCGGCCTTCGACGAACTGATGTACCACCTGCCGTACGCGCGCACGGTGGCGCAGACGGGTTCGCTGGGCATTCACGACTGGCTGCGCTACCCCTGGTTCCCGTACAACTTCAATCTGCTCTACGCCGGCGGCCTGCTGGTCGACGACGACGTGCTGCCACACCTGCTGAACGGCCTCGGCGGCGCGGTGTCGGTCTGGATGGTCTACCGGCTCGGGCTGCAGCACACCAGCCGCGTGATCGCCTGCGGCGGCGCGGCGATCTGGCTCGGCCTCGGCGACTACTCGAACGCGTTGATCGACATGGGCGTCGCGCTCTTCGTGCTGTCGGCCTGCGTGGCGCTGTGGTGGTGGCGCGAGGCGGCGGCCGACCGTGCGACCGCCGGGGCGCCCGCCACGCGCTGGCTCTGCGTCGCGGCCTTTTTCCTCGGCCTGGCGGCGGGCTCCAAATACCAGGCGTTGACGTTCATGCCGTTGATGGGTCTCTTCGTGCTGTGGCACGAACGGCGCCCGAAAGTGCTGGCGCTCGCGCTGCTGTGCTTCCTGATCCCGTGCATTTACTGGTACGCGCGCAACGCGATCACCACGGGCGATCCGTTCAACCCGATCGGCGCGCGCCTCTTCGGCTTCACCAACTGGAACGCGGCCGACTACAAGAACCAGTTCGACGACGTGCAGGCGCACGCCGCCTGGCCCAACGCGATGATCTGGCCGGTGCTGCTGGCGCCGTTCAGCCCGTGGTTCAGGCGCTCGGCGGCCGTGCGCGCAGCGGTGGTGTTCTGCGCGTACTCGCTGGTGGTGTGGTTCGCCACGTCGCGCTATCCGCGCTACATGACGGCGTCGTACCCGCTCATCGCGTGGATGGCGGCGGTCGGCTGGACCGTGCTGCTCGGCGCATTGCTGGCCGCTGTTCGCAAGGGTCTGCCTGCACTCGCTTCGCACGGCGCAGCGTCGCGTGCAGGCGCCTGGGTCGGCGGCGTGCTGCTCGCGGCGCTGGCGGTGGCATCGGTCTACCAAACCGCGCAGAAGATCGCGATGGTGTCGCCCACGCCCGAATTGCGCGAGGCATTCCTGCGCAAGAACGTGCCCGGCTACGCCGCGATGCATTACCTGCGCACGCACCCGCAGGGCCGGGTGTACCAGGTCGCGCTGAGCGAGGCGATCTACTACGGCCCCGACGCGGTGTGGGGCGACACGCTCGGCCCGTGGCGCTACATGGATTTCCTGGCTGCCGCGCCGGATGACATGGCGCGCAAGTTCGCGTCACTTGGCTTCGGTGCAATGGTGGTGGCTGCGCCCTATGTGGCGGTGCTCGAAGCCAAGCCGGGCTTCGCCAGACATTTCGTACTCCTCTACGAAAAGGACGGTGCCAAGGCCTACCGTATCCTTGCGGACGCGCCATGAACCCACCCCTTTCCGCTCCCCGTCCCTTGCGCATCGCCGCCGTCATCCCGTGCTTCAACGAGGCGCTGGCCATCGCGCAGGTCATCGCCGAGTTCCAGGTCGCGCTGCCCGACGCGCAGATCCATGTGTTCGACAACAACTCGACCGACGACACCGCGGCCGTGGCGCGCGCGCAGGGCGCGACTGTCACGCACGTGGCGCTGCGCGGCAAGGGCAACGTGGCGCGCCGCATGTTCGCGGACGTCGAGGCCGACGTGTACGTGATGGTCGACGGCGACGCCACCTACGACCTGAGCGCCGTGCGTTCGCACATCGACCGGCTGGTGCGCGACAACCTCGACATGATGGTCGGTTCGCGCGTCGACGATGGCGTGGATGCGCAGACGTATCGTGCCGGTCACCGTCTCGGCAACCGCATGCTCACCGGCGCCGTGGCGGCACTGTTCGGCGGCCGGCTGACCGACATGCTGTCGGGCTATCGCATCTTTTCGCGGCGCTACGCGAAGTCGTTCCCGGCGGTGTCGGCCGGCTTCGAGATCGAGACCGAGTTGACGGTCCATGCGCTCGAGCTGCGCATGCCGTTCGCCGAAATGCCCGTGGCCTACCGCTCGCGGCCCGAAGGCTCCGAGAGCAAGCTCTCCACCTACCGCGACGGCTGGCGCATCCTCAAGACCATCTGCAAGCTCTTCGTGAGCGAGCGGCCGTTGCAGTTCTTCTCCACCATCGCCACCGTGCTGGCCGTCGGATCGATCCTGGCCGGCGTGCCGCTCGCGATGACGTACCTGCACACCGGGCTCGTGCCACGCCTGCCCACGGCCGTCTTCATCACCGGCACCATGCTCACCGCGATGCTCGCCTTCGTCTGCGGCATCGTGCTGCACACGGTGACCATCGGCCGGCAGGAAGCCAAGCGACTGCGCTACCTTGCCATCCCCGGCGTGCGCAACATCGCCGAACCATGAAGCTCGGCCGGGAGTTCCTGGCGTTCGGGCTGGTGGGCGTGGCGGGCTTCGTCGTCGATGTGAGCGTGCTGTACCTCGCGGCACCGTGGCTCGGCTGGTATGCGGCGCGCGTGCTGTCTTTCGTGGCCGCAGCCACCGCGACGTGGGCACTGAACCGTCGCTATACCTTCACCACGCGTCACGCCGACACCTCACTCGGTCGCGAGTACCTGCGCTATCTCGTGACCATGCTCGGCGGCGCCGCGGTGAACTACGCGGTGTATGTCGCCACGCTGCACTGGGTCGGCGGCCCGTGGGCGCCGGCACTTGGTGTGGCACTCGGAAGTTGTACGGGGCTGGTGGTGAACTTCCTGAGTGCGCGCTACTTTGTGTTCAGGGCCCGGCGGGGACCCTGAAATTCAGGGCGGGACGCCGGCCGCATCGAATTGCTTCATCACCAGCTTGAATTGCGCTTCGGTCATTCCAGCGTCTTCCGGATCGGAAGAATCGCCAGCCGGCGCGCAACTCTCCTTGTCGTTTGCAATGGCGGAGCAACTCGCCTGAATAGCGGGATTGTTGCCGTCCATTTGCCACCATGCCTCCAGACGCCGAAGGTAGGTCGCCGACTGCTCGCGTTGCAATGCCGACGCCCTGCCGTCAGCGACGACCTTCTGATGACATTGGCGAAGCTGCTTCATGGCTTGCCCGCAATCGTTGACGCTTGGGGCCTTCGCTGCCGGTGCAGGGGTGACCGGCGTTGTCGCCGTTGTCGCCGTACTCGTCGATGCGACGGTCTGATTGGCGTCGTTGCAGCCGGTCAAAGCAATGGAGGCTGCAGCGAAAGCCACCCAAAGCGAATTGCGGGCTTGTGGAATTAAAAAATAATTGAACTTCATAGGAATATTGTTGGGATCGATCGATCACGATCGAGGTAAAACCCGGTATTTCATCATTTCGACGAAAAAGGATTCCATGATCTCCGAATCAATGGAATAGATGATATTTCGCCCGGAAGTCTTTTTCTGCAGAATGCCCGCCGCCGCGAGTTCCTTCAAATGAAAGGAAATGAGGTTCGGTGGAATATCCAAGGATGCGGCAATTACGCCCGCAGGAAGGCCCAGTGAATCCTCTTGCTGCAGCAATTCGATAATTCTCAATCGGGTTTCCTGGGCAATGGCTTTCAGCAGGCGCACGGCGGTGAGCGTCCCGGACGCCATAGGCAATCCCGCACGAGATGCCTCCTCCTGCGAACGGGTCCCCGGCGATTGATCTCGTTCCGGCTGGTAATTGGAAATCACACGTCTACAACCCGAAAAAGGGCGATCTTAGCGGCGCGCAATGACATTTGACAACCGTTTATCAGATGTCAATCGAATCCCGGGGCAAGGTACCTAAACCCATAGCCGCTCAATATGTCAGCGCTGTGACACGCGGGCGGACGGCGACCAAATTCATGAGCGAAACGATCAATGTTCATTGATCAATGGAATCGATTTTTGCGCGGATGCGGAAAAACGCAACAGATAATCCGGCCGACTCAGAAAATTCTCCGATCGGTCCAATTAAAAATGCGGTGCGGTAACTTTAAAGCGTGGCAATTGGCCGCCGCAATTCCTTTGTTCTGCATGCATGCGGCGCAGGCCGATGTGTTCCGCGCCAGTGCCTCAGGGCGGCTGGTGCCAGCCGGCAGTGATTCGTTCCAGCGGATCGGTGGCGGGTTGCTCCTCGACGTTTCGGGCGGGCAGGGACGCCGGGTCACGCGCACCCACGACGCAGGCGTTCAGCTCACCGCCGTCCCCGGTCGCTCGCAGGTCGACGCCGTCGCGGTCTCCGCGGCGCAGAGCGTCGGCATCGATCCGCATCTGGTCCGGGCGGTGGCGTGGGCCGAATCGGGTTTTCGCGCCGACGCCGTGTCGCCCAAGGGTGCCATGGGCGTCATGCAACTGATGCCCGCCACGGCGCGCCAGTACGGCGTCGACGATCCGTTCGATGCCGCCAAGAGTCTCGAAGGCGGCTCGCGGTTGCTGAGGGATCTGCTGTTGCGCTACGACGGTGACGTGCCGCTTGCACTGGCGGCCTACAACGCGGGCCCCGGTGCGGTCGAACGCGCGGGTCGCAACGTTCCCGACTATCGGGAAACCCGCGCGTATGTCGGGCGGGTGATGGGGGCCTACGAACAGCTTCGCAGCCCTTCTGCCGCCGGCCCGGCGTTCGTGGGCGCACCGACGACACGCGTCGCGCGCACCGCGTCTTCGGATGCGCGTCATTTCGGCAATGCCTGGGTGTTCGAAGTCCCCGCGGTGCCGCGCAGGAACCCGGAGGCCGCTGTGACGGCCATGTCGCTGTGACGAGCCGGTTCCTTCAGGGCGGCTGGCTGCTGGCGCTTGCATTGACGGCAGTCTGCTCGTTGGCGCAAGTCAAACAGCCCACGACGCCGCGTAGCTGGGCCGATGCCTTGATGACGGCGCGTGATCAGGGCGACGCGAACACGGTTTCTGCCCTGCTGTCCGAGGGAAAGCCTGCCGGCGATCGGTGGTCGATCGACATGGTCCTCGATCAGTTCAAGGTGCTGGCGCGGTCGGCCGGAAAAGTCGAAGCGCGCCGATTCGTGGAAGAAAAGACACAAGCCGCCGGTGGCTCCGTGCTGATCTACGAGACGACGTTCTCGCGGTCCGGGCGCTACGAGGAGCAAGTCGTCGTTCAGAGGCGTGATGGCCACATCGTGATCGATGGACCGATCAGCCTGCCGTGCAACCTGGTTGCCTGTTTCAAGAAATAGGACAGGCCGGTGTCGCGACCTGCCGTCATGTCGGCGGCGGGTTTTGTTTCATCCAACTTCAAACCCAAGGAAATCTCATGAACCGTATCCGTCAATCTCTTCAGCAAACTCGTCAACGCGGCCAGGGCATGGTCGAGTACATCATCATCGTGGCCGTGCTCGCACTCGGCTCTATCGCGGTGTATGCGGCTTTCGGCGACATGCTGCGCGCCCAGGTGTCGAACGCGACCTCGGTCCTCGGCGGTGAAGCCAAGCAGTCCACCGGCGACATGTCGACCGCCAAGGACAACGCCAAGGCCAACACCAAGAAGACGCTGCAGAACTACTGATCTGGCAGCCCCGGAACGCACCATGAACAAACTGCGGCTTCAGTGGCGTTGCCGGATCTCACGCGAGAAAGGTCAGGCGACCTTTCTCGCGCTTGCCTCCCTGATTTTTCTCACGGTGATGACGCTGGCGGTGTTCAACACCCAGCAGGCCAGCCACGCCAAGCAAAAAACGATGAACGCCGCCGACGGCGCGGCTTACGCGGCAGCGGCCACGCTCGCACGCGACATGAATTACATGGCCTATTCCAACCGTGCCATGGTGGCCAACCATGTGGCGGTGGGACAGGTCGTCAGCCTGATTTCACTCACCCAGTCGGTCGGCTCACTGGCCAGCAACTCGGGCACCGTGCTGCGCGTGGTCGGACTGATTCCGGGTCTTCAGGCATTGCAGACGCTGGCCACCGCGCTCAAGCGCGTCGATGGCCTGATCGACAAGCTGCCCCCCCTGATGAAGCCTTTCATCGTGTTCGAGGAAAGCATCATCCGGGTCCTGGCCACGTCCCAGACCATCGTGCGCGGGGTCACCGTGCTGGATGCCCAGGCCAACCTGCGCGATGTCGTCAAGGCCAACGACCCGCGCGCCAGCTGGGACACGAGCGTCGGCGGGGCGCTCGCCACGGCCGCGAGCCTCGATGCGTTCATCGGCTACTCGGGCCTGCAAAGTGGATCGACCTCGCTCAACCGTTTTCGCGAAGTCGTGACCGATTCGCGTGACCCCTTCACCAAGGAACGCAAATGGCTGTTGGGCGGCCTGTTCAAGGGGGGGACGAACATGCGCGACAACAACAAGACCTGGACCGGGCTCGACGGGCTGGAGGTGCCCATTCCGATACCTTTCGCCAGGCCGCTCGGCGTGGCCTGGGGCGGGGCAGAGACCGGCACGCGCACTTCGAATCGCGGCTCCCAGACTTACGGCGGCCTGGCCCGCCGCACCGCCGATCGTGCTTTCGGTGCGCGCCAGAACCTGGGGAGCACCTACAGCGGCCTGCGCCCCTATTTCGATCTGAAGAACCGGGCCCGGAACGACGACGCCGGTCAGTCCGGCGCCATCGTGGTGGCGGTGCGGAAACCGCTGAACGACAGCGGGGACCTGAAATCGCAGTTGAGCGACCGCGCCCTTCAGACCGGGCAGGCCGACAGCAGCTTCCGGCTGCCCACGGTGCGTGACCATGTGGTGTCGGTGGCGGCGAGTCAGGTCTACTTCAAGCGCCCCAACCGCAGGGACGAGCCCGTCAACGACGCCACGCATTTGCGCAGCGCCTACTACAGCGCCAACGGGGAATACGCCAGCCTCTTCAGCCCCTACTGGCAGGCACGCCTGACCGCGCTGCCGCCGTCCGCGCTTCTCGCGCTCGAGGCGTTCGATTGAACCCGTCACGCCGCCTTCGTCGAGTTGCGGGCCAGGGTTCCCGTCACAGTGGCTGGTCGCTTCAGCAGGGTCAGGCCATGGTCGAGATCGTGCTGGCCCTGCTGCTGGTGCTGATCCCCGTGTTCGTCTTCGGCTGGGCCCTTAACGGCTACGGCACGGCACGCAACCTCGCCCTGTCGGGCGCGCGCTATGCGGCGTGGGAACGCACGGTCTGGTTTGCGCAAGCGCCCACCGACTCGCCGCTGACCGGCAACCTGCGGGTGCAGAAGGCACCGGACCAGATCCAGCGCGAGATGATCGATCGGGTGTTCGCCACCAATGCGGCGCCGGCGATCCAGTCGCGCACGCTCGCCCAGGCACCTGCCCTTCGCAATGCAGACGTCGCGCGCAGCACGATGGGCTACAACCGGAAGAACCTTCTGGAGCTGGAGCGCACTGCCGCCACGAACGAGCAGGGCGCGCGGCCGACGCTGCGCCTGTACGACGCCGGCACCACCACCTCGACTGGTGTCGCGCGGGTTCTGGAATCGCTGAGCGCGGTGACATCGGCGATCAGCAGCAGTCCACGCATCGACCTCGAAGACCGTGGCATCTGGCGCGCCGATGTCGTGGTGCGCCCCAACGCGTTGAACATCTCCGCGGTGTCCGACGGCCAGCAGACCTACCTGCCGTTCGTGAGCTTCAGCGAGACGGCCGCCGCGATGGGCGACCCCTGGAACGTCGGCGGCAACAAGCACGAGGTGCGCCGCGTCGAGCCGCTGGTGCCCACCAATATCTTCGACAACAGTCTGCTCGACACCATCCGCAACGTGATCGGCTTGATCGTCACGCCGCTCAAGTCGAGCAACCTGAAACCGGGCTTCGTCGATGCAGACCGGCTGCCCGCGGATCGGCGCAAGTGAGCCGCATGCAAGGCCGCGAACGACCGACAGGCCAGGCAGCGGTGCGCGTGGCCTTCGCTCTCGCCGTCGCTTGCGGAGCGGCCGTGTGTGGCCTTGGGCCAGCGCTTGCGCAATCGGCTGCGCCGAAGCGCGACGCGTCTCTGGCCGCGTTGCCGATGCCCATCGGCGCCAAGGTCGAGATCATCGCGCCCTACATGCGATTCAACGACAGTCCCATGCAGATCTCGCGGATCGAAACGGACGACCTTGCTGCGGTCGAGAAGTTCTACCGTGACTACTTTGCCGCCAAGGGCGAAGACGGTGTGGTGTCCGACGTGACCCATGAGGGGCGAAGGCTGCTCTCGGCCATCGTCGACAAGCGCCTGATCACCGTGGAAATGCTGCCTGAGCGCAGCGGCCATTCGGTCCTCGTGTCGTCGCTCATGCCGATGCGCCTGCAGGCGCCCGAGAAGCTGGCCAAAGACATGCCGCGGCTGCCTGGAACGGTGGTGCTTCAGGTCCTTGAAAGTGTGGAGGCGGTCGGAAGCAACGTGACCACCAGCATGCGCAACAGCTACTCGGTGGAGACCAATGCGTACTACCTGCGGGCGCAGATGCTGTTGCGCGGCTGGCGGCGCGTGCGCGACGACACGATCGACGCCGGCAAGCAGCGACAGATCGTTTTCGGCAAGGCGGGGCGCCAGATGCTCATGGACATCCAGCGCATCGACGACGCCACCCTGATCGTTGCGAACGACACGAACTGACGGTTTCGTCATCGTCCTGCCATCCGGAGATTCAAGAATGAAAAGCAAGTTCGGAAGCCGCACGCCCTGCGCTGCAAAAGTCCGGCGACTGCAGCAGGGTCAGGCCTCGGTCGAGTACGCGATTGCGGCCGTCTTCGTGTGCCTCGTCCTGTTCACCGGCAACCCCTCGCTGCTGGAGTTGATGCTGTCGGCCCTGCGCGACAGCCACTCCGCAAGTGCCTATGCCATTGGAAGTCCCACTGTCGGTTCGGCGATCAAGAAATAAGACCAGCGCTCGCCTGGTTCATCGGAATTCTCAATGAGTGTCAACGTCTCGAACGCCAAGTCGCGCATCCTCATGCTGCTGGGCGCCATCGCCCTGGCCGCGCTGGCTGCATTCCTCGTTCATTTCTATCTGGACGACATGTCGCGCAGGTTGCGCGCCGAGTTCGCCAACAAGGGCGAACTTGTCGAGGTCGTGGTGCCTCGTGCCGACCTGCGACTGGGCGACGTCGTGGACATCGACGCGTTCGCGCAACGGCAGGTGCCGGCCGATCTGGTCCCACCCGACCGGGTCGCTCCCGAGGACATCGAACGCGCTGTCGGGCAGACGCTCAAGATCGCCGTGCCGAGGGGGCGCCCGCTGCAGTGGGGCTACCTTTCGAGCGGTGCCCAGCCCTCGTTCTCCGACACGATCCAGACGAAGATGCGCGCACTGACGATTGCGGTCGACGAGCTCAATTCGATCTCCGGAATGATCCGGCCGAACGACCGCATCGATCTGTTCTACGTGACCGATTCCCTGGCGGGGCAGGTGTCCGGCAAGGCCGTGATCCCGCTCCTGCAGAACATTGCCGTCAAGGCGACCGGCAACATCACGCGCCGGGAAGTTCCCCCCGGTGGCGGCGCAGAGGTGGAGCGGACGTATTCGACCCTCACGCTCGACATCGCGCCCGCCGACACGGGACGCGTGCTGCTGGCGCAGGAACAGGGTGCCTTGCGCGCCGTGCTCAAGCACGCCTCGGACCAACAGAATTCCACCTACCCCATGACCACGCAGGCCGACCTCATGGGCGCTGCGGGCGCCAACCGGACGCAGGGTGACCTCGTGGCGCATTACGTCGGGGGTCAGCCGGGCGTTCTGTTGCCCCGGTACCTGCTGTCGAGCCCGCTGCCCGGGACGCAGGCGATCGGCGCTGGCATGGCTGGCAACCCCGGCGAACGCGTCGGGCCGGAGGTGCTCTCAGCGGGCCGCTGAGCGCAGCGCCTCTGTCGCCAGTGCGTCGTCGGATGGGCCCGTGCCGGCCAGCCAGCGGCTGCTTTTATCGAACATTTTCCTTGTCTCCACTCATGATCCGGTTCAACCTTTTCTCCGCGGCTGTCATGGCCGCATTCATCGCAGCGTGCCCCCTTCCGGCGCTGTCCCAGGCCGCCCCGGCGGACGCCACGCTCAGGATGTACGTGGGCGAAACCCAGACGATCCGGATGCCTTCGGAAGTGATGCGAATCGCCATCGGCAACGGCAAGGTGATGTCGGCCTCCACCCTGAATGCGAGGGAAGTGCTGCTGGTCGCCAACGACGCCGGCGAATCACGCCTGACCATCTGGCTCAAGGACAAGACGCAGCGCACCCAGACCGTTTACGTCACGCTCAGCAACATGGCTCGCATCAGCAGCGAGGTGCACCAGCTTTTCTTCAACGACCCCAACGTCTCTGTACGGACGGTGGGCGAGCGGATCTTTCTCGAGGCATCCGATCTTTCCGCACTGCAGGCCAAGAAAGTCAGTGCGCTGGAGAAGGCGTACCCGCAACAGTTCGTCGCCATCATCGGAGGCGAGGGCAACCTTCAGGAGCGCACGATCTACATGAACGCGGAGATCGTTGAAATCCGCAAGAGCGCGCTGGAGAACCTCGGCATCCAGTGGCAACAGGCGATCAACGGGCCGGCCGCGGACGTCGCGGCCAGTGCCGAGATTCGCGGCGGCAGGGCACGAACGGTCAATCCGTTCCTCTGGACCATCGGGCTGGCATCGGCCATCACCTCGCGCATCAACCTGCTGGAGCAGCGCGGCGATGCCTACGTCATCGCCACCCCGCAGCTCACGTCACGCTGCGGCGGAACCGCGGATTTCACGGCAGGCGGTGAACTGCCCATCCCGATCGCCAGCGGTCCGGGTCAGATCGCCGTCGAGTTCAAGCCCTACGGCATCCGCCTGCAGATCGAACCGCGCTGCGACACGCAAGGCAACATCCGCGCCAAGCTCGGCATCGAGCTCAGCCAGATCGATCGCTCCGTGACGGTGCTGGGCGTGCCGGGCCTTCTGACGCGCAAGGCCATCACCGAGCTCGATCTGGTCGATGGCCGCTCGATGCTGGTCTCGGGCCTGACGTCGCTGCGTGTCAACGACGAGATCGATCAGGTGCCGGGCGTCGGCGACGTGCCGCTGCTGGGAAACCTGTTCAGGAACAAGAACCTGGGCGGTGAGCGGACCGAACTGGTGCTGCTCATCACCCCTGCGGTCGTCACGAACGAGAGCCCCCAGATCACGCGGTCGCTCGAGCGCGGCAGAAACCTCCAGACCGAGGCGATCGATCGCCTGCGGTCGCGCATCAAGGAGCAGGCGCCGCAGGGCACGCCCGGCGCACTGCCAGCGGACGGGGGCATCCGGTGACCGATCTGCAACCGGCGGCTGCGTCCGCGGCGTCGCCGCGCATCGTGATTCGCACGCCGCAAGGCGGCATCGAGGAACATGTTTTCCACACCAGCCCGGTTCGCATCGGCAAGGACGATGCAAGCGACATCGTGATCAAGGGTTGGGCGGTCGGCAAGCAGCATGCCGAGATCTTCTTTCGGGACGACGGTGCCCACGTCATGTCGAACAACCAGGTGGTCGGGGTCAACATCAACGGGCGCCGCATCAAGTCCTATGGGCCGCTCGAATCCCGCGACGAGATCCAGATCGGCGGTTACTCGATCTATGTGGTGAGAGGTGCCGCCGCCGCTGCCGCCGAGGCGATCCCGTCGCCGCCGTCGATGCCCCGGTCAGCCGATGATTCGCCCGCCGGGACTGCGGCGAAACCCGCCGAAGCAACGCCCGCACGCGCCCCCGTGGCCGCCGTTGCCGCCCGCCCTGTGGACGCGAGCCCACGCGTCCCTGAACCGCCCACGCCTGCGCAGCGCATGGCCGACCGGTACCAGCCATGGCGCAATCAGGTCCACGATGCCGTGATCGCGCTGATGGACGTGCGCCGCACCGACATCACCACCATGAGCGACGACGAGCTGCGCAAGGCCACGCGGTCGATGGTGCTGCTCACGCTGGCCGACCTCTCGTTGCCGGCGGACATCGATCCGGACGAGCTCGCTACGCAGGTGGTGGCCGAAGCCGTGGGCCTGGGCCCGCTCGAACCGTTGCTGAAGAACGAAGCCGTGACCGAAATCATGGTCAACGCCTACAACGAAATCTTCGTCGAGCGCGCGGGCCAGATCACGCGCAGCGAAGTGACCTTTTCTTCGCCCAAGGCGGTGCTCTCGGCCATCGAGCGCATCGTGGCCCCACTGGGGCGAAAGATCGACGAGAGCTCCCCCATGGTCGATGCACGTCTGAAAGACGGCTCGCGCGTGAACGCGGTGATCCCGCCCCTCGCGCTCAAGGGCCCGTGCATTTCGATCCGGAAGTTTCCGTCGCGCAGGCTGTACGGCGAAGATCTGCTCAAGTTCGGATCGCTCAATCCGGCCATGCTGGAGTTCCTGTCGTTCGCGGTGGCGCAGGCGCAGAACATGATCATTTCGGGCGGCACGGGCTCGGGCAAGACGACGCTGCTGAATGTGCTGTCGAACTTCATCCCCGAGACCGAACGCATCGTCACCATCGAAGACGCCGCCGAACTGCGGCTGCACCAGCCGAACCTGGTGTCGCTGGAGGCCCGGCCGTCCAACAGCGAGGGCAAGGGCGGCGTCTCGATTCGCGAGCTGGTGCGCAATTCGTTGCGCATGCGGCCCGACCGCATCGTGGTGGGCGAATGCCGCGGCGGCGAGGCGCTGGACATGCTGCAGGCTATGAACACGGGCCACGATGGCTCGTTGACCACCGCGCACGCCAACTCGGCGCGCGACATGCTCAGCCGGATCGAAACGATGGTCCTGATGGCCGGCATGGATTTGCCTGTGACGGCCATCCGCGAGCAGATTGCCTCGGCGGTCAACATGATCGTGCAGCAGACCCGCTTCAAGTGCGGCACGCGAAAGATCACCGCGATCACCGAACTGACCGGCGTCGAGAGCGGCAAGATCCAGATGCAGGATATCTTCGTGTTCCGGCAGAGCGGCTTCAACGAGGACGGACGCGTCCGTGGCGAGTTCGTGCCCACCGGCGCGGTGCCGGAATTCATCGAGGCCTTGCGCGCGGCGGGCATCCAGACGCCCGCGCTGTCCATTTTCGAGGCGGGCATTCCGGGTGCTTGACCTGCTCATCATCCTGGTGGTGGCGATGAGCGTCGGCACGCTGGCCTACCTCGGCGCCAGCCAGTGGGTGGCCGGGCGGAACGCTCCCGACCCTGGCAATGAACGGGGCCAGAGTGCACTGTTCGCCGGCATGTTCAAGAACCGGTGGCTGGTGCAGGGCCTGATCGCGATCGCCGTCGTGGCCGGCGCCTGGGTCTTTCTGGGCAGTCTGCTGTGGTGCTTCCTGCTCGCCGTCGCAGGCCTGGTGCTCCCGGGCAAGTACTACGCGCGACAACGCAACCGCCTGCAAGCGCTGATCGACAGCCAGATCCCTGATGTGCTGGCCATGATGGCCGGTGCCATCCGTGCCGGCGGCAGCCTGATGGGCGCCATGGATTCAGTGGGGCGCGACGGGCCCTTGCCCCTGCGCCGCGAGATCGAACTGACCCTGCGCGAGATTCGCGTCGGCATCGACATGGACCTGGCACTCGATCACCTCGCGCACCGCGTGAAGACGGCCGAGATGGAAATGGTGGTGGCGGCCATCAAGATCGCGCGCGAAAGCGGTGGCAACCTTTCGGAGTCGCTCGATGGGCTCGCGCGTTCGGTGCGCGAGCGTCAGAACATGGAAAAGAAGGTGCTGGCCTTGACCGCGCAAGGGCGCATGCAGGCGCTGGTGATGGCGGGCCTGCCGTTCTTCATGCTCTACATGCTGCACCAGCTCGACCCCGCGGCCATGGGGCCGATGTTCAGCACGCTGCTGGGCTGGGGTGTGTTTCTCGCGGTGTGCGTCTGGGTCTTCATCGGCTTTCGCGTCATCAAGAAAATCATGAGCATCGACATATGATCCCCGCGCTGATTCTCGGAA
Organism: Variovorax sp. PAMC 28711; assembly: GCF_001577265.1. Lineage (NCBI taxonomy): Bacteria > Pseudomonadati > Pseudomonadota > Betaproteobacteria > Burkholderiales > Comamonadaceae > Variovorax > Variovorax sp. PAMC 28711. Next base: position 1,975,634 of record NZ_CP014517.1, on the reverse strand, counting down.
CCGTCGGATTGGCCGTGGCGCTTTTCATCGTGCTGCTGTACCTCGAGTTCACGAGCGTTCCCAAGGAGCAGCGCGACTACATGGATCCGCTGCCCTCGTCGCTGCGCCGAATCTGGCCGCTGGTCGGTTGGGCCGCGGCACGCACGGCGCACCTTTTTCCGCAGGCGTATCGCGTCAGCCTGCAGCGCCGGCTGGTGCTCAGCGGCTTGCACTATCTCTTCACGGTCGAGCAATTCATGGGGCTCAAGGTGATCGCCGGCCTGCTCGCGTCGATGGCCCTCGGGCTGGCGCTCGGGATGCTCGGACGCATCGATCCGGTGTTCCTGTTGATCGCCGGCGCGCTGGGGTTCTTTCTGCCCGATCTCCGGCTCAACGAAATCCGCAAGGCCCGCAGCCGTCGCCTGGTGCGCGAGCTGCCCAACTTTCTGGACTTTCTCGTCCTCGGCATCGAGTCGGGACAAAACCTGACCGGTGCCATTCGCCTGACGCTGGCCAAGGGACCGCCCGGCGCGCTCAGGCAGGAATTCACGCGCGTGCTGCGCGACGTGTCGGCCGGCGTGCCCCGTGCCGACGCGCTCTACCAGATGCAGGATCGCGTCGGCATTCGCGAGTTGACCAACATGGTCAGCGCCATGATCCAGGCGGAGCGTGTGGGTTCTTCGCTGGCGCCGGTTCTGCGCGAACAGGCCATCCAGCGTCGCGCCGAGCGCTTCCTGCTCGCGGAGAAGAAGGCCTTCGAAGCACCGGTGCTGATGCTCGGGCCGCTGGTGATCTTCATCTTTCCCTGCACCTTCGCGTTTCTCGGCTATTTTCTGTACCAGAAGATCACCATGTCGGGAGGCTTCTGATGGCGTCCTCCGGGCCCGACCCGCTCCTGCATTTGCCCATGGTCGCGCTGTCGCGCGACGGGGTGGCGCTGCCTTTGAAGGTGCGCATCGCGAACACCTTTCTGTCCCGGCTGCGGGGTCTGCTGGGCGTGCGTCTTTCACCCGATGCCGGCCTGTACATCGTGCCCTGCAGCAGCATCCACATGTGGGGCATGCGCGTGACGCTCGATGTGATCTTCGTCGACCGCGCCGGCGAGATCCTGCGCGTCTGCGAAGTCAGACCCTGGCAGCTCAAGAGCGTTTCGCGTGCCCACGCGGTGCTCGAGTGCGCCACGGGCACTGCAAAGCGGCTGGGCCTTGCGCCGGGCCAACGTCTGCTGCCGGTGCCAACGGCAGCGCCACTCTTCGGGGAGCACGCATGAGCCACCGTTCAACCTTCGGCGCCCGCATTCGCCGCTCGCCGCCGGCCCGCGCGATGCGAGGCGCCACGCTCGTGGAAATGGCCATCACGATGGTGATCTTCCTGATGGTGATCTTTGCCATTGCAGAGATGGCGCTGATGTACAAGGCCAAGGCCGTGGTCGACATGGCCGCGCTGGCCGCGGCGCGCGCGGGCGCGGTGGACAACGCCCGCTCCGGACTCACCAGCCAGATGCGGCTGGCTGGCAAGAGCGCTCTGGCGCCGCTCTACATGAAGCGTGCAGCCGGCCGGGGCGAGCTGGCAGGGGCGATCGTTCGCGCCAATGTCGATGTGTCGGGCATGTTCATCGATGTGCTGAATCCATCGCCCGCGAGCTTTGCCGATCATGGCGTCACCGCGAACGGCCGGCGCTTCATCCCCAACGACAACCTCATGTACCGCAGCACGCAGGTCAAGGGCGGCTCCAGGCAAAACATCCAGGACGCCAACCTGCTCAAGATTCGCCTCACCTATTGCTACAAGCCGGTGATGCCGCTGAACGAAGAGTTCCTGTCCCTCGTGCTGGCATGGTTCAACCTCGGCGATGTCTGCCGGGCGCAGGGTCGCGTGCCGATTCGCTCCGAAGCCGTCGTGCGCATGCAGTCGGAGGCGGTGGGTTGATCGACGGCGCGCAGCGGCCGCCGGCTGCACCGCCCGCAGCCGTGTCAGTGGCCTGAAACGACCACCGGCACTTCTGTCGCCGGCGGCGTGTTGCGGCTGCGCCCCGCGCGCACGATGCCGTCGATCATCACCATGCCGACGCCCGGAATGTCGCCGAGCTGCACGCTTTCGAGCAGGCCCGCGGCGGGCGAGTGTTGGGCGCGGTCCATGAAGACGAAATCGGCGTCGCGGCCCACTTCGACGAGGCCGCAGTTCAGGTTGCGGATGCGTGCGGTGTTGCCGGTCGCGAAGCAGAACACCTGCTCCGGCGGAATGCTCGCGAAGGCCGAGATGAAAGCCACCATGCGCAGGATGCCGAGCGGCTGCACGCCCGAGCCGGCGGGCCCGTCGGTGCCGAGGATCACGCGATGCGGACACTTGAGTTCGATGGCCGCGCGCGCCGCGGCGATGGCGGTCTTCTCGTTGCCGTTGTGCACGATCTCGATGGCGCGCGTGCTCTTTTCGCAAAGTTCGCACACGTGGGCTTCGGGCAAGGACGTGTGGCCGCCGTTGATGTGGCCGATGATGTCGGCATCGGCTTCGAGGACCACGTCCTTGTCGATGAGGCCGGAGCCGGGAATCGACGGGCCGCCCGTGTGGATGGTGCTCTGGATGCCGTACTTGCGCGCCCACGCGACCATCTCCTTGGCCTCGTAGCCCGCCTTCACCGTGCCGAGACCGACTTCGCCCAGCAGGCTCACGCCCGCTTCGGCGAGCTCCTTGAAGTCGCTCTCGACCATGCCCTTTTCGATGATGGGCGCACCGGCCAGCACCTTCACGCCGCTCGGCCGAAAGTTGTCGTAGGCGCGCTGCGCCGTGATAGCCAGCGCCTTCAGGCCGACGATGTCTTTCGGGCGGCCGGGCAGGTGCACTTCGCCGGCGGAAATCATCGTGGTCACGCCGCCGTTCATGGTCGAATCGATCCAGCCGAGCTGGCTCTGGCGCGGCGTCCAGTCGCCGAACACCGGGTGCACGTGGCTGTCGATCAAGCCGGGCGCGACGCAGGTCTTCTTGCAGTCGATGACGGTCTTCGCGCCTTCGAGGTCACAGTCTTTTTCCTTGCCGACCGCCACGATCAACCCATCGTTCACGACGATCGTGTCGGCGTCGAGGATGGGTCGGTCGATGTCGCCCGAAAGGAGCAAACCGATGTTCCTGATGACGACTTTGCCGGACTTCGCGCCCGCAACTGCTTCTGCCATGGATGACTCCTCGTGGGTGGAGATGGATATCTTTTAATGAACGGCCGGCGTGGCGCCGACGGCGCGCAGCACGGTGTCGATCGCGAAGGTTTCCCAACGCGCCACTGCCTCGGCGGTTTCGAGCGGCTCGCCCAGGAAGGCGGTGAGCGTGTGGCGGTTCGACATGTAGAAGTAGCCGGTCGAGGCGATCAGGAGGTACACCTCGCGCGCGGCCACGTCCTTGCGGAACAGGCCCTTGGCGATGCCGCTCGCGAGCACTTCGCGGATCACGTTGATCGCGTGCGACGAATACTCGCCCGCGCGCAACGACTTCGAGATGTGCCGGCCCTTGTGCAGGTTCTCGGTGTTCAGCAGCGTGACGAACTCGGGGTTCTTGCGGTAGTAGCCGTGCACGAAACGGATCACCGCGGTGAGCGTTTCGACGGGCTGGTCGGCGTCGAGTGCGATGGCGTTCTCGGCCACGTCCATCGCGCGGTACATCTCTTCGAGCACCGCGATGAACAGGCCTTCCTTGCTGCCGAAGTAGTAATAGATCATGCGGTCGTACGACTTGGCGGCCTTCGAGATCTTCTCGACGCTGCCGCCGTCGTAGCCGTACTTCGCGAACACCTTGGTGGCCGCCTTCAGAATCGCCTTGCGCGTGGCCTGCGCCGCCGCATCGCGCACGCCGGTGCCGCGACGCACACCGTTGGCTGTCGAAACCTTGGCAACGGCCATCGATTACTTTTCGGCGAACGCGCGCTCGACCACGAAGTCGCCAGGGGTCGAGGTGTTCCCCTCTTTGAAGCCCTTGGCTTCGAGCATGTGCTTCAGGTCGACCAGCATGCCGGGGCTGCCGCACAGCATCACGCGGTCTTCGGCGGCGTTGAGCGGCGGCAGGCCGAGATCGTCGGTCAGCTTGTTGCTTTCCATCAGCTCGGTGATGCGGCCCATGTTGCGGAAATCTTCGCGCGTCACGGTCGGGTAATAGAGCAGCTGGTTCTGGATGAGCTCGCCCAGGAACTCATGCTTGGGCAGGTGGTCGAGCACGAGGTCGTGATAGGCCAGCTCGTCGACCTGGCGCACGCCGTGCACGAGGATGACCTTCTCGAACCTCTCGTACGTTTCCGGGTCGCGGATCACGCTCATGAAGGGTGCGAGGCCGGTGCCGGTGCCCAGGAGATAGAGGCGCTTGCCGGGCAGCGTGTAGTCGATGAGCAGCGTGCCGGTCGGCTTGCGGCCCACGATGATCTTGTCGCCGACCTGGATGTGCTGCAGGCGCGAAGTGAGCGGGCCGTCGTCGACCTTGATGCTCAGGAACTCGAGGTATTCCTCGTAGTTGGCGCTCGCGATGCTGTAGGCGCGCAAGAGCGGCTTGTCGTTCACGCGCAGACCGATCATCGTGAAATGCCCGTTCGAGAAACGCAGCGCGGGGTCGCGCGTCGTGGTGAAGGTGAACAGGCGGTCGGTCCAGTGGTGGACGCTGAGGACGGTTTCTTCGCTGAAGGCACTCATGGCTTGAGATTTTTCGGTGGTTCGATGGTTCGGTGAAAACGCCGTTGCGCGTTGGCATTGCATTTGCTACATTGATTTTGAATGTAGCGTTCACAACATCAAAGTGGAGTGAATGCTACACAAAGAGCAAATCGATCACAAGCACCTTCTGAGCCAGCCGGTGCTTGGCGATCTCAAGGATTTTCCACGATGACAGAACACACCAAGACAGACGGGTTACCGGGCATGGACGTGATGCCCATGGACGCCGTCGCCACTCGCGCGCCCCTGCGCAACGACAAGGTCAGCGTGCCCAAGGTCGAGTGCAACGCCTGCCCGGTGCTGTGCCAGATTTCCGAAGGCCGCACCGGCGCCTGCGACCGCTACGCCAACCGCGCCGGCACGCTGGTGCGGGTCGATCCGGTCGTGCTGCTGCGTCGCGCCGTCGAAAGCAATGCCACCGCATTGGTGCCTTTTGCACGTCCCGGTGCCGAAACGACCGCCAATGGTGCGCCGCCGGCCGCGCCCGATTGGGACGGCGACCTCCTGCTGGCCGACGAGGTCTTCGTGACTGGCGTCGGCTCGTCGACCACCTATCCCGACTACAAGCCTGCGCCGTTCATCGTCGGCTCGAAGGTGCGGGGCGTCGACATGGTGACGGTGGTGACCGAAGGCATCTTCAGTTACTGCAGCCTCAAGATCAAGATCGACACCGACCGTTTCCTTGGCGCGGAGCAGGCCAACGTCCGCTACAAGGGCGAGGTCGTCGGCCACGTCACGACGGCCGAATACGGCTCGCAGATGCTCTCGCTCGGTGGTGTGCACCACCTCACCGGCGGCAGCAAGAAGGAAGGGCGCCTGACGCTCGAACTGATGCAGCTGCTCGGCAACAAGAAGCCGGCCGAATGCCTCATCGACGGCGGGGCCGGCATCGTCATCCAGGCGGGCAAGGCGCCGATCGTCAACGGCGTCGAAGAGCAGCGCATGCGCGTGGGCTGCGGCTCGGCGGCGGTTGGCATCTTCGCGCGGCAGTTCGCCGGCGTGGCCGACGAAGTGGTGGTGGTCGACGACCACATCACCGGCGTGCTCACGCAGCACCAGGCCGGCCGCTGCCTCGACATGGCGCCCTCCGGCATCGAGATGCGCGGACGCAAGTCCACGCCAGGCCGGTACTTCCAGGTCGCGAACCCCGGCAACGGCTGGGGCGGCACCGACATCGACGATCCGCTCTCGATCATCGAAGGCTGGGAAGCCGGTGTCGCCAGGCCCGGCCTGCGGCTCCTCATGACCTCGACCACCGGCGAACATGCGCAGTGGTACGTGCTCGACAACGCCTTGCAGGCTATCGAGCAACCGATGCCCGAAGAAGTGCGCCGCATCGTCGAGCGCATCGGCGAGAACTGCGAGCCCTCGCTCTGCACCGTGTTGTTCCTCGGCGGCGCGGGCGGCAGCCTGCGCGCCGGCGTGAGCGAGAACCCGGTGCTGCTCACGCGCGCCATCAAGAACGCGCTGGTCAACGTCACCTGCGGCGGCGCACCGGCCTATGTGTGGCCCGGCGGCGGCATCACCGTGATGGTCGACGTGATGCGCATGCCCGACAACAGCTTCGGCACCGTGCCCACGCCGGCGATCGTCGCGCCCATCGAGTTCAGCATGCGGCTGGACGACTACGCAGCCCTCGGTGGCCACACGGCCAGCGTGTTCCCGCTGGAGCAGGCGCTCTCGCGCGGTGCCTGGCAGGACGACGGCGCGCCGATTGCGCGCCAGTGGCAGACGATCGACGCGGCCAATCCCTGGCCGCTCGCGCAACCCCCGATGCTCGGCTGAGGCGATGACCGCACAGCGCACCGCGCTCGACGCACATCGGTGGCATTGGAACCACGGGCCGATCGACATCGTGGCCGAAGCCCATGGCGATGTGCAGGCCGTGGCGGCCGCGCACGTTGAAGCGTGGCAGCGCTTTCAAGGCTTGCTCGGAGAACTGGTGCTCGAACTGCCGCTGCTGCGCCAGCCGGTCGGCGCCGAGTGCTTGTTGCGCAGCGGGGTCGCGCGGCGCATGTGGCGCGCCTGTGCGCCGTTCCGGCCCGCGTACATCACGTCGATGGCAGCGGTGGCTGGCAGCGTGGCCGAGGAACTCATCGCTTTCTACGACCGACCCGGCATCGATCGCGCGTGGCTCAACAACGGCGGCGACATCGCGCTGCACCTCGCGCCCGGGCACTCGGTGCGCGTCGGCCTGTTCCCGGAACTCGCGCGCTTCGACCTGCGGGACGCCGACCGCATCGCGATCGACGGGAAATTCGATGTCACGAGCGACCTGCCGGTGCGCGGTGTCGCGACCAGCGGCTGGCGTGGCCGCAGCTTTTCGCTCGGCATCGCCGACAGCGTGACCGTGCTTGCCGCCACGGCGTCGATGGCCGACGCGGCCGCGACCGTGATCGCCAACGCCGTCGACATCGACGACGCCGGCATCCACCGCAAACCGGCAAGCGACTGCAAGGACGACAGCGACCTCGGCGACCGCCTGGTGACGGTCGCGGTCGACCGGCTGGCATCCGCGCAGGTGCGTCGCGCACTGGATGCGGGCGCGGCGCGCGCCCTGCTGCTGCAGAACGCCGGACTGATCGTTTCAGCCGTGCTGGTTTGCCAGGGGCAGCACCGCACGGTCGAGCCCTTATGCTCCAACGCCGGGTCGTCGACAGCGGTGTCAGCGGCCTCTGTTGGTTCAGTATTTGCTTAACGAAAACCCCATGATCGAAATCCGCCGCGTCTTCACGCATGTCGAACACATCCACCACGAGTTCGGACCCCGCGCCGCCACGCCGTTGGTGCGCGGTGCGGTCGGTGCCGTGCTGACCAACCCGTTCGCGGGACGCTACGAACCCGACATCCTGCCGATGATGAGCCTGCTCGACCCGGTGGGCGTCGACATGGCGCACCAGCTGCTCGCCGCGATGGCGGTGCCGGTCGAAGACATCGCGACCTACGGCAAAGGCGCCATCGTCGGTGCCGCGGGCGAACTCGAACACGGCGCGCTCTGGCATGTGCCGGGCGGCTACGCGATGCGCGAGTTGCTTGGCTGGAAGGGCGACCGTAACGCCTACCGCGCCGGCCAGGCCGAAGAAAAAACCGGCCAGCCCGCGAATGCGCTGTCGATCGTGCCGTCGACCAAGAAGGTCGGCGCGCCCGGCACCACGCTCGACGTGCCGCTCACCAACATCAATGCCGCGTACGTGCGCGGCCAGTTCGACGCGATCGAAGTGCGCGTGCCCGGTGCGCCGGCCGCCGACGAGATCGTCTTCATCCTCGCGATGACGACGGGCTACCGCATCCACGACCGCGTCGGCGGGCTGCGCGCAGAAAACATCGCCAAGTGGGACGGCCTGCGCTGATCCCGTCAGAGACAAGGAACACCCCACCATGCCAGCCAACATCCGCAAACTCATCGTGCAGGTCGACGAAACGCGTGTCGAAATGGGCCAGACCATCGACCCGCCGACGCGTCGCGCCGTCGCCATCGCCGTCATCGAGAACCCGTACGCGGGCCGCTACAGCGAGAACCTCGACGACCTCATCGCCATCGGCGAAGAGCTGGGCGCACTGCTCGGCCAGAAGGCCGTCGCCGCGCTCGGCATCGCGCCGGGCGACGCGCAAAGCTACGGCAAGGCCGCCATCGTCGGCGAAGCCGGCGAACTGGAGCACGCTGCGGCGATCCTGCATCCCAAGCTCGGCGCACCGTTGCGTGTCGCCGTCGAAAAGGGTGCTGCGCTCGTGCCGTCGAGCAAGAAGCGCGGCACGCTCGGCACCGCCATCGACGTGCCGCTCGGCCACAAAGACGCCGCCTTCGTGCGCAGCCACTTCGATGCGATCGAAGCGCGCGTGTCGGACGCCCCGCGCGCCAACGAAATCGTCGTGGCCGTCGCGGTCACCGACAGCGGTCGTCCGCTGCCGCGCATCGGCGGGCTGAAGCATTCCGAAATCAAGGGCGAAGACGGTCTCCGTTGACCCGCCCTCCGAACGTTGCCGAGTTTCATTTTCTGTTCGTCCTCAAGGAGTTACCCATGAACGCACTGCGTCACGTCTTCAGCGCTGCGGCGCTCGCCACCGCTCTCGTTCCCGCGCACGCGCAGGGCGTGATCAAGATCGGCGAAGTCAACAGCTACAAGGCGCAGCCCGCCTTCCTCGAGCCCTACAAGAAGGGCATGGAGCTGGCCGTCGACGAGATCAACGCCAAGGGCGGCATCAACGGCAGGAAGGTCGAGCTCATCACGCGCGACGACAACGCCAACCCCGGCGATGCCGTGCGCGTGGCCGAAGAGCTGGTGGCCCGCGAAAAGATCGATGTGCTGACCGGCACCTTCCTGTCGAACACCGGCCTGGCCGTGGCCGACTTCGCCAAGCAGAAGAAGGTGTTCTTCCTGGCCGGCGAGCCGCTGACCGACAAGATGACCTGGCAGGGCGGCAACCAGTACACCTTCCGCCTGCGCCCCGGCACCTACATGCAGGCCGCGATGCTCGTGCCCGAAGCGGTCAAGCTGAACAAGAAGCGCTGGGCGGTCGTGTACCCCAACTACGAGTACGGCCAGTCGGCCGTCGCCGCCTTCAAGACGCTGCTGAAGGCCGCGCAGCCCGACGTCGAGTTCGTCGCCGAACAGGCGCCGCCGCTGGGCAAGGTCGACGCGGGCGCGGTTGCGCAGGCGCTGGCCGATGCCAAGCCGGACGCGATCTTCAACGTGCTCTTCGGTGCCGACCTCTCGAAGTTCGTGCGCGAAGGCAACACGCGCGGCCTCTTCAAGGACCGCGCGGTGGTGAGCGTGCTGACCGGCGAGCCCGAGTACCTCGACCCGCTCAAGGACGAGACGCCCAACGGCTGGATCGTGACCGGCTACCCGTGGTACGGCGTGCAGACGCCCGAGCACAAGGCCTTCTTCCTGGCGTACCACGACAAGTACAAGGACTATCCGCGCCTGGGTTCGGTGGTCGGCTACAGCATGATCAAGTCGGTCGCGGCCGGCATCGTCAAGGCCAAGAGCACGGAGACGCCGAAGCTCGTCGCCGCGTTCAAGGGCCTCCAGGTCGACACGCCGTTCGGCAAGATCGCCTACCGCGCGGAAGACCACCAGTCGACCATGGGCGCGTTCGTCGGCAAGACCAAGAACGACAACGGCAAGGGCGTGATGGTCGATTACACCTACTTCGACGGCGCCAAGTTCCAGCCGAGCGCCGCCGACGTCAAGAAGTCGCGTAGCGCCGACTGACCTTTCTTACTCGGAACGCTTGCACCCATGAGTCTCTCGTCCTTGCTGCTGCAGTTCCTCACCGGGCTGTCGTCGGCTTCTTCGCTGTTCCTCGTGGGGGCGGGCCTGTCGCTGATCTTCGGCGTCACGCGCATCGTCAACTTTGCGCACGGCTCCTTCTTCATGGTCGGCATTTATCTCGCCTACACGCTGGTCGACAAGCTCGGCACCGGTCTCGGGTTCTGGCCTGCGCTGGTGATCGCGGCGCTGTCGGTCGGCGTGCTCGGCGCGCTGATCGAGATGGTGCTGCTGCGCCGCATCTACAAATCGCCGGAGCTCTTCCAGCTCCTGGCGACCTTCGCACTGGTCCTCGTTATCAAGGACGCGGTGCTCTATGTCTGGGGCCCCGACGAACTGCTCGGCCCCCGCGCGCCGGGCCTGTCGGGCGCGGTCGAAATTCTCGGCCGGCAGTTCCCGACCTACGACCTGTTCCTCATCGTCGTCGGCCCGGTCGTGCTCGGCCTGATGTGGCTGCTGCTCACGCGCACGCGCTTCGGCACGCTGGTGCGCGCCGCCACGCAAGACCGCGAGATGGTCAGCGCGCTGGGCGTGAACCAGGCCTGGCTCTTCACGGCGGTGTTCGCGCTCGGCGCGATGCTCGCCGGCCTCGGCGGTGCCTTGCAGTTGCCGCGCGAACCCGCCACGCTGGCGCTCGACCTCAACACCATCGGCGCCGCGTTCGTGGTGGTGGTGGTCGGCGGCATGGGGTCGATCCCCGGGGCCTACGTGGCGGCGCTGCTGCTGTCGCAGATCAAGGCGATCTGCATCTGGCTGGGCGTGGTCGACATACTGGGCTACAGCGTGTCGTTCTCCAAGCTCACGCTGGTCACCGACTTCGTCGTGATGGCGATCGTGCTGGTGTGGCGGCCGTGGGGCCTGTTCGGTCGTCCGCAGGCGCCGAGCCGCTACGTCGGCATGGCCGAAGAGCCGCTGCGCCGCGCGAGCAAGGGCTACCTGTGGCTCGTGGGGGCGCTCGGCCTCGTGCTGATGGCAATGCCGTGGCTCACGGCCAGCTCGCCCTACACGACGGTGCTGATGATCGACCTGCTGATCGCCGCGCTGTTCGCCGCCAGCCTGCACTTCATCATGGGGCCGGCCGGCATGCACTCGTTCGGCCATGCGGCGTACTTCGGCCTGGGTGCGTATGGCGCCGCGCTGCTGGTGCGCTCGAGCGGCCTGCCGATGGAAGTCGCGCTGATCCTGGCGCCACTGGTCGCCGCCCTCGGCGCGCTGGTCTACGGCTGGTTCGCGGTGCGGCTCTCTGGTGTGTACCTCGCGATGCTCACCCTGGCCTTCGCGCAGATCACCTGGGCCGTCGTGTACCAGTGGGATTCGTTCACCGGCGGCAGCAACGGCCTCACCGGCGTCTGGCCCTCGGAATGGCTGTCGGACAAGCGCATGTACTACTGGCTCACGCTGGTGCTCGTCGCGGCCGGCATCCTGCTCTTGCGCCGCGTGCTGTTCTCGCCCTTCGGCTACGCGCTGCGCGCGGGCCGCGATTCGGTGCTGCGCGCCGATGCGATCGGCATCGACGTCAAGCGCATGCAGTGGACGGCCTTCGTCATCGCCGGTGCGGCGGCCGGCCTCGCGGGTTCGCTCTACGCATTCTCGAAAGGCAGCATCTCGCCTGAAAGCCTGAGCGTCGACAAGTCGGTCGATGGCCTGGTGATGGTGCTGCTCGGCGGCATCCAGACGCTGGCCGGCCCGGTGGTCGGCGCGGTCACCTTCAGCTGGCTGCACGACACGGTCGCGCGCAACACCGACTACTGGCGCGCGATGCTCGGCGCGATCATCCTGCTGCTGGTGCTGCTGTTTCCGCAGGGCATTGCCGGCTTCGCCAAGCAGCTGTTCGACAAACTCAAACGCAAGGAGGCCAAGGCATGAGCGCAGCCCCATTGCTCAAGGTCGACAACCTCGGCAAATCGTTCGGCGGCGTGAAAGCCGTCGACGGCATCAGCTTCGAGCTCAAGGCGGGTGAACTGCTCGCATTGATCGGCCCCAACGGCGCGGGCAAGTCGACCACCTTCAACATGGTCAACGGCCAGCTCAAGGCCGACCAGGGCTCGATCCTGTTCGGCGGCCACGAGCTCGTCGGCCAGAAACCGCGATCGATCTGGCGCCTGGGTGTCGGTCGCACCTTCCAGATCGCCGAGACCTTCGCATCGCTCACCGTGGTGGAGAACGTGCAGATGGCGATGCTGTCGCACGATGGCAAGCTGTTCTCGATGTGGCGCCGTGCGGCCGACCACCAACGCGACGAAGCGATCGCATTGCTCGACCAGGTCGGCATGAAGGCGCAGGCCGACCGGCCTTGCAGCGAGCTCGCGTACGGCGACGTCAAGCGCGTCGAACTCGCGATCGCGATGGCCAACGCGCCCAAGCTGCTGCTGATGGACGAGCCGACCGCCGGCATGGCGCCGAAGGAGCGCAACTCGCTCATGGCACTCACCAAGGACCTGGTGATCAGCCGCGGCCTCGCGGTGCTCTTCACCGAGCACAGCATGGACGTGGTCTTCGCCTATGCCGACCGCATGATCGTGCTGGCCCGTGGGCGACTCATCGCGCAAGGAAAGCCGCTCGAGATTCGCGACCATCCGAAAGTGCAGGAGGTGTACTTCGGCAGCGGCAAGACCTTCGAGAAGATCGCAGAGAAGGCCGCCGAAGTGAACGCGGCGGTGGGAGCAGGCACATGAGCACACACGAGACATTGCTGACCGCCAAGTCGCTGTGCGCCTGGTACGGCGCCGCGCAGATCCTGTATGACGTCGACCTCGAAGTGCGCCGCGGCGAGGTCGTGGCGCTGATGGGCCGCAACGGCGCCGGCAAGTCGACCACGCTCAAGGCGCTGATCGGCATGCTGACCAAGCGCAAGGGCACTGTGAGCTTTCTCGGTCACGACATTTCGAAAAGCGAGCCGCACGTGGCCGCGCGTCTGGGCCTCGGCTTCGTGCCCGAAGACCGACGCGTGTTCACCGACTTGACGGTGATGGAGAACCTGGAAGTCGGCAAGCAGGCCGCGCGCCAGTGGACCGACGGCACGGCCGCACCCGTTTGGACGCCCGACAAGCTCTTCAAGCTCTTCCCCAACCTCGGCGAGATGCCGCAGCGACCCGGTGGCCGCATGAGCGGCGGCGAGCAGCAGATGCTCACCGTCGCGCGCACGCTGATGGGCAACCCCTACCTGGTGCTGCTCGACGAGCCTTCGGAAGGCGTCGCGCCGGTCATCGTCGAGCAGATGGCCCACATGATTCTCGAACTCAAGGCGCAGGGCGTGAGCATCCTGCTCTCCGAGCAGAACATGCACTTCGCGGAGCTGGTGTCCGATCGCGCCTATGTGCTCGAGAAGGGCCAGATCCGTTACCAGGCGTCGATGGAAGAACTTGCTGCCAACGACGAAGTGCGCCGCGCCTACTTATCGGTATGACCCCCAGTCTTCGCGCACTTCGTGTCGCTACGCCAACCCCCTTCCAGGGGGCAACGCCGGCGGCCCGGCAAAGCCGGTTCCGCGGCATTCCTGGAATAGTCCACTGTCACCACCAAGGAGCTTCATCATGAAACGCAGAACCATCCTTCAAGCTGGCACCGTCTTCGGCCTCTTCGCCATGGCGCCCCAGCTCTTTGCGGCCGGCAAGATCAAGCCCGGCGCCAAGGCCGCGCTGATCGTGGTCGATGTGCAGAACTGCTTTCTCGACGGCGGCACGCTGGCGGTGAAGGACGGCAATGCGGTGATCCCGGTCATCAACCAGCTGGCGCCGATGTTCGAGAACGTGGTGGTCACGCAGGACTGGCACACCGCAGGCCACGCGTCGTTCGCCACCACCTACACCGGCAAGAAGCCTTTCGAGACGACGAAGCTCAAGTACGGCACGCAGGTGCTCTGGCCCGACCACTGCGTGCAGGGCACCGAAGACGCCGAGCTCGGCAAGGCGCTCAAGGTGCCGACCGCGCAGCTCATCATCCGCAAGGGTTTCCACAAGGACATGGACAGCTACTCGGCCTTCGAGGAAGCCGACCACAAGACCGCGACCGGCCTGGCCGGCTACCTGAAGGCGCGCGGCATCAAGACGGTGTTCGTCACCGGCCTGGCCACCGACTTCTGCGTGGCCTGGACCGCGATGGACGCGCGCAAGGCCGGCTTCGAGGCTTACGTGATCGAAGACGCGACGCGCGGCATCGACCTGAACGGCTCCGTCGCCAAGGCCTGGAAAGACATGGCGGCCAAGGGCGTCAAGCGCATCCAGTCGTCCGACATCGCCTCGGCTTGATCCGCGTTGCCGCAGTTCAGGGTCAACGGCCACACGCATGAACTCGCGCCTTCGCGCGAGGCGTCGCTGCTGCACCTGCTGCGCAACGAACTCGGATTGAACGGCCCCAAATACGGCTGCGGACTCGGCCAGTGCGGGGCCTGTACGGTGATGGTCGACGGCGTCGCGGCGCGTTCCTGCGCGATCCCGGCGCTTGGCGTTTCGGGCCGCGAGATCACCACGCTCGAAGGCCTCGGCTCGCGCGGTGCGTGGCATCCGGTGCAGGCGGCTTTCGAAGCCGCGCAGGCCGCGCAGTGCGGCTATTGCCTCAATGGCATGGTGATGCAGGCGGCTGCCTTGCTGGCGCGCGAACCGCATCCGAGCGAGCAGCGCATTCGTGAAGAACTTTCGGGCAACCTGTGCCGCTGCGGCACCCACGTCGAGATCGTTCGCGCGGTGCAGGGCGCGGCACTGCGCATGGCCGGAGGCGCACCGTCGTGACGCCGCGCGGTGCCCATCCGCCGCTGTCGCGCGCCGGCTTCCTGAATGCCGGCGGCGTGCTCCTCGTGGTGCGTCCGACGCCACCGGCGCCACCGCCCGCCAAGGGTCAGCCCGCGCTGGTGTCGGGCAATCCGGCCGAAGGCGACGAGGTGCTGCTCGCGGTATGGGACGACGGCAGCGTCACCGCGCTGCATGGCCATGTCGACCTGGGCACCGGCATCCGCACCGCGCTGGGCCAGGTCGTGGCCGAAGAGCTCGACCTCGCGCTCGACCGCGTGACCGTCGTGCTCGGCGACACCGCGCGTGCGCCGAACCAGGGCGCCACCATCGCGAGCGCGTCGCTCCAGATCCACGCGCAGCCGCTGCGCCTGGCGGCCGCGCAGGCCGCCGCGTGGTTGCGCGAGCATGGCGGCGTGGAGGCGCTCCGGCAACAGCGCGTGCGGCTGCCGCTCGATGCGCGGACCTCCGTCAAACATCCCGACGACTACCGCGTCGTCGGCACCTCGCAGCCGCGCGTCGACATCCCGGCCAAGCTCGCCGGCGAGCTCGTCTTCGTGCACGACATGCGCGTGCCCGGCATGCTGCACGGCCGCGTGGTGCGGCCACCGTACGCGGGCGCGGACCACGGCGACTTCATCGGCAACACGCTCGATTCGGTCGACGCGTCGTCGATCGCGCACATCCCCGGCATCCGCAAAGTGGTGGTGATCCGCGACTTCGTCGGCATCGTGGCCGAGCGCGAGGAGCATGCCGAGCAGGCGCTGCGCGACCTGCGCGTCATCTGGAAAAGCTGGCCGGGCATGCCGGACGTGTCGAACGTGGCCCAGGCCATTCGCAACCACCCGTCGACGCAGCGCCTGCTGGTCGACGAGGGCGACGCCGACGCCGCCATCGCCGGCGCGTCGCAGGCGATGCGGCGCACGTACGTGTGGCCCTACCAGATGCACGCGTCGATCGGGCCGTCGTGTGCGCTGGCCGACTGGCAACCGCAGGACGGCACTGCGATGCAGTTGCGCGTGTGGGCCGGCACGCAGAACCCGCACGTGCTGCGCGCCGATCTGGCCAGGCTCATGGCGATCGACGACATCGCGGTCGACGTGGTGCGCATGGAAGCGGCTGGTTGCTACGGCCGCAACGGCGCCGACGACGTGGCGGCCGATGCGGCGCTGCTCGCGCGTGCCGTCGGTGCGCCGGTGCGCGTGCAGCTCACGCGCGAACAGGAGAACGCGTGGGACCCGAAGGGCGCCGCGCAGCTGATGGAGGTGAACGGCGGCCTCGATGCGAACGGCGCCATCGCGGCCTACGACTTCGAAACGTCGTACCCGTCGAATGGCGCGCCGACGCTCGCCTTGCTGCTCACCGGCACCGTCGACGCCGTGCCGCACGCCTACGAGATGGGCGACCGCACGGCGCGCCCGCCCTACGCGGTCGACAACCTGCGCGTGAAGGTCAACGACATGGCGCCGATCGTGCGCGCCTCGTGGCTGCGCGGCGTGTCGGCGTTGCCGAGCTCGTTCGCGCACGAGTCGTACATCGACGAGCTCGCGACCGCCGCCGGCATCGACCCGGTGCAGTTCCGGCTGCGCTACCTGAACGATCCGCGCGCCATCGACCTCGTGCAGGCGACGGCGCAGAAGGCCGGCTGGCGCCTGCGCACCGGCCCGCAGGAAAACGCGGACGGCGGACTCGGGCAGGGCGGCGACATCCTCTTCGGCCAGGGCTTCGCCTACGCACGCTACGTGCACAGCAAGTGGCCCGGCTACGGCGCGGCGTGGTCGGCGTGGGTGGCCGACGTGGAGGTGAACCGCACCACCGGCGAAGTGCATGTGCGCCGCGTGGTCGTCGGCCACGACGCGGGCCTCACGGTGAACCCGGCAGGCGTCGAGCATCAGGTCCACGGCAACGTGATCCAGACCACCAGCCGCGCGCTCATGGAAGAAGTGCGCTTCGCGCGACAGCAGCCCGAGGCGCCGCAGGCTGGCGAACGGTTGCCGGGCCTGCGCCCCTCGGGCGTGGTCGCGAGCGCCGAATGGGGCGGCTACCCGATCCTCCAATTCCGTGACGTGCCGGTGATCGAGGTGGTGCAGATGGCGCGCCCCGGCGAGCCGCCGCTCGGGGCCGGCGAATCGTCGTCGGTGCCCGGCACGGCGGCGATCGCGAATGCGATCTTCGATGCGACGGGCGTGCGTTTTCGGGAGCCGCCGTTCACGCCGGAGAAGGTTTTCGCTGCGTTGAACCCGGACTTTCTCCCTCCCCCCCCGGGGGAGGGCAGGGGTGGGGGCGAGCGGCGGTTGAACAGTGACGCCATCGTGCCCCCATCCCCACCTTCCCCCGGGAGGGGAAGGCGCAAGACAGTGTGGGCAACGAGCGCAGCCCTCGTCGTCGGCGGCATCGGCGTCGTGCTCGGCCTCTTCGGCTGGCGTGCATCGATCGCCCCCGTGGCGCTCAGCGCGCCCGTCTACAGCGCCTCCACCATCGAACGCGGTCGCGTGCTTGCATCGCTCGGCGATTGCGCCGTGTGCCACACCGCGCCGGGCGGCACGCCGAACGCCGGTGGCCGCGCGATGGACACACCCTTCGGCACGCTCTACACGACCAACCTCACGCCCGATACAGCCACCGGCCTCGGCGCCTGGTCGTTCAGCGCCTTCCAACGCGCGATGCGCGAAGGCGTCTCGCGCGACGGCCATCACCTGTATCCGGCCTTCCCGTACACCGCGTTCGCGAAGACCAGCGACGACGACCTCCAGGCGCTCTACGCCTACCTGCAATCGCTGCCGGCAGTGCGCGCGGAAACGCCGAAGTCCGCGCTCGCCTTTCCGTTCAGCGTGCGTCCGCTCATGGCTGGCTGGAACGCGCTGTTCCACGACCCTGCGCCGTACCAGCCGGTCGCGACGCAAACGGCCGAATGGAATCGCGGCGCCTACCTCGTGAACGGCCTCGGCCACTGCGGCGCCTGCCACACGCCGCGCAATGCGCTCGGCGCGGAGCAGGGCGGCAGCGCGTTCCTCGCCGGTGCCATCGCCGGTGGGTGGGAAGCGCCCGCGCTCACCGCGTTGTCGACGGCCGCCGTGCCGTGGGACGCCGACGCGCTCTACCGGTATCTGCGCAACGGTCACTCGCCGCGCCACGGCATCGCGGGCGGGCCGATGGCCGAGGTGGTGCGCGAACTGCAGCAGGTGCCCGACGACGACATCCGCGCCATGTCGACCTACCTCGCGTCGTTCACCCCGGCGCCGAAAGACGCGCCGGCCATCGCGCAACTCGCCGTGCAGACCGCCGCGGCCGGCAAGGGCCGGCTGCTCGGCCCCTCGCAGCGCATGTTCGACAGCGCGTGCGCCGCCTGTCACCACGACGGCGCCGGCCCGACGCTGCTCGGCGTGAACACGCCGCTCGCGCTGAACGGCAACCTGACGAGCGACCGGCCCGACAACCTGCTGCGCACCATCCTCGACGGCATCCGCGAGCCGGCCACGAAAGACATCGGCTTCATGCCCGCGTTCCGCGAGTCGCTCGACGACGCGCAGGTCGCCGAACTCGCCGGCTACATGCGCGCGCGCTTCGCGCCGCAAGCCGCGCCGTGGGCCGACCTGCCCGCGCAGGTCGCGCGCGTGCGGGCGCTCAAGCCGCACTGAGCGTTCGTCTTTACCATCGGGCCAGGAGACAACACACCATGGCCCTTGAACTCACCCCCGCGTCCAGCCTGCCCCGCGACCCCGAACGCGCCACCCTGATCGGCCGCCTCTGGCAGCCCGATGTGGGGCCGACGCTCGTCGCCGTGCACGAAGGCGGCCTCTACGATCTGTCGACGCTCGCGCCGACCGCGAGCGACCTGCTCGAAGCCGAAGGGTCTCCGTCGGCCGCCGTCCACCATGCGCTGCAATCGGGCGAGCTCCCTCGCATCGCCGACCTGGCCGCCATGCTCGCCAATGGCGACGAATCCGCACGCGACACCGCGCTGCCCTGGCTGCTCGCACCCTGCGACTTGCAAGCCGTGAAAGCCAGCGGCGTGACCTTCATCGCCAGCCTGCTGGAACGCGTGATCGAAGAGCAGGCGCGTGGCGACGCGTCGCGCGCCGACGCGATCCGCGCCGGCTTGACCGAGGTGCTCGGCGACAACCTCGCCGGCATCGTGCCGGGCTCGCCCGAGGCCGCGAAGGTGAAGGAACTGCTGATCGCGCAAGGCGCCTGGTCCCAGTACCTCGAGGTCGGCATCGGGCCCGACGCGGAGATCTTCACCAAGGCGCCGGTGCTGGCGGCGGTCGGCACCGGCGCCGATGTCGGCATCCATTCGGGCTCGGTCTGGAACAACCCCGAACCCGAAGTCGTGCTGGCCGTGAACAGCCGCGGTCAGACGCTCGGCGCCGCGCTCGGCAACGACGTGAACCTGCGCGACTTCGAAGGCCGCAGCGCGCTCCTGCTCGGCAAGGCGAAGGACAACAACGCGTCCTGCGCGATCGGGCCGTTCATCCGGCTGTTCGACGACGGCTTCGGCATCGACGACGTCCGGCGCATCACCGTCGGCCTGCGCGTCGAGGGGCCGGAAGGCTTCACGTTGGAGGGGTCCAGCTCGCTGTCGAAGATCAGCCGCGACCCGCTCGACCTCGTGGCGCAGGCGATCGGCCCGCACCATGCCTATCCCGACGGACTGATGCTGTTCCTCGGCACGATGTTTGCGCCGACGCAAGACCGGCACGGCCCCGGCCAGGGCTTCACGCACGTGGTGAACGACCGCGTGACGATCTTCGCGCCCGAGCTCGGCGCGCTGGTCAATCGCGTGGTGCACGCCGACCAGGCACCGCGCTGGAGCTTCGGCATCTCGGCGCTCATGCGCAACCTGGCGAAGCGCGGTCTTCTCTAGCGCGCTACGGCGGCGGATTCAGAGCGGCAAGCAGCGCAACTGGACCTGCGGTGATTGCAGCTTGTCGGCGTACCAGCCGTCGCGCGCCGGGGAGATAAGGGCGCCAAGGCTGTCCATCAGCGCAACACTGTCGTTGGCCTTCGCGTCGCGGTAGCACTTGCCCAGGTTGTCGATCGTGGCGCGCAACGCGACGGCTTGCTGCGGCTGCGTCTTTTCCAGGGCAGCGGCGCTGTCGGCAAGCCACTTCTCGTAGGCCGCGAGCGTTTGTTCGGGCAGTTTGGCCGCCTCTTCCTTGGGAATCATGGTGGCGTAGAGCTTCTGCAGGCTGTCCGCGCCGCCCTGGCCCATGCGCAGGCTCACGTCGTACAGCGTCTCGAAAGCGCCCTGCCGATAGATCACTTTTCGCACCTTGTAGTCGAGCTGGCCCTTCTCGCCGCCCAGCAACTGCACCAGCTC
This sequence comes from Variovorax sp. PAMC 28711, assembly GCF_001577265.1. NCBI lineage: Bacteria > Pseudomonadati > Pseudomonadota > Betaproteobacteria > Burkholderiales > Comamonadaceae > Variovorax > Variovorax sp. PAMC 28711. The sequence continues at coordinate 1,955,653 of NZ_CP014517.1, read as the reverse complement.
GCGCGCTTTGGCACTGTTCGGGTCCTGCGCGAAATTGGCCTGCAGCGCACTGGCGATGTCGGCGTCGGCCGGGAAGGTCACGCCGTTGCGGGTGACGGCGGCGCTGTCAGAGTCGCGGTGGCAAGCCGTCAGGCTGCAGGCAACAACGACGATGACGAGTGGAAAAACGCGGGAAAAGTTCAGCATGGGCACGCTTGGCGAGTGAAAGGGCCCCCAGTTTGCGCGAGTGCGCGCTCGCATCCTGTGCGACTGGTCTGACAGGATCGGCCCGATATGCCACTCCTTTGTGAGGTCATGTTTCGAAATGGCCACCCGGCGGTCGAGAAGCAACGTGCACCCGCTGCCTTACGGGTTGACAGGCGTCCGAACTGACGCGTTGGGTCATTTTCTAGGGTTTTCCCTTAGGAAAAGCCGGCCTTTGTCACTCTGACCTAAACCTTTTGCGCTCATTGGCTGCCAAAGGCACACCTGGCCCTGCCAACGGCACCCCGCTCATGAGCGTGAAAACTTCACAAATTTGCAGGGTTTCCGGTTCAATTTGTAAGCAATTGCCGTTTGAACAGCAATTTACAACTATGACCCAAGGTGTCACATCGCCTCGGTAGATTGCTCCTCGTGGCCTTCGAGAAGGGCCGCGCATTCACCCCTTCAACCTCAATCTGTTCAGGAGTTACACATGAAGAAATTCGCTGCAGCCGGCATCGTCACCCTCGCTTTCTTTTCCGCCAGCGCCTTCGCACAAAGCGGCGGCATCAGTATTCCGGGCGTGGGCAAGGCCAATGGCTCGACCGGCTCCGAAGTGACCAACAGCAAGATCACCGTCAGCAACAACTCGGCGAAGAACGTTCTGGCCGGCGGCGGCTCGGCTGGCATCAAGATCGCCACCGTCGAAATGAGCGGCATGGCCAACGTGAACAGCGTGAACATCACCGGTTCGAAGGTGAAGAACAGCGAAATCATGGTCACCGGGAACTCCGCAGAAGACATCAAGGCCATCGGCGGCACCGCCAATGTGAACTCCGTCAATATCAACTGATATTGAGTCGAGAGCCGTTGCGTCGTCGGCACGGAGCCTTCGTTCGCACCACCCGGCCCGCCTGAACGGGCCCTCCATTGGAGCTTGCTGTGCGAATTGCCCGTCCCCCTTCGAACCGGAAAACTGCCATTGCCCTGACGCTGCTCGGCGCCGGACTGCTGGCGTCGCAGGGCGTGCTCGCACAGGAAGCCATCTTGAACGGCCTCGGCTGGCTAACCGCCCGCCCCGGCAGCGAGCTGGATGGGCGTACCAGCGCCTTGGTCACGAACAATCGCTCGCCGGCCGAGGTCACAGCGGCCGGCGGCAAGGCCAGCGCCGGGCTCGGCATCGGCGGATCGCTCGAACTTATCGCCACTGCGCAGGCCAACGCCCTGGGCCTTTCGTCGCTCAAGGCCAGCAATTCGCAGGTGAGCGTGTTGCAAAACCAGGTGCAAGGCTTCGTCAGCGCCGTGGGCGGTGCGGCCACGGCCAATACCGCGCTCCTCTCGGGCGGCACCAGTCGCCGGCCCCTGACGGACAGCCGTGTGCTCGTGAGCGGCAACCGCGCCGCCGACGTGGAATCGGTCGGCGCCAAGGGCTCGAGTGGGCTCGGCGTCATCGGGTCGCTGCAATTGCCGGGCCGCTCCGCGGCGAACAGCGTGCTCACCGACGAATCGGACCTGCGCCGCGTGCAGGTTTCGGTGACGAACAACCAGGCGCAGGGCGTTCAGTCGGTCGGCGGCGCCGCGCTGGCCAATGCATCGACGCTGGCACGCAGCACCGCTGAAGACCTCAACATCACCCAGGCCAACAACACGGCCCGCGACATTCGCGCCGGCGGCGGCACCGGGAGCGTGGGCGGCGGCTTCGTCGCAGCGGCCGACCTCACCGGCGTCGCGGCGGCCAACAGCTTCGCCGCGGCCGGCAGCCAGGTGAAGGGCGCCCGCGTCACGCAGCAGTCGAACGAGGTGAACGGCATGTGGGCGATGGGCGGCAGCGCGCTCGCCAATTCGGTGAACCTGGCCGACTACACGGGCAGCGACTTGCGGCAATACCAGTCGCTGCAAACCGGCAACCGCGCCACGAAGATCGAAGCCGGCGGTGGCAGCGGGTCGCTCGCCAAGGGCGCGCTGGCCGAGGTCAAGGCGTCCGCCTCGGCGTTGGCCAACAGCATCTCGATCCAGAAGGGCGACGTGCAGGGCGCGACGCAGCACACGGTCACGGGCAACACGGCCAACGGCGTGCAGGCCATCGGCGGCGCTGCGGCGGCCAACAGCGTCTGGCTGCAGGACTCCACCGCGCGTCGCAGCAACGTCACCGTCACTGGCAACACGGCGAACGACATCAACACGGCGGGTGGCCGCGCGACGCTCGGCGGCGGCGTGGTGGGTGACTTCGAACGCAGCGGCCGCGCGATGGCCAACAGCCTGGCGCTGGACAACCGTTCGACGCTGGACAACGTGCCGGTCACGATCACGAACAACACGGCGCGCGGCGTGCAGGGTTCCGGCGGTCTCGCCTCGGCGAACAGCGCGATGCTGAGTGACGGCCGCGTGCAGAACAGCGCGCTCGGCGTGACCGGCAACACCGCGACCAACGTGCGGGCCAACGGCTTCAGCAACAGCGTCGGTGGCGGGTTGGTCTATTCGAACAAGCAGAGCGCCATCGCGCTGGCCAACAGCCTGGGCGTGTTTGGTTCCGATGTGGACGCTGCGTCGGTAGCGATCACCAACAACACGGCGCGCGATCTGTCCGCGCAAGGTGGCCTGCTCGTCGCCAACAGCGTCAGCGTGGAGAAGGGCGAAGGCGCGCGCTCCCGCCTGTCGGCGCCGGTCACGCTGAGCGGCAACTCCGCGACGTCGATTTCCACCGGCGCGAGTTCGATGTCCGGACCGCTCAACAGCTTTGGCAGTGCGAGCGTCGCGCGTGCCGCGGCGAACGCGGTGGTGTTGCACGACAACGCGCAGGTCGATGCGGGCTCGACGCTCTCATTGACCGGCAACCGCGCCACCCAGATCGGTGCGGTCGGCGGCACCGCGCTGGTCAACGCGCTCGGTGCTTACCGCGGTGCGCGCATCGATGGCAGCCCGATCACGCTGACCGACAACACGGCGAACAACGTCTCGACGGGCGGCGGGTACAACCAAGTGGCCGGCATCGGCGATGCGCGCAACGGCATCCTGGTGGCGAACGGTCTCTACATGGAAGGCAACGGCGCCGTGCGCCTCTCGGGCTCGCCGTTGAGCATTCGCGGCAACACCGCGCGATCGCTCGACGCCAACGGCGGGCGCATCAACGCCAACGCGGTGGCGATCAACGCGGACGGCAACGTCCAGGGCAGTGCCGCCACGATCGCCAACAACCGCGCCGAGAGCGTGAAAAGCGAAGGCAAGGAAGGCACCGTCTTCAACGTGGCGGTGATCGATCGCGGCGTCGGGTATGCGAGCGCGAACGCGCTGCAGGTGATGGGTGCACTGCGCGCGAGCAGCACGCAGCTCGTCGACAACTTCGCCTCGCGCGTGACGGCCGAGAAAGGCGTGGTGCTGGCCAACAGCGTGATGGTCGACAACGGCGCCATCACCGAGGGCACCACGACCACGGTCACGGGCAACACCGCGACCGACGTCAGCGTGCGAGACGGCAAGACGGCAGTCGCCAACAGTGTCTACAACGAAGGCCGCATCGCGGGCTCGTCGCTCACCATCACCGGCAACCGCGGCAGCGCGCAAGGCGACGACGACGTGAGCGCGAACAGCGTACGCAACCGCAGCGGCGCCAGCATGGCCGGCAGCACCATCGCCATCACCGGCAACCAGGGCAGCGTCGGCCGCAAGGGCAGCATCAACAGCGTCGAGAACGGCGGCACGCTCGGCGCGAGCAACGTGACCATCGCGGGCAACCGCGGCAGCGTGCAGAACGGCGGCATCGCCAACAGCGTCATCAACAACGGCGGCGGCACCATCGCCGGCGGTCAGATCCACATCCTCGGCAACCAGGGCACGACGCAGGACGGCGGCACCGTGAACTCGGTGACCAACCAGGGCCGTATCGGCGGCAGCCAGATCGTGATCTCGGGCAACACCGGCTCGGCGCGCGGTGGCGGCCTGGTCAACAGCGTGAACAATCGCGGCAACGGCAACATCGCCGGCAGCAACATTTCGATCATTGGCAACCGGGGCTCGGCCAACGGCGGCGGCACGGTGAACAGCGTGGACAACCAGGGCGTGATGTCGGGTCGCATCGCGATCATCGGCAACCAGGGTTCGTCCACGCAAGGCGGTGTCGTGAACTCGGTGGTGAACCGCGGCGTGCTGGCGGGCAACGTTGTCATCGCAGGCAATCGCGGATCGGCCATCGCCGGCGGTACCTCCAACTCGGTCATCAACCGCGGTGTCATCACCGGGTCGGTCTCGATCATCGGCAACCAGTCGACCGCCGGCGTCGGCATGACGACCGGAAGCGTCCGGACCACAGGCGGCGTGTTGGCCGGCAGCGCGGGTGTCACCGGCAACGTACCGTGGGCTGCCAATGTCGGAATGACGGTGGTGAAACCCTCCACCGGTGTGGTCAATCGCACCGTGACGGTGGGTCCTGCGGTCACCGTCCTGAGCATGTGACAGGAGAAAAATCATGACGTTTCAACGATTCAGTGTTCTCTCGATTCCCGTCGCGGTGTTGTGCCTGGCGACCGCCGGGCCCGCCGCGGCGCAGTTGGTCAATTACAGCGAGGCGCTCGGTGCCTACAAGGACTCGCGGGAAGCCGGCATCAAGCTGGTCGACGGCGTGACGCCGGGTGTGACCGCGAAGGCCCGCGTGGCCCGCGCGCTGGAGCAGAACCGAGTGGTCGACCAGCAGGCGCTGGTGCAACCCGACGGGACGTTGCTGCTGCCCAGCAACCAGACCAACCTGGTCATCCGCACCAACTACAACAATGTGCAGCAGGGCGCCGACGGCCAGGTGCGCATCGCGAGTCCAACCATTCAAGGCAACGTGAGTGGCAATGTGACGCTGTTCGTCGATGGCAAGGGGGTGGAGAACATCACGGTCCTGAACAACGGCCGCTGAGGTGCGCTGCGCGAAAGCGTCCGGCGAACGAGCCATGAACAAAAACAATTTATTCCGTAGTACGCATGATCTCGCTGACCCCTATCCGTTTCCGTTTCGGCCTGATGGCCTTGGGCATCGCCTTGTTGTCGGGCTGTGCCACCACCCAGAACACGCTGACCGACACCGACAAGCTGCTCGCTGACCGCGAAGCCGCCAAGCAGCTGCCCACCGCCAACCTGAGCAGTTACGCCACGTCGCTCGGGCGCTTCGGGCGAATGCTCGATGTGTACAAGGACGGCGATCCGGTCGTCTACATGCAAACGCGCAGCATCCTCGATGCGACGAACCTCTCGAACCCGCTGGTCGGCTCCGAGATCCCGGGCGACATCACCGAGATGGTCCGCACGGCGGTCAATCGAATCGGCGCACGCGTCGTCTATGTGCCATACCACCCCGACTACCTGATCTCGCAGGCGCAACTCGGTGCCAAGTTTGGCGTGACGATGCCCGACTTTCTGATCACTGGCGCGCTCACCGAATTCGACCGTGCGCTCTCTGGCACGGGCCGATCCAACTCCGCCAGCCTCGAGTTCGGCAAGGGCAAGGGCGAAACCGCTCTGGGTGCCGACGTGAAGCGCACCGCCATCCTGTCGGCGCTCGCGCTCGACTTGAACCTGGTGAGCTTCAGCACGCAGCAGATGGTGCCGCGCATCCAGGCATCGAACGTGATCAAGGTGCTTAACTTCACGTCCGAAGACAACGCGAGCCTCGGCTTCTACGGCGACTCGTTCGGCTTCAAGCTGGAAGGCCGCTACCTCCAGGGCCGGCATTCCGCGATTCGCACGCTGGTCGACCTGAGCGTCCTTGAACTGATGGGCAAGGCGACCAACACGCCGTACTGGCGCTGCATCCCGAACGGCGTGCCTGACCCGGTAGTGGTCGAGAACATGAAGGCCTCGTTCGAGGGCCTGACGCCGCAACTCAAGATGGGGCTGGTGCAAGTCATGCTGCGCAAATACGGCGAGAACGTGAGAGTCAACCAGCAGCTCGACGATGCGACGCGCCAGGCGCTGCAAAAGGTCTATTCGACACGCTATCCGCAGATGGGCGACACCGTCGACGTGCTCACCTGGCAGGGGTTTGAGCCGCTGTTCTTCGGCGTGCCGATGCCTTGGGATGCGCAGGCCGCGACGCAAGCCGTCGCGCCGTCGGCCACGCCGGCCGCGACCGGTGCGCCGCCAGCCAGGGTGGGCGGATGAGGTACGTGTTTCGCCCTGTCTTGCTGGCCGCTGCGTTCGCGCTGGGCTCAGCGGGCAACGCGCAGGCCCAGGCGGCTGCAACCACCAGCGGCGGTGCCGTCAACAGCAATGCGGCACGCGCGAGCGTGACGACGGGCACCGGGGCCGCCGGCGCTTCCACGGCCGGGACGGCGGTCACGCCAGCACAGGCCGGCGTCATCACCAACTCGTCCGGCGGCACCGGCGCGCGTTACGTGGAGTCTTGCCAGCAGGCGATCGAGCGCGGCATCGTCAGTCCGGGTTGCCAGGGGCCGCTGTACGCCAGCGAGATCGCGCGACTCAAGGAAGACGCGCTGCGAAGCAACAATCCGAACCTGCTCACGCTGCTCGGGGATGCGTACCAGAGCAACCGCAGCGGCATCTCGGACATCGGCCAGGCCTATCGCTGGTATTTGCTCGGCGCGGTGCGCGGTGATCCGCGTGCGATGCAGCGCATGAGCGAGCTCTATCGCACTGGCAGCGGCGCGCCGCGCGACAACATCAAGGCGCTTGGCTACGCGCGCCTGGCCCAGCGCCTCGCGCCGCCGGGCAGCACCAGCGCGAAGCAGGCCACCGAGGCCGTCAGCTCGCTCGGCAACGAAATGGCCGCCGAAGAGGTGGTGCTGGCCGACAGGTTCGCGAGTGAACTCGAGAGCACGATCCGGCGGCAAGGCCCGACAGCCGCGGGCGAGCCGGCGGCCGCCGCACCCGCTGCCGAACCCAAGACCGCGCGGACGCTGTCCAACCTGCCCGGCATGGGCGCCGCGCAAGCCGACAGCACGGCGCCCGCGTCACCGGCGGCGGGCGGCACGCTGCCGGGCCGCGAGAGCCTGTCGGCCCCGGGCCGCCAACCCTGAGGAACACGAACGATGCGAACACCTTTCCACGCCTTGCTTCAAACGCTTTTGTGCTGCTCGGCCGGCGCGCTGGCCGTCGTGCCGCCCGCTCTGGCCGGCACCACCGTGATCCAGAATCCGGGCGGCGGCACCAATCACATCGAGGTCACCGGCAACAGCGCGAAGAACGTCGAAGTGACGTGCGCGCCTGGCTTGAACCGGCGCACCCCCAACGAGCCGCCGGCCAGCGTGAACAGCGTGAATGTCGATCGCCGGTCGCTGCAGGGCAAGACCGTCATCGTGACCGGCCGCAACACGCAGGACGTGCGCGTCGAAGGCGACTGTCAGAACGGCGTGCGCCCGAACGCCAACGTGAACAGCGTCAACATCCGATGAGCCGATCGATGCGCAAGACCGCGGCCGGCTGCCTGGCACTGGCCCTCACCGTGGCGCTCGCCGCATGCTCGGAGAAGTCGACGCCTGCGCCGACGCCCGTGGCCCAAGCGCCGGCACCTTCATCGGCGCCGGCACCGTCACCGGTCGCAACGGCCCCTGCGCCCGCGGTGGCCAGCACGATCGCATCCGCACCCACTGCGTCGCGCCAGGTGCCCGTCAACATCCAAGGCGTCGCGAACGCGGGCCTCACGGTGCGCGTCAAGAACGTGGAGCTGGGCGAAGACGCGACGGTGCTGACCGTGAGCGTCTCCTTCGGCAACCGCAGCACCAACTTCACCAACCTCGCCGAGACCGCCACGTTTCTCGTCGACGCCGCCGGCAACCGTCTGATGCTGCGTCCACCGGAAGACAACCGGTATGTGCGCATCAACGCGGGCGACACGATGGAAGGCAAGTGGGTCTTTCTCGGCGCCGTGCCGCCATCGACCACGCAGGTCCGGCTCGTCATCAACGAAGGCAACGCGGGTGACAACACCGACGGCCCCGGCCTGACCCTCACGCTGCCGTTGCAGCAAGGCGGTTCGTGAGGCCCGCGCCCCGCGCCGTCGCTGCGGGTCGTCCGCTGGTGCTTCTGCTTCTGCTGCTGCTCGGGGCGTCGCTTTCGGCTTCGGCATATACGGTGCGCCGCGTCGCGGGCAGCCTGAAAGACATGCCGAGCACCTTCGCGCCCGCCGCGAACGCGCCGCGTTCCGAATGGCGACTGGCCGGCGCGCCCGGCGCGCTCGAGAGCGGCGGCCCGTCGTCGCAACTCGCGCCGGCCAACGTGCCATCGACCGTGTTCCGTGTGGCCGAGGTGCCGGCGGCGCGTGTGGCGGTCACGCAGGCGTTGCTCACCTCGCTCAAGGCGCAACAGACCGACCAGCAAGCCATCGTCATCGCCTTGCCGGCCGACGTGCTGTTCGATTTCGACAAGGCCGACCTGCGGGCCGACGCACGCGCCTCGCTCGAGGAGACCGCTGAACTTTTGAAGAGCTACCCCGCCGCACCGGTCGAAGTGCACGGCCACACCGACGGCAAGGGAACCGATGGCTACAACGATGCGCTGTCGACCCGTCGCGCCGAAGCGGTGGCCGCGCGGCTCCAGCCTGCAGTCGAGGGCGGCCGTCGCCTTGCGATCGCCGGCCACGGCAAGCGCCAACCGGTGGCGCCGAATGCCCATGCCGACGGCAGCGACGATGCCGAAGGCCGGCAGCGCAACCGGCGCGTCGAGATCATCATCCAGCCGCCCCCGGTGGGCGCCCGAAAATCCTGAAGAGGCAAAACCATGGCACTCGTTGTGTGTTCCGAATGCGGCAAGCAGGTCTCGACCCTGGCCGCGAGCTGTCCGTCCTGCGGTGCGCCGGTGGCCGGCGCTGCCGCCAGCGATCGTCAGGCGCCGCTCGTCAATGCAGGCGTGCTCGGCAAGGCCGTGGTGGCGATCGGCGCCTGGCTGGTGGTGCCGTGGGTGGTGCGGCTGCTGGCGTTCCTGGCCGGCATTGCGATGCTGATCGTCATGTTCCGGAGCGCCCGCTGAGCACGCGCCGGTACTGCACGGCCTCGGCCACGTGCGCCACCTGAACCTGCTCCGCCTCTGCAAGATCGGCGATGGTGCGCGCCACCTTCAGCGCCCGGTGCGTCGACCGTGCGCTCCAGCCCAGCTTGGCTGCTGCGCTGTGCATGAACGCGAGCGCGGACGCTTCGAGCCCGGCGTGCCGGTCGATCTCGCTGCCCTGCAACGCCTGGTTCGGTTTGCCTTGGCGCGTCATCGCGCGCTCGCGGGCCGCAGCGGCGCGGGCGCGGATGCTGTCGGTCGCTTCGCCGGCCGGCGCGTCGAGCAGCTCTTTGGCCGACACCGACGGCACTTCGATGTGCAGGTCGATGCGGTCGAGCAGCGGGCCGCTCAGCTTGCCCTGGTAGCGTGACACCTGGTCGGGCGTGCAGCGGCAGGCTTTCAGGGTCGAGCCGAGGTAGCCGCACGGGCACGGATTCATTGCGGCGATGAGCTGGAAGCGCGCCGGAAATTCGGAGCGCCGGGCAGCGCGCGCGATTGTGATGGTCCCGGTCTCCAGGGGCTCGCGCAGCGCTTCGAGCGCGGAGCGGGCGAACTCCGGGAACTCATCGAGAAACAGCACACCGTGGTGCGCCAGAGAAATCTCACCGGGGCGCGGCGGCGAGCCGCCACCGACCAGCGCGACCGCACTGGACGTGTGGTGCGGTGACCCGGTCGGGCGCTGGGCCCAGCGCTCGACCGCAAAGCGGCCGGCGAGGCTCATCACCGCCGCGCTTTCTAGCGCTTCGTCGACGGTCATGGCCGGCAGCAACCCGGCGAAGCGCTGCGCGAGCATCGACTTGCCCGAGCCCGGGGGTCCGACCATCAACAGCGAATGGTTGCCCGCGGCGGCGATCTCCAGGGCGCGCTTGGCGCCGGTGTGGCCCTTGACGTCGCCCAGGTCGGCGTAGCGCGCCGCCGGTCCGCTGGCGCGCGCCGCCACCCTGGCCCAACCGTCGCCCGGTGGCTGGGCGGCGGCGGCGGCGGCGGCGTCTGCGGGCAGGAACTGCCGAACCACATCGAGCAGGTGCGTCGCGCCATACACCTCGGCGCCCGGAACCAGCGCCGCCTCTTGTGCGCTGTCCATCGGCAGAACGAGTCGGGTGGCGATGCCCCGGGTGTGCAGCGCCAGGGCCATGGCGAGCGCGCCGCGCACCGGCCGAAGATGCCCGGAGAGTGAGAGCTCACCTGCAAACTCATGCCCCGCCAGCCGGGCGGTGTCAATCTGCCCGCTGGCGGCCAGGATGCCGAGCGCGATGGGCAAGTCCAGACGCCCGGAATCCTTCGGCAAATCCGCCGGCGCGAGATTCACCACCATCGACGAAGCCGCTTTGCACTCATGAGCAAGGTAGTCACTACGAGAGGAGCATCGCGAATGAACTACTCTGCTCGCGAAGGGTAGTGCGCTTTATGACTAGCAGTGGAAAATTAATGAGACGGTTGAGCCGTATTGACACTCTGTCAAGAGACCGCTTCTGCTAAATCTCACTCAAAAGATTCAAGCGCGCTTCGTTCGGGTGTAATACGAATCTAGGTACGGCTTGATTGAGGCGGGATTTGCATGACCTAAACGCCGTGAAACTGCAGCGCAAACGTCAGCGTCTGAGGTGAATAACCCTTCCCGGCGCCGAAAAGCCATTTCGCGGTCCAGCTCATCCTGAGTGAAGCGATGTCGCCAGATGTGCAAAGCAGCACCGAGCGGGCCTCCGGCCGCTTTCATAACCTTAGAAAAAATTGCCGTCATGGAGCTTGGCGTTAACGGAAGACCGTTTCTAAAAGACAGAAATAGTTCTTCTGCTTTGCTTCCTTTACTCTCCGCAAATGGATCCCTTAGATTTTCAATAAAAGAGCAAACTTCATAAGCCAAATCAATAGGGACGTCAAACGAATCCTCATAGCCATTTTTTTGACGGGGTGGCGTAACGTCGATGCTATGCTTGGCAGCTTCAAGACGAGCGCGCTTAAAGGATTCGGCAACTAAGCTTGCAATTGAGTCTCTTCTGAGCCCGACCCGTTCAGCAAGTCGCTGTATTAGAGAATTACGTACACAGACGTACTCGGAATTGGAAGAGGTGGACAAATGGTCAAGGGCTGCCTCTTTGATCTCGTCATTGGGAACAAAATTCATTGGCTTGCTACGAGCACCGCGTCCTGCGCGCGGCAGAAGTAACGGCTTGAACCATTGGGTCGGTTTTTTTGGATTGCGGAATGCCTGAATTGCAGCGGGGAAGACTCCTATGGTTTGATCGGGAACTCGTCCGGTGTCTTGCAGCCATAGGACCCAATCGTATACAGCACTTAAGCAAGCGTTGATAGTCCCGACGAACGCGCGCTTTCTCTTGCGCTTCGCGCGTTTGGGAGCGTCGATCTCAAGCACACTACGAAATTCTTTCAGAGTCTCATCGCTCAGATTCTCATACTCGAGTTCTTTTTCAGTCGCGAAAGACCTGGATCGTAGAAACTTTCTGAATCTCGCAACACTGTAGATGCGATTGACTACAGTGGATCTTGCAAGAAGTATGTCGCGGGTAAGATGCAATCCAAATTCTGTAAATTCGTCATGCACACGAACAACTGGGCCGGAAAGATCATAGACAATAAAATTATTGCGATTTGTGTTTCCGCTGATCGAAATGTAAACGTCGCCCTTAAAACTTCCTGCCATCTTAAACTTTACGAAACTTGGAAATGTCTCGCAATTGCCGAGTGAGCTCAGCTACTTTGCTGCGTTCTTCTTCAAGCTCGTCTGCTCGCAAATTCATTTCTTTGTTGCTTTTCTCGACCAGCTGTCGGACCTTAATACGTTCCCTCTTGAGCGCGATTTGAAGCCCGTTTATTTTTTCATGAGCATTACTCAACGCAGCTTCTGCTGCTGCGCGAAGGTTTTCTAAAAATGAGAGTCGCGCCTCCAGATTCGCAGCTCTCTTTCCTCCAAGCCGGCGGCCATTTGTGGCCGTACCAATAACTGCAAGAACCGCGCTTGTACGATCTACAAGCACTTGGTTAGCGACCAACGTTTGACGAGCATTGCGCGTCAAATCAACGATCGGGATGGCGCTATCATCAGGACCGTTAAAGAGCGAGCCGCGTTTTGCCTCCCAAAGATTGAATTGGCGCAGGGAGCGGGGAAGCAATGAGAGCGCTTTCAATGAACTAGGGGACAGTCTCAACACCGACTCTATTGCATGGATTTTCGCTTCGATGTTGCTACGTGCCGATGCCTTGTTCAACGCTGCTACAACGGGAGCTCCGCGCTTGCCATTCATACGACGCAGTCTTCTTCCAAACGTTGTCGATGCAACGCAATGACCTCTTCAAGGTCGTTCATACGTGATTGATGCGCCCTGGCTCGAACATTTTGACGCTGCTCAATCGGCTCGTTCGCGGCTTTCGCCTTAAGGCTGGCAAAAAGAGTTTCAAGGTTGACGACGTGGCCCTTGACAGTGTTTGAGTAGAGGCACCCGCTACACAATCTGGGCGACGCCCGTTCCTTCTGCGCAGTTCCTGACTGACGGCTAAAACATTTTGCATTTACCCTTCCTGCACTTCCGGCCATGCAGTCTGCGTGGGGGAATGGCTCGAGGTCATAGCCCTTGCGCTTCAATTCTGACGCGAGCTTTTGCGCGCGGAGTTCTTCGCGCAGGGGCGCGTAGTCTGCGCGAGCAGAAAGCTTCGAAGCGAGCCGAAGCACCAACGCGCCGAACTTGCCGCTTGTCGCAGAACCATCAAGGATCTCGTTGATCTTCGAGACAAACTTTTCATGGCGAACGTCGGCCATTTCTGGAAAATCCGCCAAGTATTCATCGCGGATTCGGGCTTTTTCAGCGCTGAGTGCAATTGGGAGCCTAAATCCACCAAGGTTGGCGAGCGCTTCCGAGATGTATACCCGCGCGGCTTCAAGATCCTTGTGATCGAGTTGAAAAGCCAACGCCTGCAATGTTGCATCCTCGTAGCGGTAATAGAAAATCAGTGCGTAGAACCGTCGACAGGTGTGCGGTTGAAGGCGAGGAATCCCGGTAAGCAATGGAGCCGCCAACTTGATGAAGTCGACCATTTGCGGTTTGTCACCGCCAAAAGTAAGCCAAGTTTGGCGACCGTTGAAGCCGAAGCGGCCAACGGCAAGCCGCCAAAAAAGCGAACCTTTGTACTTTGACGCTGGCTTCGATTCCAAAAAGACTGTCTGAAGTTCTTTGAGCATCGACCAAGCGTCGAACGTTTCTTGATTGACGAAAAAGGGCAGCCAGTCACGTGAACCCTTCGCGCAGTAGAAGAGCGCTTGGTATAAATGCATCTCTGCAGAGACTACAAAGATGTTTGAAGCCTGCAGACCAAATCGACGGCTTGAAACCTCATCCTTCCGTCGAGCGTTGAAGGTGGCGATGTGAAGAAAGCAGGCAAGATAAAACATCGCAAAGCACCGATTGAGACGATCAATGCCTTGAAGCTTCGATGGCAATTCGCCCCACTCGGTGATTACTTTGAACGGGCCATTTACCAAAAAGTTCGCGAATGCCTTCGCGCGCTGACGTTTGTCGCCCGACGAAGTCCTTTCAAAGTGAACAATCTTTCGCGCCACTTCTATCAAAGCGACGCCTCGATCAATCCAAGTTGCGGCTTGAGTGAGCAACTGCCCTGCAAAACTTACATCCAGACTTTTCGTTCTTTGTGTTGGCCTTCCCAGGGTTTCCGCCATGCCTTTTGCATTCTCGAATGGAAGCCGGGGCGATGCGAAGGCTTCAGGTATCGCATGTAGTTCGTTTAGGCAATTAAGCCACTGAAGCATCATGCTCACGGAGGAACGCGCTCTTGCGCGCCTGTCCACCTTGCAGCCTAGGCGCCGAGCTGTGAGTCGACGCGCGCCGTAAAGCTCAGGGCCACTTGCATTTGTGCGACACACCGCACGAAACTCTGCGGTCAAAGAGAGTTCGCGACCGTTGTCCGTTCGATACCACGAATCGTCAATGCCACTCTTCGCATACAGAGCCTTCGTCCTTGTCCGAAGGGCAAGGCACGGTGCCCAACCGCCAAAAGCAAGTCGCTTAGCGAGCGCTTGAAAATGCTCTGGACGCAGGTCTTTTAGAGTGTAAATGTCGCGAAGCCAGAGGTACTCCCAGAGTTTGCAAAGCGTTGCGACGACAAACGCGATCACTCTATGTTGGCCGATTGCTTCACCGGTCGCAAAATTCATAACCCGATCAGCTACTAAGACGACGGAGCCGATAACTTCCGGCTCATCGGCAAAGGTGCGAGGGCGAAGATCGAGGGATGAGGTAGGTAACGGGTTCTCGCCCAGACGCACCAAGTGCCACTGCGAGTCCTCAGTTGTCGCATCGTTTCGCTTGACGAGAAGGTCACCTTCAGACGTTAGTTCGAGAGCATCCGATTTCATCAGTCTGCGAATTGCCTCGAATTTGCCTTCGCGCTCTTGGTCTCTGGGCGCGTCATTTGCAGACGTGTCTGCAGCAGTTTTAAGCCGTGCTGAGCCTCCCGCGGAAGTTGTCATGATTTCTTCTGGGTCAACTCTCGACGCAGCCTCGTCACAACATGACCCAAAGTGCTTTCAGAGGTCATGTGCAAAAACCCCTTCACAAAAATGATTCTTGGCACGTCGTACTCAAGGAAGGCAGATGGATTTTGCTCACACAACGCTTGCCAATTTGTTTCGTAGACGCGCTCGGTCAAGAGGGCTTCCGCGATGCGTTGTTGATTAATCCTCAATACTCGACTTTCACAGCCACCATGTCCATGACAGCGATCGCCCGGACATTCCTTTTCTGGAATGTCGGCCCAAGGGTGAGACGCTGGATCTATACAACTTGCGCCATCGCCGATTGGTCGCAAGAGCCGAAGTTCAGAATGTTGGACCTCCTTTCTTTGAAGCGCTTTAAGTTCGGCCGCGAACTGCCGTTGAAACTGCAAATTTTGAGAGCTGTGAAGTCGCTTTGCAACCAATTGTCGTATGTAATTGCCCGTGGTGGAGATGGACGTATGGCCGGCGTCGCGCTGGGCTTTGGAGAGGCTCCCTAAACTTGTGGCAAATAAACTCTCGTTTCTAAGTTGCTCCGGCGAAAACTTTGGCAACGCGTGCCGTTCAATAAATTGTCTTTGAAGATGCTGAACAGTTAAAGTACCAGGTTGATCCGACAGTGCAAACGCAGAATTTATCAAGCGCGTGTCACATTCTTTCTGATAGTTGTTTGCGACCAATTGCTTATGGTTCCAAATCAGCAATGTCAAGGCCTTGCATGCCTCCGGTTGACTGGCGTTGGTGAAGTCACAAGCTTTATCCGGTGTTTCGTCATCTTTGCTTAATTTGACTGGCGGAGTGTGGGTGTCAGTTTTACTTTTAAATGATTGAATGACGTAACCGCCTTTGACCAGAAGAATGTCTTCGAGCCGAATGTCTAGTACGGAAGATACGTTCCACGAAGAAACAATTTGAAGGATGACCACGCATGAGTGGATCTCTTGCAATGTTGCGAATGACCGGATTCGCCAAGCCCTTGTTAAACGAACCTTCCACCCAATCGCATTCAGTAGAAATTGATCTACCTTTTTGCCGTAGAGGATGCCCGGAGCGGAACCCTTCCGTGACCACTGTTCGTTGTCATGCGCGTGGACCAATGCTCCGATGTATTGCTCAGGAGCGCTGTACGGAACAAGGTCGTAGCTCGACTTTGAGTATTGCTGCGTACGCGTTACCAAGCAAACCGCATTGATGAATTGTGTATCAGTGACTTTCTCTTTTAGAACGTCAAGAAGAGCTCGAAGCTGGGCGCCCTTCTCCAGATCATCAACTGCCGCCTTCTTGGTGATCTGCAAAACGCGCTCGGACGCATCGAGCATCTTTCTTTTTAGCTCACGTGGATTTTCATAAGGCATTGCTCCTTGCGGCGCATTTCCCGGTGTGTACTGATCGCTAATCAGCGAACGAGGCTGTGGATTAGCATGGAAACTTGTTTTAAACTTAACGCCCTCAAGTTGAAGGTCCGACCTTAGTTGCGGAATAAGCAATCGGCACAGCTTTCTGAATTGAAGGCTGCCGTGGTAACGCAACGACTCTGACAGCTGAACGTTGGCCTTGAGACGGGATTCAATTTCTGAAAACAAGGTGTTTAGATCATCTTTTGTCAGGTCGCTGAGATGGCGATTCCAAACTACGTCCAAGTGAGGTTCAGCACAGGCTGCAGCCAGCGCATGCGTGATGCGCCCAACAGTCGTTTCTGCCCGCTCTATCCGAGAGCTTTGATCGGCGAGCGCTTGGACAAGTAAAGCGATCCAAGGGTCAGGGAATCCCGGGGTGCTTGCCGGAACACTGAGGGTAACTATTCCAATAGACCTGCGCTTGTACCTTTCATGAAATACATGAATCGCGATTTGTCGAATCTGCTGCGGTCGAACGTCGGAACCAATCGACTTCGGAACTGCGTTCTCCTTGATCATGACGCTGAGTTAGATGCAAATCTAGGCAGGGAAGAGTCTTTACCTTGATGCAGAATTTTTACTTTGGTCGAGTCACTTTTCATGATCCAACCATCTTGTCATCAAATTTGAGGTTTGACTTTTTGACCGCTGACGTCTGTAACAGCCGATTGAGAAGAGCTGAAAATCTCTACTGTCCAGGTCGTGGAACAA
Organism: Variovorax sp. PAMC 28711; assembly: GCF_001577265.1. Classification (NCBI taxonomy): domain Bacteria; kingdom Pseudomonadati; phylum Pseudomonadota; class Betaproteobacteria; order Burkholderiales; family Comamonadaceae; genus Variovorax; species Variovorax sp. PAMC 28711. The sequence continues at coordinate 1,938,859 of NZ_CP014517.1, read as the reverse complement.
TCCAAGACGAGAAGATAATGATGCATGAAAATCGAATGCAAATGTGCAATAATCGCATCTAGTTCTGTTGACTCGATAGAAGCCACCGGAAATGAGTGTTTCGTCAGGGCGGGTTCGCAACTACACCCCTTTTAACGCCGGCCATTTTTAAAGGGCTAACCAATAATCTCGCTTTGATTTAGCACTTGGGCTTTAAAATTCAATCGCCAAGACCGACAGGTATCATGTGTTACGGGTTCTTACATAATTTCAGTGAGTGCCTTGCTTCGTAGCGGATGGAGTGCCCCAAAGCGTGAGATCAGCATCCTGAGGGGGTATCGCCGACGCGTGCATAACGTCTTGTAGGCGCCTGTGAACTGCGTCTGCTGCTGCATCGCATTGCTTGGCTACCTGGATTCACCCAGAAACCTGTCGATCGTCCGCTTTGCAGCGTTTGCAGTCGTTAGGACCGACTAGGCCGATGACGGCTCCAGTCCAGAAACCTGACACTCTGAAAGAGCGCATGGCCTTTGAACCTACTCGCACCGCTCATCAAACCATGTGGGAGCACTGCAGAACAGAAAGGTCAGCCGATGGCATCAATCGCGCGCAGCGACTGGCCTCACTATGGCAACGACCAGGGCGGCACACGATTCAGTCCGCTGACGCAGATCACGGCAGCCAACGTCGATAAACTCGAAGTCGCGTGGGAAGCAGACGTCGGGCCTTTCACTGGCGTGCGTGGCACGCTGCAGGTGACGCCGATCAACATTGGCGATTCGCTGTACGTGTGCAACGGCCACAACGTGGTGATGGCGCTCGATGCCGAGACAGGACAGGAGCGCTGGCGTTACGACATGAGCGGCAGCAGCGCGCCCACGGGCAAGCCTTGCAGGGGCGTCGCCTACTACCGTGTGCCCGAAGCCACGGGCTCGTGTGCGGAGCGCATCCTGGCAACCAGCCAACTGCCGGAATTGTTCGCACTCGATGCACGCACAGGACGCCCCTGCACCGGCTTCGGCACAGACGGACGCGTGCCATTGCTCGAAGGCTTGGGCGAGGTTCCGCCCGGCTACCACTACGTCAGTTCTGCGCCCCAGGTCATCCGGGGAAAGTAGTGTTTGGCGGCGCGATCATGGACGGGCAGTATTGGGGCGAGCCATCGGGCGTCATCCGCGCCTTCGACGCAACAACAGGTCGCCTCGCCTGGGCCTTCGATGCAGGCAGACCGCAAGACCACGGCGCCCCGGCGGTGGGCGAGAGCTATACGGCTGCAACGCCGAACAGCTGGGCCCCGATTAGCGCGCTCTGAGCGAGCTACGTCAACATCTTGCGCCGTTCTACAGCCACACCGGCCGGCCTTCGGTCGATCCCGAGTTCATGATTTAAAGCGAGCTGCGTCAGAGCTGACAGAGCTGACAGCGCTGATCGAAACTAACGTCTAAATGACGGGAACATTACAAATCATGGCATCCACGTGATCGAGATTGGCAGTATCGGTCCAAGACTGCATGCTTGGCGGAACTCCTCTTTGCTGCGGAACGATGTGGTCCCCCGGACGCGGCCAAATCTTTATGCTTTCACTTGCTCTCCAACCCTCTTCAACGAGTCACGCCAAGGCCGATGTAGAAGACTTTGCAGCCGAAGCTCTGCTGTTTCGCGCTAGGAGGCAAGCACTGCTTGCCTCAAACGTTGCCAATGCGGACACGCCAAATTTCAAAGCTCGCGATGCAGACTTTGCCGAAAGTCTGAAGGAGGCTACGACCGCAGCATTACCCTCAGGCGTTCGCTCGGTATCCATGACCACAACTGCCGGCAGACACATCGCTAGTCCGGTGACAAAAGTTCAGAGCACCCTCGAGTTCGGTCGCATCAGAATGTCGGAGCAAACGGCGGCCGACGGGAACACCGTGGACATGGACATTGAGCGCGGCGAAATCGCAAAGAACACGATCCTCTACCAGTTGGCATTGATGGGTGTCAAAGACGAAGCCGAAGAATTCAAGGCGGCGACGTCCGACCCCGGACGACGTTGAATCCCAGAGTGCGGTCGGTCGGTCGGCGATGCATCAAAATCAGCAATGGCTGCGATCGAGTCAGATTTTTATCTCTCTGATGACTCATCTGACTTCGGCGGGTCCGCTTTCAGCTTTCCCAGTCCCATGAGGACTACAAAGTTCGCCATGGCAAGTACAAATCCGATGTCGTAGTAACCGAATCCTACGGCAGCCCCGACAACACCCGTGTTCAGAATACTGGCGGCCGTTGCCGTGCCATGTGTCGACGCTCCGGACTTCAAGATCGCTCCGCCGCCGATGAAGCCGATGCCAGTGATCACACCTTCTAGTATTCGAGCTTGACCGACAGAGCGCTCTCCAAGAACCTCGATCGCCAGCAGGACAAAGCCGCAGCTTGCCATCGCAACAATAGGAAACGTTCGAAGTCCTGCACTTCTCGAACCATGCTCCCGGTTCCAAGCAATAGGCAAGGTAAACAAAAACGCGAGGCCCATTCGGACGAGGTGGTTGGTCACGTCACCCCACACGCCCCAGAATGAACTTTCCATCGGTCAGATCTTTTATATTGCGAGTGGGTAATGGGCTAGTGCGTGCCGTGCACGTGCCGCCCGCCGGAACGCTTGAGGGCCTGCAGATTTGCATCGCTCGAAAGCTCTTTTAGGATGCCGCAGGCGCCGGCCGAATCCGAGGTCGCGCACTGCGCCCGCAGGATTTTCAACTGGTTTTCAAGCGAGCGCAGATCCCGAATGCGGAGCATCACGTGGTCAATGTGCGCATCGAGGAGCTCGTTCACTTCGGCGCAGTTTGATTCCGGCGCATCCTTGTATATAAGCAGCGCCCTGATCTCATCCAACGTCATGTCCAACAACCGGCAATGACGAATGAAAGTCAGGCGCTCAAGCTGACCCTGCCCATAGATCCGGTAGTTACCTTCGGACCGGTGTGGCAAGGGCATCAAGCCCTCTTTCTCGTAGAAGCGAATGGTTTCAACGGGTGTAGATGTGGCCACAGCCAGTTCGCCAATCTTCATCAAAATTTCCTTGAGATCAGGCCTTGACTCTAAACCCGCTTCAGGGTGCTCAATAGAGCCAATGACAAAAACCACACTTCCTGATACCACAGCCAAGCCGGCTGGCGCTTGCGCTGGCGACGCCTGCTGCGCCCCGGCTACAGCACTCGAACCCGCAGCTGCAACCTCAAAGGTCACGGGCGCGAGCGTTTTCCGGATTCCTTCCATGGATTGCGCCGTAGAACAGAGTGACATCCGGCGGGTGCTGGACAAGATTGACGGCATCAGGGGCCTCAATTTCCAGCTGGGCGCAAGAACTGTTGCGATCACCGCCCCCGACGATGTGATTCCCGCTGCTGTCGCCGCGATACGTGCGGCAGGCTACGAACCTACGCCGGTCACTGCAAGTTTGGAATCGGGCGCACCCGAACATTCCGATCACGATGGACACGACCACGACCAGAGCACCGGCATTGGCCGGCTTGCCCTTGCATTGGCGTTTGCGATAGGCGCGGAAGCCCTCGATTTTTTTGTGAGCGACGTGCCTGCAATGAAGTATCTCGGGCTGGCGATCGCGGCAATCGCGATCTGGCTTTCTGGTGTGGAGACATACACCAAGGGCATCAAAGCACTGGGTCGAGGAAAACTCAACATCAACGCCTTGATGAGCGTCGCCGTCACAGGTGCGTTCTTCATTGGACAATGGCCTGAGGCTGCGATGGTCATGGCGCTCTACGCCATCGCGGAATTGATCGAAGCCCGCGCCGCCGACCGTGCCCGCAACTCGATCAAGGGCCTGCTGGCGCTCGCGCCTGAGGAGGCTGACGTGCAGCAGGCGGATCGAACCTGGAAATCGGTGCCGTCCGGCGATGTGCTACTCGACGCCATTGTCCGAATTCGTCCTGGCGAACGTGTGCCACTGGACGGGGTGATTACCGAAGGCCGCAGTGCGGTCAACCAGGCGCCGGTAACTGGCGAAAGCCTGCCCGTAGATCGCGCTGCCGGTGACCCCATTTTTGCAGGGACGATCAACGAAACTGCCGAACTCCAATTTCGTGTGACCGGCGTCGCGTCCAATACAACTCTGTCGCGAATCATCCATGCGGTTGAAGAGGCGCAAGGCACGCGTGCGCCCACGCAACGCTTCGTCGATCGTTTCGCCGCCATCTACACGCCCTCCGTTTTTGTCCTGGCGCTTGGCGTGGCTCTTTTCACACCTTGGCTGATGGACTTGACCTGGCTGGAAGCCATCTACAAGGCTTTGGTCCTTCTCGTGGTCGCCTGCCCTTGCGCGCTTGTGATTTCGACGCCGGTGACGGTGGTCAGCGCACTTGCCGCAGGTGCACGCCGCGGCATTCTGATCAAGGGCGGCACCTATCTTGAAGAGGCACGCAACCTTAGAGCCATCGCGCTGGACAAGACCGGCACGATCACCGAAGGCAAGCCGAAGCTCGTTGACTGGGAGGTCCTTCGGTCCGAAGGCGACAAGGACACCATCGGCCGTGCTGCCATGAGCTTGGCCGAGCGGTCCGACCATCCGGTTTCCAAGGCGATCGCACAGGGCCTCAAACTGCCGGTTGGCGACGTCGATGGCTTTGCTGCCCTTGCAGGCCGAGGCACGCAGGGATCGACCGGAGGCCGGGCCTACGTGCTAGGAAATCATCGCCTGATCAAAGAGCGCAACCAGGGAAGCACCGAGCTGACCACAAAGCTGTATTCGCATGAGCAGCGCGGCCGCACAGTGACATTGCTCGCCGACGACGACGGAGTTGTAGCGATCTTTGCTGTGGCGGACACCATCAAGGAGTCGTCGCGACAAGCTGTCGCTGAACTGAAAGCGCTTGGCATCACACCTGTGATGTTGACGGGGGACAACGTCGCGACTGCCAAGACAATCGCGGCCGAGGCCGGAATCGACGAGTCGCAGGGCAATCTGCTGCCCGAAGACAAGCTGACAGAGATCAAGGCGCTGCAGAAACGCCACGGTGCCACGGCCATGACCGGTGACGGCATAAACGACGCACCGGCGCTGGCGCAGGCCGACATAGGATTTGCGATGGGCGGGATGGGCACTGACATTGCCATGGAGGCTGCCGACGTGGTGGTCATGAACGATGACCTGCGCAGGATTCCCGAGACGATCCGTTTGTCGCGCCGAACGCACACCGTGCTGATGCAAAACATTTCGCTCGCTTTGGGCATCAAGGCGATCTTCATGATTCTCGCGATTCTTGGCATGGCCACGATGTGGATGGCAGTCTTCGCGGACATGGGTGCCACCTTGCTGGTGGTCGCCAACGGTCTTAGATTGATGAAGGTGCCCGCTGACAAGGTGCCCTCGTAACGGGCTCGCAGCAACAGTGAACATTACAGATTTGTAATCTTTCGGTTTGGCAATGCAGAAGCTCAATTCATACGATCGTTACAGCAAGCAAGCACAGCAGGTTGCATGTTTGAGCGCCGCCACGATGTGTGCCGTCCTCTACTGAAGTCCCGATACGCCGTTTTTCTCTCCAGCTTGAACTCCACCCATGTTTCGTTGGCTCGTCCTCGTCCTTTTGTTCGCGCTTCCAGCCCAGTTCGCACTGGCTGCTGTGGCTGGCTATTGCGAGCACGAGGAGGCATCTGCCTCGCCTCACATCGGGCATCACTCTCACCAGCACCAACATCGGAGCGCAGGTGAACAGGCCGATGCGACCGAAGGTCAATCAGCTCACTTGCCCGGCCAGTTGCACCAAGACTGCAGCTCCTGTCATGTGCATGTTGCGCAAATCGCCGTCACAGCTTGCGAGGTTTTTGGCGCTGCAGAGTCGACTCCGATGGTGAGCGCGCCGATCAAGCTTCTCGCATCGTGGGTACATCAAACCATCGATCGTCCAAATTGGGCACATGCCGGTTGACCCCGGCGCGTGTTCGTCCTTCTTGCTTGTCCAAAACTATGCACTGACAACCGCGCCGGATTCCCTTGTCTCTTTCCTATGACTGGAGAATTCGATGTTTCGAACATTCGTCCCGATCGCATTGGCGATCGCGGTAATCGCGGGCAGCAATGCGCTCGCTCAACAACCGGGCGGGCTGTCCTCAGCTGCCAATTCACAGCCGGCCGTTTCTCAATCCGGGCTGCAGTCTGTCACGCTGGCCGGCGCGATTCAGCTCGCGCTTGACAACAGTCCCGAACTCTCGGCGGCACGCCGCGAGATCGAAGCAACGGAGGGGGCGCGGATCCAGGCAGGCGTCTTCCAGAACCCGACTTTGAATTTCGACGTGGAAGACCAGCGAGTTCAGACGCGGACGACCACATTCACCGTCAGTCAACCGCTTGAACTTGGCGGGAAGCGAAGCGCACGAATCGCGGCAGCGGAGCGTGGCATCGAGGTTGCGCGCGTTCAACTGGAAGCCAAGGAATCGGACATCCGCGCCAACGTCACTGCCGCATTCTTCGCAACACTCATCTCCCAGGAACGTGTACGACTCGCCCAGGCTTCGCTTGACTTGGCCAGCACCGGAAGCCAAGCAGCCGGCAAGCGGGTCATTGCGGGCAAGGTATCCCCGGTAGAGGAAACGAAGGCCAAAGTTGCAGAGGCCAATGTCCGGCTCGAGCTGGTGCAGGCACGCGGTGAGCTGCAGACCAACCTGGAGCTGCTGCGGTCCCTGACAACGCGCACGACCGGTATCGATGCTGTGGACGGAAATGCACTTGCGATTCCACAGCCACCACCGGTCGAAGCCTTCGAAGAGCGAATCGCGAACTCGCCGACTATCCGGCAGGCTCGACTCGAAGTACGCCGCTTCGGCGCATTGTCGGATCTGGAGCAGGCCAAGCGTCTGCCAGACATCACTCTGACTGCTGGCGCCCAACGCAACCAAGAGTTGGGGCGCAACCAGTTGGTCGTCGGGATCTCGGTTCCACTGCCAATTTTCGACACCAACCGCGGAAACATCGTCGCAGCGCTGCGCAGGCAGGACAAGGCGGAGGACGACGCCAGGACTACGGAGTTGCGACTTCGCTCGGACGTCCTGGCGGCTCGTCAGCGCTACCTGGTTGCCGCCAACGAAGTGACTGCCCTCCTGAAAGAGATCCTTCCGGGGGCGCAGAGCGCATTCGACGCGGCAACCAAGGGGTTCGAACTCGGAAAGTTCGGCTACCTCGATGCGCTCGACGCACAGCGCACCCTCTTGCAGGCGCGCTCCCAATACCTTCGCTCCCTCGCCGACGCTCACCGCTCGGTCACCGACATCGACCGCTTGCTCGGCGGCCCCGCCGCCACCGGCACAACCGTCTTTACCCCTTAAGGATCAACCATGGCCACCCCATCGCAGTGGGTGTCCGGCAAGCCCGGACGCAAGCAAATTGTCATCATCATTTTCATTGTCCTGCTCGGCGTCGCTGCAGGTGCATTCATTCTTCGCAGCGGCGCAAACAGTCCAAAAACCGCAGAAGGGCAGAAGCAAGGCGAGTCAGCGGACGACGGTCACGGGCACGGTAAAGAGGAAGCCGGTGGCCACGAAGAGGAAGCGCCAAAGGGCCCCAATGGCGGGCAGCGATTCAGCGAAGGCGACTTTGGGCTTGAACTGAAGCTAGCAGAAGAAGGCGGTGAGCCGAAGTTCAAGGCGTGGGTGACGGACAAGGACAAGCCAGTGCCACCGGCGGGCACGCAAGTCACGGTCAGTTTGACGCGTCCAGGCGGCGAGCAACAGGAAATCAAGCTCACACCCCAAGCTGGGTTCCTGACGAGCGACCAGGCAGTGCCTGAACCGCACGTTTTCGAAGCCACTGTGGCGGTCGTGACTCCCAAGGAGCCACACCTGTTCACCTTCAGCCAGCAAGAAGGCAAGGTCAACATGACCGATGCACAGATCAAGGCGGCAAGCATCACGCTCGACTCGAGTGGCCCCGCAACCATTCGCAGCGCGTTGCAGTTCCCCGGCGAAGTTCGATTCAACGAAGACCGCACCGCACACGTTGTCCCACGTGTAGCGGGTGTTGTCGAGAGCGTCAGCGCGAACCTCGGGGAGCTGGTCAAGAAGGGGCAGGTCCTTGCTGTGATCTCGAGCTCAACCGTGTCGGAAACTCGAGCCGAATTGCAAGGCGCGCAACGCCGTCGGGAACTCGCGCAGACCACGTACGAGCGTGAAAAGACGCTTTGGGAACAGAAGATTTCGCCCGAGCAGGACGTCCTTCAAGCCAGACAAGCGTTGCGGGAAGCCGAAATTGCTACGGCAAACGCCACTCAGAAACTGCTTACGCTGGGTGCATCGCCGAGCAGCACGTCGCTGGGCCGATTCGAGCTTCGCGCACCCTTCGATGGCATGGTGGTTGAGAAGCACATCGCCCTCGGTGAGTCTGTCAAGGAAGACGCGAATGTCTTCACGATCTCGGATCTGACGAGTGTCTGGGTCGAGATGAATGTTGCCGCACGTGACCTGCAACAGGTGCGTGTCGGTGAGAAGGTCGTCGTTCGTGCAGGTGCCTTCGATGCATCGGCGAATGGGACCGTCTCATACGTCGGCTCGCTGATCGGCGAACAGACCCGGACCGCGCGGGCGCGCGTTGTTTTGGCAAACCCCCAGGGTGCATGGCGGCCCGGATTGTTCGTAAACGTTGAAGCTGTCGCCAACGAAGTCAACTCGGCCGTTACCGTGGCTTCTGCCGCACTTCAGACCATCGATGAAAAGCCCGTTGTGTTCCTCAAGGTTCCGGGTGGCTTCATTCCCCAACCGGTCGAGATCGGCCGAACGGATGGCAAGCGCGTGGAGATCAAAGCTGGACTCAAGCCGGGAGCAACTTACGCCGCTGCCGGATCATTTGTCGTCAAGTCGGAGCAGGGCAAGAGCTCCGCGACGCACACGCACTGAGGCAGACCAAGCGCCATGTTTGAACGCATCATCCGTTTCGCCATCGAACAACGATGGCTGGTCCTACTCGCCGTGCTTGGCATGGCTGGTCTTGGGGTCTACAACTACCAGAAACTCCCGATCGACGCCGTTCCTGACATCACCAATGTTCAGGTCCAGATCAATACCGGAGCGCCAGGCTATTCGCCACTGGAGACCGAGCAGCGCGTCACTTTCCCAATCGAAACCGTCATGGCTGGCCTGCCCGGGTTGATGCAGACGCGCTCGCTCTCCCGCTACGGGTTGTCGCAGGTCACGGTGGTCTTCAAGGACGGGACCGACGTTTACTTCGCCCGGCAGTTGGTCAACGAGCGCCTGCAGTCGGCGACCGGGCAGATGCCGGAAGGCATCCACCCGATGGTTGGTCCGATCTCGACCGGCCTTGGCGAAATTTACCTTTGGACCGTCGAGGCCAAGGACGGTGCCAAGAAGCCCGATGGAACGCCCTACACATCTACCGATCTTCGGGAGATCCAGGACTGGGTGATCAAGCCGCAGCTGCGTAATGTGGCGGGCGTGACTGAAATCAACTCCATCGGAGGTTTCGAGAAGCAGTACCAGATCGCGCCCAATCCGGAGAAACTTTCTGCCTATGGTCTTTCGATGGCGGACGTGGTGAAGGCGCTGGAACGCAACAACACCAACGTCGGAGCTGGCTACATCGAGCGCCGCGGTGAGCAGTACCTCATCCGCGCGCCAGGTCAGGCACGCAGCATGGAGGATCTCCGCAACGTCATCCTGTCGTCCAGCGGCAGCACGCCAATTCGCGTGCGCGACGTCGCTGAAGTCGGCATTGGCAAGGAACTGCGCACCGGCGCCGCGACCGACAACGGCCGTGAAGTCGTTCTGGGCACGGTGTTCATGCTCATCGGCGAGAACAGCCGCATCGTGTCGCAAGCTGTTGGGAAAAAGATGGAAGAGATCAATCGCTCGCTCCCGCCAGGGGTCGAGGCGATCACGGTTTACGACCGCACAGTGCTTGTCGACAAGGCCATCAACACCGTGAAAAAGAACCTCTTCGAAGGCGCAGTTTTGGTGATCGTGGTTCTCTTCCTCTTTCTCGGAAACCTGCGTGCCGCGCTGATCACGGCACTGGTGATTCCGCTTTCGATGCTGTTCACATTTACCGGCATGGTGAATCAAAAGGTCAGCGCGAACCTGATGAGTCTCGGGGCCCTCGACTTCGGCATCATCGTGGACGGGGCAGTGGTGATCGTGGAGAACTGCGTCAGGCGGCTATCCCATGCGCAGGCGAAGTTCGGGCGTCCATTGACCCGAAAGGAGCGCTACCACGAAGTTTTCGCCGCATCGCAGGAAGCACGGCGCGCATTGCTCTTCGGGCAAGTGATCATCATGATCGTGTACCTGCCGATCTTCGCGCTTACGGGCGTCGAGGGAAAGATGTTCCATCCGATGGCGCTCACGGTCGTGATCGCCTTGCTCGGCGCGATGATCCTGTCGGTCACCTTCATTCCCGCGGCTGTTGCGCTCTTCATCGGCAACAAGGTCTCCGAAAAGGAAAACCGCCTGATGCTTTGGGCCAAGAAGGTCTACGAGCCGCTTCTGGACCGTGCGCTCGCGGCCAAGGCCATCGTGTTGACGATTGCGGGGGTTGCGGTGGTGCTCTCGGCCCTGCTCGCCACGCGGCTGGGCAGTGAATTCATTCCAAGCCTTAACGAAGGCGACTTCGCGGTTCAAGCTCTTCGCATCCCCGGCACAAGCCTGACTCAATCACTGGAGATGCAGCAACAACTTGAGCGCACGCTCAAGGCGAAGTTTCCAGAGATCAAACGGATCTTCGCGCGGACCGGGACGGCGGAAATTGCCTCCGACCCGATGCCGCCGAACATTTCGGATGCCTACGTCATGCTCAAGCCGGTCGACGAGTGGCCTGAGCCGAAGCGCACGCGTCAGGAAATCGTCGAAGCCGTGCAGGCAGAAGTGGCAAAGCTGCCAGGCAACAATTATGAGTTCTCACAGCCGATTCAGTTGCGCTTCAACGAGTTGGTGTCCGGCGTGCGGGCCGACGTCGCCGTGAAGGTGTTCGGAGATGACATGGAGGTTCTGAACAAGTCGGCGCGCGAGATCGAAGAGGTGTTGAAGTCCATCCCTGGTGCCGCCGAAGTCAACGTGGAACAGACCAGTGGTCTGCCGATGCTCACGGTCAACATTGACCGGGAGAAGGCGACGCGGTACGGCTTGAACATCGCCGATGTGCAGGACACAATCTCGACCGCCGTGGGCGGGCGAACCGCCGGTACGCTTTTCGAGGGCGATCGTCGCTTCGACATCGTGGTGCGGCTTCCAGACCTGCTGCGCGGAGACCTCGAAGCCATCCGCCGCCTGCCCATCCCGCTTCCAGCCAACTCGGCCGCAGCAACCGCCAGCACCCGGGTTAGCTTTATCCCGTTGGGCGAGGTTGCCTCGCTCGAACTCGCGCCAGGCCCCAACCAGGTCAGCCGTGAAGACGGGAAGCGACGCGTCGTGGTGAGTGCCAACGTGCGAGGGCGAGACCTGGGGTCGTTCGTCACGGAAGCGACGGCAGCCCTGGATCAACGATTGAAGGTCCCCACGGGGTACTGGACGTCTTGGGGCGGACAGTTTGAGAACCTGCAATCCGCTACGCAGCGCCTCCAGATCGTGGTCCCCGTTGCGCTGCTATTGGTGCTCACGCTGCTGTTTGCCATGTTCGGCAATCTTAAGGATGGCCTGATCGTGTTCACCGGCATTCCGTTCGCGTTGACCGGCGGCATTCTGGCGTTGTGGCTTCGTGACATTCCATTGTCGATCACGGCGGCGGTGGGATTCATCGCTTTGTCGGGCGTCGCGGTGCTGAATGGCCTGGTAATGATTTCGTTCATTCGGAATCTGCGCGATGCCGGCGCGTCGCTCGACCAGGCGATCCACGAAGGGGCGCTCACCCGTTTGCGACCGGTCCTGATGACCGCGCTCGTGGCGTCACTGGGTTTTGTGCCTATGGCCATCGCCACCGGCACAGGCGCGGAGGTGCAACGTCCGCTCGCCACTGTCGTCATCGGCGGGATCCTATCGTCGACCGCGCTCACGTTGTTGGTGCTGCCCGTGCTCTACCGACTGCTGCACGGCCGGGACGAGGAAGAGGAAGTTTTCGGCGAGTCCAAGGCGGTCGCAGAGCGGACCCCCCATGACCGGCCTCCGCCCCACGCCAGCGCCTAGTTTCATCCGTGACCGCCCCCGCACGGCTGGCAACCGGGGGCTTTAACTTGATTTCGAGGATCCCCATGAAATTTTCATCACTCATCGCCATCGCGACGATCGGCTTGTCCTTCAACGCTCATGCCGCGGACGACCACAAAGGACACGAGCATGAGAGCAAAGGCAGCGCCCATGCGCACGAGGCCAAGCCCCAGCACGGCGGTGTTGTCGCGGTGGTCAAGGACGTCAACTACGAACTTGTGGCTCGTCCGGACACGTTGACGTTGCATGTAACTGACCACGGGAAGCCGGCGAACCTTTCTGGCGCAAGCGCGAAGGTGACATTGTTGTCTGGCGGCAAGAAAGAAGAGGCAACATTGGTCCCCGCCGGCGAAACGCTGGAAGCAAAGGGCACTTATTCCGTGGGCCCTGGAACCAAGGTGGTCGCTCAGGTATCGCTGAAAGGCCAACCCGCTCAGTCAGCACGCTTCGCGCTCAAATGAAGACCTGATGACTAAGCTGTAATGCGACCGTTCGGAATCTGAGGGACTGGTTTTTTAAAGTTGTCACACGCCGCGCAGCAAGCGGTGCCGATTACCAACCAACCTCAAGGACCAAAAATGCAAAAGTCTTCGCTCCGCCTGTCGCTGGCTTCGATCGCTCTCTCCGCCGCAATGGCTCCGGCATTCGCTGGAAATTACGCTGAAGGCGATCCGCGGCCAGTGGCGCTGACGTCAAGTACTTCGCGTACCGCCGTCGAGGCCGCAACTCGCGCGTGGATGCCGACTGCACCGTCGGCCGGCTACACGCAGGGTGACCCGCGCCCGGTTGCGCGATCCAGTCAGCTATCTCGCGCTGTCGTTCAAGCCGAGACCATGGACTGGGTCAAGTCCGGTTTGGCCGCGATGAGTTATGGGGATCGCAGCGTTGACCCCTCCAGTCCAGCGTACGTCCGAGCAGCGCGCAAGTTTGCCAGTTCGCGCAACGCGAGCCAGGACGCCCAGACTTCCCAAGCACCTGCCACTTCGGCCACCACGGTACGCTGATTCAAACTCGCGATTGAGAACTTCGGTCGGCATGGTCCGACAGCTGTCCCGAACACCGCTACTCGGTTTCAGAGAGCGGTGTTTTTTTGTTTATGACAGCCAGATGACCCGGTTGTAATTGATGTGGTGGCGACTCGTCGGCTTGGACTTCTAGAGTCGATGTTGCGCCTCGATCGGTCGATCAGGCGACTAACCACCAGGAGCCAACATGTCTGTTCTCAACCTCCGTTCTCTTGCCATCGCCGGCGCGCTGTCGGCCGTGCTTGTGCCAACCAGTTTTGCAGCAGGGGCGTATCACTCGACGACGTCAGAAATCGGTGCGACCTATCACCCCGATCACATCAATCAAGCAACGCGCGCTCAGGTTGCATCCGATCTTGACAAGGCGCAGAAAAACCCGCGCTGGAGCAGCACCTACAGTCGTGGGGCGCCATGGCCCGCCGCGGGGTCCGGTGAACCGAAGACGCGGGCGCAGGTGAATGCAGAACTGCAGGCGGCAATGAAGCACCCAGCTTGGAATTCGGTAAGCCGAGGGGCACCATGGCCTCCGGTGCTGACGACAGGGAAATAATCGTTTCGATCAGCACGGTGATCACACATCGCCTTGCGGTTGCCTCGAACTCTGCAGCGGGCGCTGACCAAAAAACTCACTTCATTCTTCTGCTTCCAACCGCACTAAAGTGAAACCGATACGCGTCACGCCCCTTGCTGACTCGGCGAAAGGCTTCCCGCCGTGCATGCGTGCGATGGCGGCCACGATAGCAAGCCCGAGTCCATGGTGGCTGGACGAGCCGCTGCGTGAAATGTCCGCTCGGTAGAAGCGTTCGAAGAGCCTCGGCAGCGCCGCTGGATCAATCTTGTCGCCTCTGTTGACGACAGAAAGCCTCACCATCATGTCTTGGTGTTCGATCTCGACGCAGATGAGGCTGTTCGTTTTGGCATAGCGAATTGCATTACTCAGCAGATTTGACACGGCCCGACGAAGCAGCCCAACGTCGACCTGGACCACGGCGTCGCCGTCAATGCGAAGTGAGAGTGCAGCCGCCTCCAGCTCGGCCTCATGGAACTCTCCGACGGCCGCCACCTGCTCTGCGATGCTCAAAAGTCTCCCGCGTCGAGCTCGGGCACCGCGGTCAGCCTTGGACAGAAAAAGCATGTCCGTGACGATGGCCGACAACCTTTGCGCTTCCTCAAGCTGTGAGCTCATTGCTTCGCGCAAGGCGCCGACCGGGCGAACTTGGCTGAGTTCGATCTCAACCTGGGCAATCATGTTGGCTAATGGCGTCCGCAGTTCGTGCGCGACGTCGGCATTGAAGGCTTCAAGCTGTGCGTAAGCTCCTTCCGCCCTCTCGAGCAGCGCGTTGAACTGCTCGATCCAGGGGTGAAGCTCGCTGGCGTAAGACGTGGCATCGATACGGGCCCCAGGCCTTGTCGGACCGGCTGCGGCTGTCTGCGCGGTCAACTGTTTGAGCGGCCTGAGACCACGCCTCACAATCAAAAATCCGGTCCAGGCAACGCCAAGCGATCCCAAGGTCGCTGCCGCGACCAACGTCCAGGCAAGTCGCTCGAGCAACAGATCGTCGCTGCTCGAATCTAACGTGAGTTCGAGCCGAACCGGTGCCTCCTCGAACTTCAGTCCGTCAAGACTGAGAGTTTTGAAGACGGAGTGGCCTTGTGGAACCGGGCGCTGCGAGCGGTAGATCTGCTGTTCACCAGCGAGAAGTACCACCTGAATGTCCGGATGGGTCTGAAAGTAGTCGTCCAGTTTGTGGCGAAGTGCATTCAAGTTCGGCGGCGTTCGCGTTTCGGCGATTGCGTGACGCACCAGATCACTGTGGCGATCAAATTCTTCAGCCTGCTTGAGCTGAAAGCTCCAGCGCGTGATGCCATAGACGACAACGCACACGATGCTCAGGCCGATCAGCGCCTGCAAGGCAAACCAACGCGATAACGAACGTTGGATCGAGACGGCCTTCACGTTCAACCGTCGTCGCGCTGTTCAAGAACGTAACCCATGCCGCGCACTGTATGGAGCAACTTATCTTCGAAGGGATCGTCGATCTTCGCGCGCAGCCGGCGCACCGCAACCTCCACAACGTTTGTCTCGCTGTCGAAGTTCATGCCCCAAACCTGATCTGCAAGGACGGCGCGCGACAGCACCTGACCCTGGCGACGAAGAAGCAATGAGAGCAAGAAGAACTCCTTGGCTGTCAAGTCGAGCCGTTTGCCGCCTCGGCTTGCTCGCCGCGTCGTTAGATCGAGTTGGAGGTCGGCGAGCGCGAATCGCGTCGACTCCTGCAGTGAACCACGTCTCAGTAATGCGCGGACTCGTGCCAGCAACTCGGTAAAGGCGAAGGGCTTCGCTAGGTAGTCGTCCGCACCAGCCTCAAGCCCCTTGACTCGGTCAGCGACATCGTCGCGCGCCGTCAGCATCAAGACCGGCGTCGCGGATGACTTGCGCACGACATCTAGGATCTTAAAGCCATCCACGCCGGGGAGCATCACGTCGAGGACGATCGCATCGTAGTTACCGGTGAGGGCCATTCCAAGGCCTTCCGTGCCGTCGCGCGAAAGATCCACATTGAAGCCACTTTCGATCAAACCCTTTCGCAGGTAATCGCCAAGCTTCATTTCGTCTTCGATCACCAGGAGATGCATCTTCTAATCCTAACGTCGGTGGACATTCGGGCGGATTACATTTCCGTCATCTACGCCGAGTGCGAACCGCGGGGCTGAGTGTCGCGCCCGATCCGCGCTGTGCCTTTGCAGCACATTACCGTCTTGTAATGTCTGCGTGGGGTGGCTGTCGGCCGCGGTTTCTAGAGTCGTCGAACGTGCCAGAGAAGGCATCGCCACAGCCAGCCGCTCAAGCGTTGGCCAAGACAACTCCAAGTCATGCCGCACCCCCAGGCCCACGCGCGATCGCTCAATGAGTACGGCCGAACAGCCTCTCAGAAATCACTTCACTTCGAAGGCATCTCGCCGCTATTGGGTTGCCTTGCCACGGTTGCGTGGATTCTCGCATTCGACAACTTCGCATTCTGGAAAACCATCGCCAGCGCGCAGGGTGGCATGTCATGGGAGGCTGGTGGAGCAATGGCTGGACTTGCCCTGGTACTGCTTTTCATGTTCTCGGCGGTGCTGCGCCCGCTCGCGGGCGGCCGACTTGGCTGCTTAATGCTGGGAGCAGTGCTACTTGCCTCTGCCAGCATCTCGCACTACGTCGACGCCTGGGGATTGCTGTTTGACAAAGGGCTCGTGCGAAACATGGTGGAAACCGACGCGCGGGAAGTTCGCGAGTTGTTGTCTTGGCCTGCGTTGATCGATTTGTTCTGGCGCGGTTTGTTTCCGGCGGCGCTGCTGCACTTTGTCGGTGTTCGACGCAGCACCGCGTCTCGAGCCATTCGACAGACCATCATGCTGACGAGTGTTGGGTTGGCGACGGCGGCAGCGGTCGCGATGATCTTCTACGGCACTCTGGCCTCGACCTTTCGGAATCACCGAGAGCTGCGCTTTCAACTGGTGCCGTCGAACTTCATCAATGCGACGTACGGCTACCTCAAGGCCGATCGCACCTCCACCGCTCCATTGATTCCAGTGGCTCTTGATGCCACACGGAAAGTCGGGGCCAACGCCAAGCCACTTGTACTGGTTTTCATCGTTGGTGAGACCGCGAGAGCCGCCAATTTTTCGCTTGGTGGCTACGCCCGCGATACCAACGTCGCACTCGCAGATTCAAATGCGGTCTATTTCAGCGGCGTGGTTGCATGCGGGACCGACACAGCTACGTCGTTGCCCTGCATGTTTTCCGATCTCGGCGTAGCAGGTTTTACCAACGCCAAGGCGCAATCGCGTGAAAACGCCTTGGACGTTCTGCAGCGAACTGGCGTGAGCGTCGAATGGATCGACAACAACTCGGGTTGCAAAGGAGTGTGCAGCCGTGTGCCGAACCGCCAACTGCCGACGATAGATGATGGAATTTTTTGTGATGGCACTGCGTGCCTCGACGGTGTGCTGGTCGATGCTCTTCGTGCAAGCTTGGCTGAAGTTAAAGGAGACAGCGCCATCGTGCTGCATCAAATGGGAAGCCACGGGCCGTCCTATTTCAAACGCTACCCTGCGCCGGGGCCGTTCCAGCCAACTTGCGACACAAACCGCATTCAGGCTTGCGACGTAAGCACCTTGGTAAACACGTACGACAACTCCATCGACTACACCAGTCAGACCATTGCACAGGCCATCAGTGTTGCCAACGCGCAGGCGGCAAACATGGACGTGGCCGTGATCTACCTCTCTGATCATGGTGAAAGCTTAGGGGAGCGGAACATCTATCTTCACGGTCTTCCCACTTTGCTCGCACCGAAGGAGCAGACACGGGTTCCGATGATTGTGTGGATGTCGGAAGGTGTGCAACGCCGCCTTCGAACGCCAAAGTCGTGCTTGACGTCAATCTCGGGCCAACCGCTTTCGCACGACAACGTGTTCTCTACTTTGCTCGGGTTCTTCAGCATCAATACGAAAGCGTACCAGCCGAGTTTGGACGTCTGGTCAGTTGCTCGAAGCAGCTCGAATTGCACCGACACCGAACGCTTGACTCTGAAGTGACTTCAGGGTTTCCAATCTCCTTTTCTATCGATACGAATTACCAAGGAATTGCATGAATTTGCTCTCAAAAGTGCTTCGCAACCTCTCTAGTGATCACGACGGGCGACGGTCCCACGGTTCGTCTCGCCGATCCGACGACCACGGCGGACACGGCAGCGCACGTCAACAGACTGTCTACAGCGGTAGTGCCGGCGACTGTGCTTCGTGCCGGACGCCTCTGGCTCCAGGTGCCAAGTTCTGCGCGGAATGCGGAGCTTTGGCGGCATCGAGCATCTGCAGGTCGTGCTCCGCACCACTAGCGAAATCGGCACGCTTCTGCGCTGGATGTGGCACCTCTGTGAGCTGACATGCGTGAGCAATCGCCGAACCACCGTGCTCTAGAAGCGCTGGGTTCAGTGCTGCTCGGCACCATCGGATGTTGGCGCCGGCCGAAAATTGACCCACCTGTGAGGGTTGTGCCGCTTCAAATTTGACCCGGGTGTTCAGCCTACCCTGCTGCTTTTTTAAGCGGCGGGGGTATGAGGAGTGATCACCATGGCCATGATTGGCAAGGTCCTGCGGATGCACCACCGCGAGAAGAAGTCGGTGCGCGAGATCGTGAGGGCGACGAGCCTGTCGCGCAACACGGTGAGGAAGTACCTGCGAACGCCGGTGGCGCAGCCACCGAAGTACCGTCGCCGCCCGGCGGCGACGAAGCTGGCGCCGTTCATCGAAACGATCAAGATGGCGCTGCTGGCCGATGCGCGCCGCCCAAGGAAGGAACGGCGAACTGCCAAGGCACTGCTTCAGCAGATCGCCGCGGCGGGCTACGAAGGCGGCTACACGCAACTGACGGACTTCATTCGTACATGGCGCGCCAGCCAGGGCGGCGTTGCAATCGGCAAGGCATTCGTGCCGTTGACCTTCGAGCTGGGCGAGGCGTTCCAGTTCGACTGGAGCGACGAGTCGCTGGTCATCGGGGGCCTGTACCGCAAGCTGCAGGTGTCGCACATGAAGCTGTGCGCGAGCCGCGCGTTCTGGCTGGTGGCGTACCCGAGCCAGGGCCACGAGATGCTG
Organism: Variovorax sp. PAMC 28711; assembly: GCF_001577265.1. NCBI lineage: Bacteria > Pseudomonadati > Pseudomonadota > Betaproteobacteria > Burkholderiales > Comamonadaceae > Variovorax > Variovorax sp. PAMC 28711. The sequence goes on along the minus strand of NZ_CP014517.1, from coordinate 1,920,077 downwards.
TTCGATGCGCACACGCGCTCCTTCGCGGCGCTCGGCGGTGTGGCGCGTCGCGGCATCTACGACAACATGAAGACCGCCGTGGACAAGGTGCACAAGGGCAAGGGCCGCACCGTCAACGCGCGCTTCGCGGTGATGTGCGCGCATTACCTGTACGACCCGGACTTCTGCAACGTCGCTTCGGGCTGGGAGAAGGGTGTGGTGGAGAAGAACGTCCAGGACAGCCGCCGGCGCATCTGGATCGACGCGCGTGAGCGGCGCTTCGCCAGCTTCGACGAGCTCAACGCCTGGCTGGGGGAACGCTGCCGGGCGCTGTGGGAAGAAGTCCGGCATCCCGAGCACAAGCAGTTCAGCGTTGCCGAAATGCTCGAGCACGAGCGGGTGCAGTTGATGCCGATGCCGGCCGCGTTCGATGGCTACGTCGAGGAGGTGGCCCGGGTGAGCAGCACCTGCTTGGTGTCGGTAGCGCGCAACCGCTACTCGGTGCCATGCGAGTTGGCCGGGCAGATGGTCAGCACGCACCTGTACCCGACGCGCGTGACGGTGGTCGCTGGCGACGGTGTCGTGGCCGAGCATGAGCGTCTGACGGACAAGAGCAAGACGCGCTACGACTGGCAGCACTATGTGCCGCTGGTGCAGAGGAAGCCAGGCGCGTTGCGCAATGGCGCACCGTTCACCGATCTGCCCGAATCATTGCAGCGGTTGCGTCGTGCACTCTTGCGCGAGAGCGGAGGCGACCGGCTGATGGCCCGGGTGCTGGCCTTGGTGCCGACGGCCGGACTGGAGGCGGTGCTGGTGGCCGTAGAGCTGGCGCTGGACGGTGCACCGCCCTCCGGGCGTGTGAGCGTCGAACACGTCATCAACGTACTCGCGCGTTTGAACTCGGCGCCGCGGCCAGAGAACGTCGAGACGTCGCTGCAGGTGCTGACGCCGCCGATCGCCGACACGGCTCGCTACGACCGGCTGCGCGACTTGAACAAGATAAGGGAGGCCGGTCATGCGTGACGTCATCGCCGAACTCAAGACGCTGCGCCTGCACGGCATGGCGGGAACCTGGGCCGATCTGATGGAGCAGGACAACACCGAGCTGGAGCGTTCGCGCTGGCTGGTCGAGCAGATGCTGCGTGCCGAGACGACCGAGCGCGCCACGCGCTCGGTGACCCACCAGATGAACGCGGCGAAGTTCCCTGTGCACCGGGACCTTGCAGGATTCGACTTCGAGGTCTCGGCGGTCGACCGCAAGCTCGTGCTGCAACTGGCCGAAATGGCCTTCACCGACGAGGCGCACAACGTCGTGTTGGTGGGTGGCCCCGGCACGGGCAAGAGCCATCTGGCGACCGCCATCGGCGTGGCGGGCATCACGCAGCATGGCAAGCGTGTGCGCTTCTACTCGACCGTCGACTTGGTGAACGCACTCGAGCAGGAGAAGGCCCAGGGCAAAGCGGGGCGCATTGCGGCGAGCCTGCTGCGCCTGGACGCGGTGGTGCTCGACGAGATGGGATACCTGCCCTTCAGCCAGGCCGGCGGGGCATTGCTGTTCCACCTGCTCTCAAAGCTGTACGAGCACACCAGCGTCGTGGTGACGACCAACCTGGACTTCGCTGAATGGAGCAGTGTGTTCGTGGATCCAAAGATGACGACAGCATTGCTGGACCGGCTCACGCACCACTGCCACATCGTGGAGACGGGCAATGACAGTTACCGGATCACGCACGCCACTGCCAACTCGAAGAAGCGCATCAAAGCTCGTGAGCAGGAGCGAAAGGCGTCGGCTGGAAACGCCGGTTGAGCAACACCGCAGAAGGGGACAAGGCGCTGCGGGCTTCGCCCTTCGCGCCTTCTTCGTGCAAGCGATCAGTCATCAGAAAGGAAACCGGGAAAGGACGAAGACGGTAGAGTTATGCACAGCCGGCATCCACGATGCCGGCTTCCATCCCCGGGTCAAAGTTCAAACGGCAGGGTGGGTCAAAGTTGAACCGGCGCCGACACACCATCGGATTTACCGCGCTCGTCGCTTGCACATCTTTCCGACATGAGGTCGCAGAGTTTCAAGCTGGGTGGCGGATTGCAACAGTCACTGAGGTAGGCAGGGCTGACGACCTTAAGTCCAGCGGACTTACGGATTGCAGAAAAGGCGCAACCAACGAACAAGTTGCAAACGCGCGGTTTGCGGTGCTTTCGTACCGAACGGTGGGTGCTCGGCAGCATTTACACATAGTCATCCTTGACGAACGAACGCAAGTCGCTGTCGGCGACACCGTCTATGCAAATGTCGAAGAATGCGGCGCTCCTCTTCAAGTTCGAAATGCGCCAACAGACTGGCCCACCGGTTTGCCCAAAAACTTAAACAACAGGCATTGAGATGACATCTGGACACTCCCACACCCCAACGCCCGGCCAGGCCGGTGCAAGCCACGAAAAATCCTTGTGGATTGCTTTGATCCTTACCACTTCGTTCATGGTGGCTGAAGTCATAGGCGGGATCGTGACTGGAAGTTTGGCACTGATCTCTGACGCGGCGCACATGTTTACAGATGCAGCAGCGCTCGCCATTTCGTTGTCCGCCATACAGATCTCCAAGCGAGCCGCAGATGCCAAGCGAACGTTCGGCTACCACCGGTTCGAGATCTTGGCAGCCGCCTTCAATGCTCTTTTGCTCTTCGCGGTCGCCATCTACATCCTTTACGAAGCATGGCAGCGGTTCAACACGCCGCAAACAGTGCAATCGATTCCGATGTTGGTGATTGCCTCCCTCGGGCTGGTGGTGAACCTGATCAGCATGCGGCTCCTGATGGGTGGCAAAGAGGGCAGCCTGAACATCAAGGGCGCCTACCTAGAGGTCTGGAGCGACATGCTCGGCTCATTGGGCGTGATCGTCGGCGCCGTTGTGATTTGGTTCACGGGATGGACCTGGGTGGATTCGATCATCGCAGTGGCCATCGGACTTTGGGTTCTCCCGCGAACTTGGACTCTGCTAAGGGACAGCATGAACATCTTGCTCGAGGGCGTACCCGACGGGATCGACATCGCTTTGGTCGAGAAGTCTTTCCTGAAACTGCCTGGCGTCGAGTCGATTCATGACTTGCACGTTTGGGCGATAACTACCGGTAAGACAAGCCTCAGTGTCCACGTTGTAAGCACTACTGGCGATTTCGATCGCTTGGCCATTGACGCGGCAGAGATGTTGGAGAAGGAATTCAACATTCACCACTGCACAGTTCAGATGGAGCGCAACCCGTGCATACAGGCCACAGGCATCCATAAATTCGGTTAATTGAACTCGTTGGCCACATTCCATGCAACGCCGGGTTCCTGACGCGTCAACTTCGTTGACCGTTCTAATGCTCTACATCGGCATCCTTTGTGTTGGTGCTGTTGCAGTTGCGGTGGTTCGTTGGTGGTTACGTGTTCGTGGCCCACAAGGACTTCGCAACAGGTCGTATTCTGAAAGTTTGGCGGTCCGTTTCAACGATCAGCGCAAGCGCACGAATGTGCAAGTCAAGAAAAAGAGCGGGCGGCGCCGGCATTGACTCGGAATTCGTTCGTCACCGACAAGTGAAGCGAAACCACTGAAAGCCACTCTTTTAGGCTTGCCGGCTCCGGCGTTAGATACGTCGAAACTCTTCAAATGTTGATGTTTATCTTGAAAGTACTCCAGCGTATTTTGGGATGGATCGCTGCAGTCACGGCTGTGGTGATGTTGACTGGTTGCGCCAGCCTTCCGGCAGGTAGTCAGCAAGCGATCTCGATGGCGGTGACCAATGGCGCCGCAACAACCCTGGGACGCCTTGCAGTGAATTCGAGGCCGATTGGTTCCGAGAACGAGTCCGGCTTTCGACTTTTGCCCGAGGCCGCGTTTGCATTCGATGCAAGGGTTGCGCTCATACGGAACGCGGAGAGCAGCGTCGACATGCAGTACTACCTGATCCGCAATGACGATGTGGGTCTGTTGCTGCTTCGAGAGCTTCGCAATGCGGCGTTGAGAGGCGTTCGAGTCCGGCTGTTGGTCGACGACCTCTACATGGGCGGCGATGAAGAGGTCTTCTCCATGTTGGCCACCTTTAACAATGTCGAAGTGCGGCTTTTCAATCCCTTGCCGTCTCGCGCGAAGTCTCTACCGATTCGTCTCGCAGCTTCGTTATTTGACCTCCTTCGCATCAACCACCGCATGCACAACAAGTTGCTTGTCGCCGACAACACTTTTGCGATAACTGGAGGTCGCAACATCGGGAACGAGTACTTCATGCGCAACGCCGACGCGAATTTCATCGACGTTGATCTGCTCTCAGCAGGACCTGTTGTCCATGAAATGTCGAGATCGTTCGATGCGTTTTGGAACAGCATGCAAGTCAGGCCGATCCTGGATCTCGTAACAAATGCGGCGTCCGGCTTCGAAGCCGAAGATAGGTTTTCGGAGATCGTTCGTCTCGCAGTGGCAGATGTGGCATTGAGACCCCGCGACATGTTCGACCGACCGCCTGTTAGTGAGCAATTTGAGATCAAAGAGCTACAGCTCCATTGGGCCGCGGCGCGCTTTTTCTCAGACCCTCCGGACAAGCTTAATCTTGCACATGAGATGGCCTACCGAGGTAGTGTTTCGGAAGGCGCGCTGGGAGAAATTGCGGCATCACGCCGAGAGGTCAAGATTCTTTCTCCGTATTTCATTCCAGGCCCCCAGGGAATGGCAGTGCTAGAGAAGCTCGTCGCTGCCGGTGGCCGCGCCGTGGTTGTCACCAACTCTTTAGGTTCAACCGATGAACCGTTGGCATACGCCGGTTACGAGCGATACCGCGCGGACATGCTTAAAGCTGGCATTTCGGTTTACGAGATTTCACCTGAAGGAACAGCCCAAAGCAAGCGGTTCGGCAATTTCGGTAGATCCATCAGCAGATTGCACGCGAAGGTCGCGACGATGGACAGTGAACGCATCTTCATCGGATCGATGAACCTTGACCATCGCTCGGCGGCCATCAACACCGAGCTTGGCTTGGTCATTGAAAGCAGGTCGCTTGTCGAAGAACTTCACAGTTTGCTGGTCGCTGAGCATGTAGAGATCGGATACCGGTTGCAGTTGTCCTCAGACGGCCGTCGCACGCAATGGGTCGCGCATTCAGAAAACGGCGAAGAAATCGTTCACGAGGACGTACCTGGTGAGTTTCTTTGGCTGCGGATAAAAAATTGGTTTCTGTTGCCAGTGTTGGGAGAAGAGCTTCTTTGATCCCATAGGTATCGATCGAATTTGTGCTTTGCTGATTTCAACCTTCGTCGCCCACTCTTCATCAACGAGAAGACGAAGTTGACGTACGCCTCCATGCCTTCGAGCCAAAGTCGCCTCACTTTACTCAGCTCTTCTTGCGATCACGAAAAGCCCGTCTGTAGGAAGACGGTGACGTGTGCACCTGGTTTGCGAAGTGCTGGCGTAACGACAGCGATGTACCGAAGCCTGCCTCTGCGGCGACCCGCTCGATGGGCATGTCGGTCGTTTCCAGCAATTGCTGCGCCTTGCCGATGCGTTCGGTCGTGAGCCACTTGCTCACCGTCACACCGGTTGCTTCTCGAAAGCGTCGGGTGAAAGTTCGCCGGCTCATCCTCGCCGCTTCCGCCAGCACATCGAGCGACAGCGGCTCCGACAGATGCGCGCGCGCCCATTCCAGGACTCCCGGCAGGCGTGCCTCGCTCGGCAGTGCGGGGACGGGTTGTTCGATGTACTGCGCCTGGCCGCCCTGGCGGTGCGGCGGGGTCACCAGCAAGCGCGCCACGCGATTGGCGACATCGGCACCGTGGCGCAGGCGCAGGATGTGCAGGCAACAGTCGATAGCGGCGACGGTTCCGGCCGAGGTGACGACATTGCCGTCATCGACATACAGCACATCCGGAAGAAAGTGCGTCTTCGGAAAGCGCCGGGCGAAGAGATCGCGGGAGGCCCAATGCGTGGTGGCACGCCGTTCATCGAGCAAGCCCGCATCGCCCAGCACGAAAGCACCCAGGCAAAGCCCGACGACCTGAGCACCGCGCGCGTGCGCCTCGCGCAGTGCGTCCGTCAGCGCGACAGGCGCGGTGACCTCGGGGTGGTTCCACGCGGGCACCACCACGATGTCGGCTCCGACCATCGCATCGAGCCCGCCGGGCACTTCCACTTCAATGCCCTGATCGCAGCGCACGCGGCCGGGTGTGGATGCGCAATACGCCACCTCGTACGAAGGCAAGCCGCCGGGTGGTGGCTGAACGCCGAACACGATGCCGGGCACCGAAAGATGAAACAGGACCCGCTGCAGACCCACGAGATGCTGTTCGACGCGCACAACCGCGCGTTCGAGGTCTTGGGCGGCGTGCCGCGCCGCGGCATCTACGACAACATGAAGACGGCCGTCGATCGCGTGCGCCGGGGCAAGGAGCGCGACGTCAACGCGCGCTTTAGCGCCATGGTGAGCCACTACCTGTTCGAGGCCGAGTTCTGCAACCCCGCCTCGGGCTGGGAGAAGGGCCAGGTGGAGAAGAACGTGCGCGATGCGCGCCACCGGCTGTGGCAGCCCGTGCCGGCGTTCGCGACGCTGGCGATGCTCAACGAATGGCTGGAGAACCGCTGCAAGGCGCTGTGGGGCGAGATCGTTCACGGCAAGCAACCTGGCACCGTGGCGGACGTATGGGCGCAGGAGCGGCCACTGCTGATGCCTGTGCCTCGTGCCTTCGACGGCTTCGTCGAGCACACCAAGCGCGTCTCACCTACCTGCCTGGTGCACTTCGAGCGCAACCGCTACAGCGTGCCGGCGTCCTACGCGAACCGCCCGGTCAGCCTGCGGGTCTACGCCGATCGCCTGGTCGTGGCGGCCGAGGGGCAGCTCCTGTGCGAGCACACGCGCATCATCGACCGGCGTCACGACACGGCCGGCCAGACCATCTACGACTGGCGCCACTACCTGGCGGTGCTCCAGCGCAAGCCCGGGGCGCTCAGGAACGGCGCGCCCTTCAGTGAACTGCCGCAGGGCTTCCGAAGATTGCAAAGCGTCCTGCTAAAGCAGCCCGGCGGCGACCGGGAGATGGTGGAGATCCTCGCGCTCGTGCTGCACCACGATGAACAGGCTGTGCTGACTGCGGTCGAGCTGGCACTGGAAGCGGGTGTGGCGAGCAAGACGCATGTGCTGAACGTCCTGCATCGGCTGCTCGACGGCAAGCCGGTGGCGCCAGCGCCGGTGACGGCGCCTCAGGCGTTGCGCCTGGCAAACGAACCCCAGGCCAATGTGCTGCGCTACGACTCCCTCAGAGGACGTGTGACTGCAGCGGATCCGATCATCATCCAGGAGGTGCGCCATGCGCCATGACCCCGCCAGCGCAGCCATCGTGATCATGCTGCGCGAACTCAAGATGCACGGCATGGCACACGCCGTGGCCGAACTCGCCGCGCAGGGCGCTCCAGCCTTCGAGGCCGCGCAGCCGATGCTCGCGCAGTTGCTCAAGGCCGAGACGGCCGAGCGTGAGGTGCGCTCTGTGGCCTACCAGTTGAAGCTGGCACGCTTCCCGGCCTACCGGGACCTCACAGGCTTCGACTTCACGCACAGCGAGGTCAACGAAGCCTTGGTGCGGCAGTTGCACCGGTGCGAGTTCATGGAGGACGCCCAGAACGTGGTGCTCGTCGGTGGTCCTGGCACGGGCAAGACCCACATCGCCACGGCGCTGGGTGTGCAGGCCATCGAGCATCACCATCGACGTGTGAGATTCTTCTCCACGGTCGAACTGGTCAATGCGCTCGAGCAGGAGAAGGCCAGCGGCAACCCGGGTCACATCGCGCACCGGCTGATGTACGCCGACATGGTGATCCTGGACGAGCTTGGCTACCTGCCGTTCAGCGCCTCGGGCGGAGCGTTGCTGTTCCATTTGCTCTCGAAGCTCTACGAGCGCACGAGCGTGGTGATCACGACGAACCTGAGCTTCAGTGAATGGGCAAGCGTGTTCGGCGATGCGAAGATGACGACGGCGCTGCTGGACCGGCTCACGCATCATTGCCACATCCTGGAGACTGGCAACGACAGCTTCCGCTTCAGGCACAGCTCGGCTCAACCCGTTCGCACAGACCCAATTAAAAAGAAGGAGAAGACCAAGAACCTATCCACACCGTGAGCCGCCAGGCTCGCAAAAAGGGTGGGTCAAGATTAGATGGAAATACCGGGTCAGGATTGCATGGAACTCAACAGCACGACATAGATGTGAGCGCGAGCGGCCTCGTTACGGTGACGGGCGGCAAGTGGACAACTTATCGAGCCATCGCAGAAGAGGTTGTTGACGAATGCATCGCGAACGGAGCGCTTGAAAAGTTGGCACCTTGCCGAACCTTGACACTTGCGCTCGTGGCAGCTGGTGAAGCTTCTATGCCGAGTCTGGTTCAGTACGGGCGCGATTCCACGCTGGTTGAACAGATGCCCGGGGCCGACGCTTCGATCTGCGGATCACTTACTGAAGGGATGGTTCGTTTCTCAATTCGGTACGAGTTTGCGCGCAATGTCGAGGACATCCTTGCCCGCAGAACACGCATCCTGTTTTTAGATGCGCGTTCGGCGACAGCTTGCTCCTCGCGGGTGGCTCAAATCATTCGCGATGAGCTTGATGTAGATCCCGGGCTGAAACTCTTTCAAGATCTTGCTGCTCAGTATGCAGGAGTGACTTGATCAAGATCCTTCGATGGGACATGCTTGGCTTCCCGAGCCTAGTCCTTGCTGGAGTGACCTGTGAGTATTGACGCGTGGAGCGAACCTGCTCAGATTCGAGGCTTGACTGAGAAGTTCAAGTACATGTTCCCGCTCACGGGTACAGAACGTAGAAGAGCGTACGTGTTTTTTAGAGGTTGGATGCCCACGTTCGCGCTGATGTGCAAGCAGATCGACACCATCCTCAGCGAGGACAAACGGGGTTTCGAATGGATACGAATACGAGAGAAATTTGGCGCGCCAAGTCTCTTCTACGAGATGCGCGGTCGTGCCCGGCACGTGATCCACGCGCATCGGCCTGATGCAGTGACACGGGTAGTGTGCGAGCCCGTCGATTCGTTTGAGCGGTCCGCGGTCGAAATCCATGAGGTTGTGCTCCGTGGGGAGTTGGCGCTTCGAGAGTCGTGTATTGTGTGCGGGTCACCTTCGATCATCACGAACGCAGCCGGGCCATGGGCATCTCTCTGCCACGAGCACAGCACTGGCGCATTCCTAGAAAATAGTTTCCGTGGATCTGTGTGGACAGCCGCGGAGATCCGCGATGACTGCACGAGCTAGGCATCGTCATGCGCATGGTTCACAGCATGCTCAGCCTCACAGTCACTTGCTCCTCACGTTCCAATCCGTACCTACGCTGTCGAACGATACGGGCGCTAAATCGAGCACTTGCTATTTCGACGATCACAGACGCCGACGGGTGCACAAATGGGCCCAATTCATCCTCGTGGGCAACTACCCCGTAGTCGTTGTGAATCACGAGATCGCCAATCGCAACGCTGTCAAAGTCCTGAGCCGAGATCGTCAGGGTTCTGCTTTCGCAGTCGTAGCATTCGGTAAAACTGAAGTCAGGCACCGCGCTGCCGGTGTGCTTGTAGCGACGTTGTCTTTGCTCGGCCATCAGTCACGTCGGTTCTACAGCTTGTCTACGTGCGCGGGTTCGTCGGCCGCTCTAAGATTTTTGCGCGGCGTTCGACGGCATGCGCATCGCAAAGGCACAGAAACCATCCACCGTACTTTTCAATGACGGCCGGGCTTCCACAACACATGCATGCGGTTTCGGTCGCCTGCTCCGCTTGGTCTAGCGCGATCTGAATTCGCTCCAATGCTTCGTTATCAACAGAACCAGCGTCGAAGTAGTAACGTGCGCTCCCGTATTTTTCTTTGAGCTGAGAGAAGTGAAAGCCTTGCTTGTGTTCTCCTAGGATCGCGTCAATCTCCGCGCACGCCTGCGCAAGGATCGGCGTCCACCCTTCGTACATGTCCAAGCCAATGTTGGGTCCTTCGAACATGTATCGATACTTCGACTTGAGTTCTTCCGACGTCATCGTCTTTCTTCACTGCTGAGTTTTGCCGAGTTTGAAGCGGCGGTCGTTAATGAGGAGGAGGTTGTCATCCACGGTGAGAATCACGATCGCTCTCGGTGGGCTTCTCGCGATCGCCGGGCTCGCCTGCGATCCACCCGCTCACTGGCACATCGTCCATGCCAGTCGCCGCGTCAATTTGCTCCGGTGTTGGGTAATGCCGAAGAATCTGCGTTGCAAGCTGCCGTAGCTTTTCAGGAACGGCAGCCCCCCACAGCGTTGCGTCCTTGGTTTCGGACCGCATGTCACGCAGAGCTTGTCCTGCCCATTCAATAGCCCTTCGGCGTTCGTAGGGCACTGTCATTTCTTGACTTGTTGAACTTGGGTGCCACCGGTCTGCAGTTGCGGCGCGCTCCACAGCGGTATGAAGGCTGCCGAACTTGGGAGGCGGGATGTCCAGCTGTCAAACAACTCAATGTCGTCACCGAATGCCAAGTCGCCGGGCTCGCATCCATCGGCAATGCAGTGCGCAACCGTAAGGGCGGTTCGCATGGACCAACCGACTTCACTCGATCGGGTGAGCACCTGGATTCCTACGAGCTGAGGAACATCTTCAGCTAGCAAGAACCTGTGGAGTTCTTCCTTGGTGCAAAGAAATCCTCCGTAGCCTGCTTCCTCTCCCTGTTCCGTGGCGTCGCGGTACCAAGTGCAAAGAAACATTGGGTCCACTGCTCTCAAGTGTGCGATTGAGAACTGCAGTTGGCCCTCTGACCAGTCGGCGGGCGCGACTCTGGATGCTGGTGTTGTGAACATGGATCAAATGCGCACTGTGCGTGGAAGCGAGCGGCATCGGTGTACCGCTAACAGCAATAGACGAGTCAACCCTCTGATAGGTGACGCAAAGGCCGTAGATGTATCGCCATCATAACGGAAAGATTGCATGGTGGCACCACCACTGCAAGGCCCTCTTAAGTCAACTCCTTTGCATTCGCTTCGCGATGTGCTCGCTTACAACGTCCGCGCGTACCGGGTGCAGAGAGGGCTTTCTCAAGAGAAACTTGGGTTCGCAGCCGAGCTAGATCGGACATTCATCAGTCAGGTAGAGCGCGCTCGGGTAAACGTCTCGGTCGACAACATCGAAAAGCTAGCTCGAAGCTTGGAAGTCGATCCCTCCTCCTTGCTAGCCCGGCCTGAAAAGGCCAAAAAGAGGAAGTCAGCAACGGAAGGGAAGATTGCGAAGTAGGCATTCCGGTCAAAGTCCTTTCGACCGTTGAGAAGACGCCTCTGTCGTTGAGCTAGTTGCCCAGCAGCCTCTGAGACCTTACAAAACCCGGTGGGCTTGGCGGCTGAAGGCGTCAATGCCCTCAATGTGGAAAATTGCTTGCAGGTAGCCAGCCCACGATAACTGCGCCCTCGAGCAGTTGATCACAAGCTATACAGAGTTATTCACAGGTTTTCCCCGCCCCCCGCGCCCCCCGAAGTCCGCAGACTGACGCGCCCCTTTGGGGCTTGCCTTTCCTATCCTTTTTGGGAGAAACCAGATTCGAACCGGGGCGTTGCACCCCACTACGTGTCTCAAAAAGCTGCTTGGCTACTTCGGATCTTCTTGTTGTTGGGGAATTCGAGCCCGGCGTTCTGGATGGCCGAGCGGACGCGTTCGCGCGCTTCCTTGACTTCGACATCGGCCAGGCCGACCAGCGTGAAGCTGGGCAGGCCATTGGCCAGATGCACCTCGACGGTCACGCTGGCCGCTTCCAGACCCAGCAATGCACGGCTTTGCACCAAAGACAAACTCATTCCACTCCCTTTCACCAAGATGGTGCATTCCGCAATCGCCGGTCCACCGTGCCGGGCTTCCAAAGTTCCGCGGCAGCTTGAAACAGTCAGGTAACTATTTAAAGGGCGCGCCGCGCCGCGGGTCATTTTGGCGACACGCCGCTTGTGGACTTTGGCACGCTCCCTGCTTTGAACAGGATTCAAACCCCATTTTCAACCCCCTCGAGGAGTTTCCCGATGATGCATCGTTCCGCCGCCAAGACCCTGGTTGCATTGGCCACAGCTTTGACCGCGTCGGGAGCCGTTCTGGCCCAGACCGCTGTTGCGCCCGCCGCCGAGCCGGCGCCGGTCGTCTCTCCTCTGACCGCCAACATTTCGCTCACGAGCAACTACAAGTTCCGTGGCCAGGACCAGGATCAGATCGGGAACAACGGCTTTTACAAGAAGCGCGGTATCAAGCCGGCGATTCAAGGTGGCTTCGACTACGCGCATGAAAGCGGCTTCTATGTCGGCAACTGGAACTCCAGCGTGAACTGGCTCTCGGGCAACAGCATCGAAAGCGACATTTACGGCGGCTACAAGTTCAAGGGCGGCCCGATCGACTGGGACGTGGGCGTGCTGACGTATATCTACCCGGGCAACAAGAACGGCAACACGACCGAGGTCTACGGCGCTGGCACCTACAGCGACGAAGCCTTGGGCGCACTGACGCTGAAGTACTCGCACACCGTCTCCAAGGACTACTTCGGCTACGCCGGCGCCAACACCTACAACCCGTACCTCAACCCGTTCGGTTCGCGTCCGTCGGGCCGCGGCACGGGCTACCTGAACCTGTCGTACGCCAAGGAAGTGATCCCGCACCTGACGCTGAAGGCGGCCGTCGGCTACACCCGCATGTCCAGCGACATCCGCGAAATTGGCTACAAGAGCTACGTCGACTACAGCCTGGGCGGCACCTGGGACTTCGGTGGTGGCCTGGCGCTCACCGGCGCCGTGCAAGGCGCGAACAAGAAGGACTCGTACCTTCTGTCGACCGGCACGGGTGTCGACGTCTACGGCGACGGCTCCTTCATCTACGGCGCGACCTCGCAGTCGATCAACAAGCCGCGCCTGATCGTCACGCTCACCAAGACCTTCTAAGCCAACACAGAAGGCGGACGCGGACCATGCCGCCGCGTCCGATCGACTCATCTCAAGGAGAAAAAATCATGAAGCTGGTCACAGCCATCATCAAACCATTCAAGCTGGACGAAGTGCGCGAAGCGCTGTCGGCCATCGGCGTGCAGGGCATCACCGTGACGGAGGTCAAGGGCTTCGGTCGCCAGAAGGGCCACACCGAGCTGTACCGCGGCGCGGAATACGTCGTCGACTTTCTGCCCAAGGTCAAGATCGAAGCGGCCATTTCCGACGATCTGGTCGAGCGCGTGATCGAGGCGGTCGAAGGCGCTGCACGCACCGGCAAGATCGGCGACGGCAAGGTTTTTGTCTACAACCTCGAGCAGGTTGTTCGCATCCGCACCGGCGAAACGGGCCGCGAAGCCCTCTGATCATTCACGGCACGAAAGAACAACCGAAATGAAAAAACTGCTCGTCTCCCTCGCGCTCGGCCTGAGCGTGCTCACTGCCGGCGTGTCTGGCTTCGCCCAGACGCCCGCGCCTGCCGCCGAGGCCTCGGCCCCGGCTGCCGCTGCCGCGCCGGCCGTGGCACCCGCCGCCGCGGCTGCCACGGCACCTGCTGCCGATGCCGCAGCCGCTGCACCCGCGATCAAGTTCGACAAGGGCGACACCAGCTGGATGATGCTGTCGACGCTGCTGGTCATCATGATGACCATCCCCGGCCTCGCGCTGTTCTACGGCGGCCTGGTCCGCAGCAAGAACATGCTGTCGGTCCTGATGCAGGTGATGGTCACGTTCTCGCTGATCGTCGTGTTGTGGCTGGTCTACGGCTACAGCCTCGCGTTCACCGAGGGCAATGCCTTCATCGGCGGCTTCGACCGGCTCTTCATGAAGGGGATCTTCGATCCGGCCACCGGCGTGTTCGCACCCGGCGCGACCTTCAGCAAGGGCGTCTACATCCCCGAACTGCTGTTCGCCGCGTTCCAGGCCACCTTCGCCGGCATCACCTGCTGCCTGATCGTCGGTGCCTTCGCAGAGCGCGCCAAGTTCGGCGGCATCCTGCTGTTCATGGTGCTGTGGTTCACCTTCAGCTACGCGCCGATCGCGCACATGGTCTGGTACTGGATGGGCCCGGATGCCTACGCCAGCAAGGACGTGGTCGACGCGATGAACGCCAAGGCCGGCTACATCTGGCAGATGGGCGCCCTGGACTTCGCAGGCGGCACGGTGGTGCACATCAACGCGGCCGTCGCCGGTCTGGTCGGTGCTTTCGTGATCGGCAAGCGCGTGGGCTACGGCAAGGAAGCCTTCACGCCGCATTCACTGACGCTGACGATGGTCGGTGCCTCGCTGCTGTGGGTGGGCTGGTTCGGCTTCAACGCCGGTTCGGCCCTCGAAGCCGGCACCAGCGCCGTGCTCGCCTTCATGAACACCTTCTCGGCCACCGCCGCCGCCGTGCTCGCATGGTGCATCGGCGAAGCGCTGATTCGCGGCAAGGCGTCGATGCTCGGTGCCGCTTCGGGCGCCGTCGCCGGCCTCGTGGCGATCACCCCGGCCGCCGGCAACGTCGGCCTGATGGGCGCGATCGTGATCGGCTTCGTCGCCGGCTTCGCCTGCCTCTGGGGCGTCAATGGTCTCAAGAAGCTGCTCGGCGCGGACGACTCGCTCGACGTGTTCGGCGTGCACGGTGTCGGCGGTATCGTCGGCGCCCTGCTCACCGGCGTGTTCAACACGCAGTCGCTCGGCGGCCCCGGCATCGTCGGCGACTGGGTCACGGCTGCCGTCGTGACCACCGAGATCGGACCGCAGGTCTGGATCCAGCTGAAGGCTGTGCTCCTCACCATCGTGTGGTCGGGTGTGGTTTCCTTCGTCGCCTTCAAGATCGCCGACCTGACGATCGGTCTTCGCGTGACGGAAGAAGAAGAGCGCGAAGGCCTCGACATCTCGTCGCACGGCGAGACCGCGTACAACCGCTAATTCTCGGTTTTCGCGATCAGCAAAAGGCCCGTCTCTGACGGGCCTTTTGCATTGAGCGCGCACAATTCGCTCGATGTGGACCACCCTTCAAGACAGCCAGTGCGAGCTTGGCGAATCCCCTTTCTGGCATCCGCAGGAGCGCTCGCTGTACTGGGTGGACATTCCCGGTCGCGCCGTGCTGCGCACCCGCGGCGAGATCGGCATGGCGACGGTCGAGCGATGGCTGCTGCCCAGCGAACCCGGCTGCATGGCGCCCGCACGCAGTGGCGGTCTGGTGATCGCGCTGCGCGACGGCATCTACCGGGCGCGCGAATGGGGCGGTGAACTCACGCTGCTGGCCGGCGTCGACTACGACACCCGCACGATGCGCTTCAACGACGGCAAGTGCGATGCGCTCGGCCGCTTCTGGGCCGGCACGTTGAACGAGGCCAAGGACCGGCCGAACGCCACGCTCTTTTGTCTCGACGCGCGGGACGGCAAGGCGCCGTCGGTCACCGCGATGGCGGGCGATGCGACCACCGCCAACGGCCTCGCGTTTTCGGCGGACCGGCGCACGGTTTACTGGTCGGACACCGCAGCGCATGCGATCCGCGCGTGGGACTGGGACAGCGAGCCGAACACGCTCACGAACCCGCGCGTGTTCCAGCAGTTCGCGCCGAAGCCTTCGGGCTGGACGCCGTCGTCGCCGGTGCGCTACCAGGGCCGGCCCGACGGCGCCACGCTCGACGCCGAAGGGTGCTACTGGGCCGCGATGTTCGAAGGCGGGCAGTTGCTTCGGTTCAACGCTGCGGGCGAGCAGGTCGCGGCCATTGCCACGCCGGTGCAATGCCCGACCATGCCGTGTTTTGGCGGAGACGACCTGAAAACACTGTTCGTGACGAGCGCCCGCCGCGGCCGCCCGGCCGAAGAGATCGAGCAGCGGCCCGCTTCCGGCTGCGTGGTGTCGATGCACGTCGCGACGCCCGGCATGTCGGTGAGCTTCTTCGAAGACTGAAGCCCGCGGCCGCCAGCGGTACGATCGCCCTCATGGATCCAGCCCTTCGCCAGATCGCCGATCGCATCCGCGCGGCCGCCACCGACGCCACCCCGCTCGACATCCGCGGCGGCGGCACCAAATACTTCTACGGCGAGGCCCCGCAAGGCGAGCCGCTGGTCACCAGCGAGCTGCACGGCATCACCAGCTACGAACCCAGCGAACTCGTGGTCACCGTGCGCGCCGGCACGCCGCTGGCCGAACTCGAGGCGCTGCTGGCCGAACACGGGCAGTGCCTGCCTTTCGAGGCGCCGCGCTTCGCCCATCCTGCCAACCCCGGCGTGCGCGGCGGCACCGTCGGCGGCATGGTCGCGGCGGGCCTGAGCGGTCCGTCCCGCGCGAGCGTCGGCGCGGTGCGCGACTACGTGCTCGGTGCGACGTTGGTCAACGGACGCGGCGAGGTGCTCAGCTTCGGCGGCACCGTCATGAAGAACGTCGCGGGCTACGACGTCTCGCGCGTGCTGGCCGGTTCGCTCGGCGTGTTGGGCCTCATCGCGGAAGTGAGCCTGAAGGTGCTGCCGGTGGCGCCGGCCGAGGCCACGCTGAGTTTCGACTGCAGCCAGGCCGATGCGTTGCGCCTGCTCAACGAATGGGGCGGCCGGCCGCTGCCGCTGAACGCGAGCGCCTGGCACGAGGCCGATGGCGTCGGCCGGCTCGCGCTGCGTCTGCGCGGGGCGGTGGCTGCGGTCGAAGCGGCATGCGGGCATCTGGGCGGCGAGAGGCAGGATGCGCAGCAGGCAGCGGCCTTCTGGCAGTCGCTGCGCGACCAGCAGCATCCCTGGTTCGCCGCACGCCTTGTCGACGATGGCGCTGCCGACCTGTGGCGGCTGTCGGTGCCGCAAACCGCGCCGGTGCTGGCGCTCGACGGCATGCCGTTGATCGAATGGCACGGCGGGCAGCGTTGGTACTGTGCCGCGCGCGGGCAGGCTGAGGCGCTGCGAGACGCGGCGCGGGCGGCGGGCGGCAGTGCGACGCTGTTCGCTGCCGCATCGCCCGACTCGCTTGGCGCTGCGACCGACTCCGTTCCAAAGTTCGACGCGTTGAGCCCGCCGCTGGCGCGCATCCATCGCGCGCTCAAGCACGAATTCGATCCGCACCGCATCTTCAATCGCGGCCGCTTTTATCGGGACCTTTGACCTTCCATGCAAACCGAACTCGCTCCCGAATTTCGCGACACCGCCGACGGCCAGGAAGCCGAGGCGATCCTGCGCAAATGCGTGCACTGCGGCTTCTGCACCGCGACCTGCCCGACCTACCAGCTGCTCGGCGACGAGCTCGACGGCCCGCGCGGACGCATCTACCTCATCAAGCAGGTGCTCGAAGGCAAGACGCCGACGCGCAGCACGCAGCTGCATCTGGACCGTTGCCTCACCTGCCGCAACTGTGAGACCACCTGCCCGAGCGGCGTGCAGTACGGCCACCTGGTCGACATCGGCCGCAAGATCGTCGATGCGAAGGTGCCGCGCCCCGCGGTGGAATCGGCCACGCGCTGGCTCTTGAAGGAAGCGCTGCCGTCGCCGCTGTTCGGCCCGGCCATGAAGCTGGGCCAGTCGGTGCGCGGGCTGCTGCCCGAGGCGCTCAAGGCCAAGGTGCCCGCCAGACAGGACGCCGGCACCTGGCCGACCGCCACGCACGCGCGCAAGGTGCTCATGCTGGCCGGTTGCGTGCAGCCGTCGATGATGCCCAACATCAACAGCGCGACCGCCCGGGTGCTCGATGCGGCGGGCATCCAGACCGTGATCGCGCGCGCAGCCGGTTGCTGCGGCGGCGTCAAGTTCCACCTGAACGACCAGGACGGCGCCAAGGCGCAGATGCGCGCCAACATCGATGCGTGGTGGCCGCAAGTCGAGCGCGACGAAGTCGAGGCGATCGTCATGAACGCATCGGGTTGCGGTGTCACGGTGCGCGAGTACGGCCACATCCTGCGCGACGATCCGGCCTATGCGCTCAAAGCGCGGCGCGTCAGCGAACTCACGCGCGACCTGAGCGAGCTGCTGCCCGACCTGGTGCCGGTGCTCAAGGGCCGCGTGAAGGCGCCCACCGGCGTGGTCGGCTATCACCCGCCCTGCACCTTGCAGCATGGCCAGAAGTTGCGCGGCGGCGTCGAAGTGAATCTGCGCGCGCTCGGTTTCGACGTGCAGGTCGCGCGAAGCGAGTCGCACCTGTGTTGCGGATCGGCCGGCACCTATTCGGTGCTTCAACCGGAAATCGCCTACACGTTGCGTGACCGCAAGCTGGGACACTTGAACCAGTTGCAACCGACGACCATTGTCTCGGCCAATATCGGATGCATCACCCATCTGCAAAGCGGCAGCACCGTGGCCGTGAAGCACTGGATCGAGGTGCTCGATGCGGCCTTGACGGAGGCGTCTTCGCCCAAGGAGCCCTCCGCATGAAGAACCGAATCCCGTTGATCGCCGCCGCGTTGTGCATGGCCGGCGCGCTGCAGGCGCAGGCGCAAACGCCACCCGCGATGCCCGCCATGAAAGGCGAGGGCGCCTTTCGCTGGATTTGCGGCGGCATCGGCTCCGATGAATCGACCGCTTTCCGCGCCGCGATGAAGTCCCATCCGTTGTCGTTGCTGTTCGCACGCCAGGACGGCGCCTATGTGGCCGATGTCGACGTCGCGATCCAGCGCGAAGGCGGCGCACCCGGGTTCACCCTGCGCGCCACGGGTCCGGTCTGCCTCGTCGACGTACCGGCGGGTCGCTACACCGTCCAGGCCACCGCGCAAGGCACCACGCAGAAGCAGCCGGTGACGGTCGGCGACACGCCCAAGACGGCAGACTTCCGCTTCTGACCTGCAGGTATCCGCGCAGAGTGCGCAGGAAGTAACGACCCGCGGGCCGGCGTTCGCCCCGGGTTCGCGTCGCTCCCTGTTCGCGCGGCATCATGGCCGCTCAGGGAGTCACGAATGAAAATCTGGCGGATCGGCGCGCTCGGCGCCTGCACACTGTTTGCACTGCACGGCTGCGTTACCAACAACCCCAGCCGGGGCATCGCCGATGACGGCACAAGCGCGCAGCGCATCGTCTTTCCGGCCATTTCGCACGATCCGGCGCTGCGCAAGCCGGGCCGTGCGGTGGTGCGCGAAAAGCTCGGGCTGATCCGCACCGGCATGCACAAGGACCAGGTCGTTGCGCTGCTCGGAACGCCCCAGTTCGACGAAGGCATCGCCGGCGTGCGCGAGTGGGATTACCGGCTCGACTTCAAGAGCGGCGGCGGCCTCACCACCTGCCAGTACAAGCTGCTGTTCGATGCCGACTACAGGGTCGGCAGCATGCGCTGGTTGCCGGCCGATTGCGGCGTGTTCCTCGAATAGTCGGCTTCCTCCATCGACAGCGCCTGCAAAGGCAGGCCCAGCAAAAACGTGCTGCCGACGCCCGGTGCGCTGTGCGCGTCCAGCCAGCCGCGATGCCGCTCGATCACGGCGTGCACCACCGACATCCCGATGCCCCAGCCCTGGACGTCGTGCGCATGCGCCGGCTGTCCCGGCGCTCTTTCACGCGCATCGGTTTTCAGGATGCGGGCCAGCTTCTCCGCGGACATGCCTTCGCCTTCGTCGCGCACCGACAACACCGCCTCCCCGACCGCGCCGCCGTGCAGGGCGGACTGGCTCTGGCTCATGCACACATGCACCGTGCGGCCCGGTGCGCTGTGACGGATCGCGTTGGTCAGCAGATTGAGGATCGCGCGGGTCAACAGCGGGCGATCGGCGCGCACGATGCAGTCGTCATCGCCGAGCATCGGCGCCAGCAACACCCCGCGGCTTTGCGCGTAGTGCCAGCTCGCGTCGATGGCGTCCATCGCCGCGTCCCCCATCGGAATGGCCGACAGGTCCTGGCGACTGGCGGCGGTCTCGATCATGCTCATCACGTTCTCGGTGAGTGCGAGCGTGCGATGCGCTTGGCGCTCGACCCCCTGCACCAGTTGCGCGGTGTCGATGCGGCCGCTTTCCTGGTCGGCGTGCAGTGCGAGCAGGCTCAGAATCGACACCTGCGGGCTGCGCAAATCGTGTGAAAGAAACGCGAACCAGCGCTCGCGTTCGCCCTGCACCCGTCGTTCGGTCGTCAGGTCGCGCAGCACCACGACCCGGTGCGTGCCGGGCGCATCGCCGAGGCCGGCGAGCTGCACCGCATGCACGCGCAGCACATCGTGGCCCGCGGTGGTGTATTCGCCGTCCATCGCCTGCGCCCAGCGGTCGGCGGCGTCGGCTTGCAGCCCGTCTGAAATCGTCTTTCGCTGCATGCGAGAGAGTATGTCGAGGAGGTTTCGCCCCTCGAGCGGATCGCCGGCGCCGGCAGGGCCGGCAATGGCAGGTTGCCCCGTCAACAGCTGGCGCGCGACGGCGTTGCTCTGCGCGATCACGCCGTCGGCGCGGCACACCGCGACCGCCACCGGCATCATCTGCAGGCTCTCGTTCAGCATCGCCTGCAGGCCCACCAATCGCTGGATGGCCCGGTCGAGGCTGTGCGCGCGTTCTTCGACCGCATCGAGCGCGACTGCACGCGGCGTGGTCGGCGGTTCGAAGGCGCCCGATGGCACGGCATTCAGCGCATCGATGCGTTGCCGCAAGAACAGCAGCATCGCGCTGAAACGCCGGCCGCTCCACAGCAGGTAGCTCAGTGCGATGCCGGCCATCGAGGTGGCGATCGGCGGCATGTAATGCGCCTGCGACACGGCGATCAGCGCGAGCAACGCGCAGCCGGTGACCAGCAGCATGGCGCTGGCCAGCGCATGCCGCGCACTCAGCAGGAACAGCGCGAGCGCGATCCAGATCGGCACGACCTTCCACAATGTGCCGGCGACCGGCGTCGGGAACTCGAGGGTGCGACCTTGGCGCAAGGCATCGAAAGCATTGGCATGGATCTCGACGCCCGGCATGCTGCTGCGCGCGCCCACGCCGACCACGGCCAGCTGGTCGTTCACCCGCGAGTCCGCCAGCGCACCGACCATCAGGTACTTGCCGCGAAGGCTGTCCGCAGACACCGCCCCGCGCAGCACGTCGATGAAGGATTCCGTCCGGTAGGTGCCGGCCGGTCCCGCGAACCGGAAGCCGAAGCGCGACAGCTTGCTCCAGTCGCCGCGAGGCGCGAACACGGGGTTGGCCGGCGACGCGTCTTGCGCGCCGGTGGCCATGAGCAGGCCGACGTAGGGCACCAGCCGCTCGGCGGTGCCTTCGTAGCGAAAGATGGTGCGCACCCGGTCGTCGGCATCCGGCGCGACGTTGGCGTGGCCGATTCCCTCCGCATGCTGCGCGAGCATGGCGAGCGGGTCGGTGAAGCCGGTGCGAACGCCCGGCGCTGCGGCCGATGGATGGGTGTAGTCCAGCGGCAGGTAGACGGGCAGCGCGCCGATGGCGCGGGCCAGGCGCTGGTCGTCCTCGGGTCGCGCGCTGCCGGCATCGAAAAACACGTTGAACAGCACCGAGCGGGGTGCCGCCGGCGCAAGGCGTTCGAGCAACTCGGCGTGCACCGAACGCGGCCAGGGCAGCGGGCCGATGGCGTCGATGCTGCGCTTGTCGATGCCGATGATCACGACATCGCCGGAGGCGGTGGCCGGCAGCGTCTGCAGCAGGCGGTCGTAGACCATGCGATTGGCTTCCGGCAAGCCGGTTCGGCCGTCGAGCCACAGCAGCAACAGCGGCAGCAGCAGCGCGATCAGCAGCGAGTCGGTGAGCAGCCGCCGTCGCATGAAGCGGCCGTCAGCCCGCATGCGCCAACGGCTCGCGGTCGGCCGATTCGTCTGCCCATTCGAGCCGGTAGCCTTGTCCGTACACCGTCTGCAATCGCACGCCGTTGCCGGCGTGCAGGCCGAGCTTGTTGCGCAGGCGGTAGATGTGGCTGTCGAGTGCGCGCGACGACACCGCGTCGCCGCGATGGCCCGAACTCTCCAGCAGGTACGTGCGCGAGACCGGCCGACCGAGATGACGGAACAGGGCGAGCACCAGCTTGAACTCGCGATCGGTCAGCACGAAGGTCTGCGCCGTGGTGTCGATGGTCACGCTCAGCGTCGAGCGATCGAACACCCAGGGGCCGAAGCGCTCGGTGCTGATGATCGGCGCGGCCGACGCGCTGCCGGCCGGGCCGGCGAGGCGTCGGGTCAGGAGGCGCCGCACGCGTGCGCACAGTTCGATGGCACGAAACGGCTTCGCGACGTAGTCGTCGGCACCCAGGCCGAGTGCCTCGGCCACGTCGCGCTCGGCACCGCGCGAGGTGAGCATGAGCACCGGCACGTCGTCCTGCTTGATCCACCGCAGCCAGCGCAACAGGTCGATGCCGTCGAGGTCGGGCACGCCCCAATCGAGGATCAGCGCGTCGAAGGTTTCGGTGCGAAGCGCGCGGCGCAAGGCCTCGCCGCTTTCGAAGGGAATGGTGGAGATCTCCTCATCGGCGATCGCGAGATGGCGGTCGAGCGCCTGCACGGCGTGCGTCAGTTGATGAGGGTCGTCTTCGAGGACTGCGATGCGCATGACGAGGGTGGATGTGTGACAGGGCCTTAGTGGAACCCAATGTCACGGCCTCGTAGCGTTCGGCTGCTGCCGGAGGGCTGGCGCGCGCCGCCGAAATGTGAACTAGCACCGCTTTTGCCCAATCCTTTCAGCTCAATTCTGACGAAGTCTCGCAGCGCTCCTGTTCGCCCCGGGGCGCTCGACAACCATCGGCGCCTGCCCTGGATTCAGGGAAGGACGGCGCCGGAATCTCCCGGTGAATTCGTAGACACGCGGCGTCGGTGCCGTAACGCAACAGGGATTAAAAATCATGAACAAGTCATATCGGTCAATCTGGAATGAGGCGCTCGGCGCCTGGGTCGCGGCTTCGGAAGCCGTCAAGTCACAGGGCAAGCGCAGCGGCTCGATCGCGCTGATCGCCACCACGCTGGCCATGGGCAGCTCGCTTGCGATGGCGGGTGATGTGGTGCAGACGACGGGGGGCACGTTGGGTGCAACGGCGACCGGTACTTCCGCCATTGCGCTGGGCAACAACGCCCAGGCGGCCGGAACCAGCATGACCGCGATCGGCGGTTCGGCAGGCACGGGCACCACGGGGCAGGACATCGTGGTGATCGGCAACGGCGCTGGTCAGAACATGAACGGCGCGTACATCACTGTCATCGGCAACGGCGCTGGTACCAAGATGCAAGGGCAGTACAACTCTGTCCTCGGATACCTTTCGGGCCAGGATGTCACCGGCGATTCCAATACGCTGCTGGGCGGCTACGCCGCAGGCAACGGCACCAAGGGCAGCCTGAACACCAGCCTCGGCAGCTTCAGCGGCCAGGGCGTTGTCGGCGATCGCAACACCAATGTCGGCACCCGTGCGGGTCAAAACTGGGCCGGCGCAGCCGGCGGCAACGACAACACGGCGGTGGGCTACCGGGCCGGCCAGAACGCCTCGTCGAGCGGCAACACCGCACTCGGCGATGCCGCCGGCAACTATGTGACGGGTGGCGGCAAGGCGTACCAGCTCACTACGGCTGAAGGCTGGACCATGAATGGCGTCTTCAACAACGCATTCGGCGCGGGCGCGGGCCAGTTCGTCAGCGGTGCCGACAACTCGGCCATGGGCACGAACGCCGGTGTCGGCGTGACCGGCAGCGGCAACGTGGCGGTCGGCAAGAACGCCGGCAGCGCCACCATCACGCCGGGCGGCACAGTGGTGTGCGTGCCTTTGGTCGATGGTTGCAATCAGGCCGGCACAAAGGTCGGCACGCTGGCCATCAACGACACCGTCGCCTTCGGCACCAACGCCCTGGCCAACTCGGACAAGGCTGTCGCCATCGGCGCGAACTCATCGGCCACCGGCGTGGGCAACATCGCCCTGGGCTCCAACTCGATCGCCAACGGCGCCACGCTCGGCACCGCCGCCTTCGTGCCCACCGGCAGCCTGATCACCGCCATCAAGGCCCCCACAGCCACCAGCGAAATTTCGATCGGCACGGCCGGCGCGGAACGCCGCATCACCAACGTCGCCGCTGGCGGCGCGGACACCGACGGCGTCAACGTGAGCCAGCTGAAGGCGCTCGACGACCGCACGGTGAAGTACGACGGCTCGCTCGGCGACCCGAAGAACACCGTCACGTTGGCCGGCGCCACTTCGGCGGACGGCGGCCTGACCGGCGGCACCAAGATCACCAACCTGAGCCAGGGCGCCGTGAACGCGACCAGCACCGACGCGATCAACGGCGCGCAGCTGTTCCAGATCACCGGCCCGGTCGACAACACCTACATCACCAACAACGGCAAGGGCGTGCGTTATGTGCGCACCAACGACACCGGCTTGGCACTCGATGACGCACACGCACAAGCGGTGGGCTCCAGCGCCCTCGGCTACAACGCCACCGCCTCGGCTGCCAACGCAGTGGCCATCGGCCGCGGCGCCACCGCCAGCATCGCCGACAGCGTCGCGCTGGGCAGCAACGCAACGACGACCGCCGCAGTGAACACCGCCAGCGCCACCATCGGCGGCACGCCGTACAACTTCGCCGGCGGCACGTCGGTCGGCGTGGTGTCGGTGGGTGCGCTGGGCAGCACGCGCCAGATCCAGAACGTCTCGGCCGGCCAACTGAGCATGACCTCGACTGACGCGGTAAACGGCTCGCAACTCAACGCCACGAACCTGGCTGTCAACAACCTCTTCAACGGCGGCACCAAGTACTTCCACGCCAACTCGGTGCTGGCAGACAGCCAGGCCATCGGTGCGGAAAGCGTGGCGGCCGGCCCGCGCGCTGTCGCCTCGGGCAAGAACAGCGTGGCGATCGGTTCGAACGCCAACGTCACGGGTGACAACAGCATCGCCCTCGGCAACGACTCGGTGGCCACCGGCGCCACGATCGCCAAGACCGGCTGGCAGCCGCTGAGCGCGACCGGCGTCGCCCTGCCGATCGTCGGTACGACCGCCATCGGCGAAGTGTCGGTCGGCTCGGCCGGCAAGGAGCGCCGCATCACCAACCTGGCCGCAGGCGCCGACGACACCGATGCCGTCAACCTGAGCCAGCTCAAGGCGGTGGACGGCAAGATCGTCAACATCTCCAACGGCGCGGCCGGCATGTTCCAGGTCAGCCAGGACTACAACTCGCCGCCACCGCTGCCCACCGGCACCAAGTCGGTGGCGGGCGGTGCGAATGCGAAGGCCTCCGGCAACAGCGCGATGGCGCTGGGCAACGACAGCACCGCATCTTCAACCGGCAGCACGGCCGTGGGCAACGGCGCCACGTCATCGGGTGCCGGTTCGGTCGCCCTCGGCCAAGGCGCGAACGACGGCGGCCGCGGCGCAGAAAGCTACACCGGCAAGTACTCGAACGCGGTGAACAACACGGTCGGCACGGTGTCGGTCGGCAACGCGGCGACCGGCGAGACCCGCACCATCAGCAACGTGGCCGACGGCAAGCTGGCCACCGACGCGGTCAACCTGCGCCAGCTCGACGGCGCGGTGAAGGAAGCCAACACCTACACCGACGGCCGGATCACCGAAATTGCCGGTGACATCACCAACATCAACAACGGTGCCAAGGGCATGTTCCAGGTCAGCCAGGACACGAACACCCCGCCGCCGTCGCCGACCGGCCTCAACTCCGCAGCGGGCGGCGCAGGCTCGGTGGCGTCGGGCAACAACAGCACCGCGGTCGGCAACAGCTCGACGGCCTCCGGTGTCAACAGCACGGCGCTGGGCAACGGCGCGTCGGCCACGGCCGCCAACTCGGTGGCCCTGGGCATGGGCTCGGTGGCAGACCGCGCCAACTCGGTGTCGGTCGGCTCGGTCGGCAACGAACGGCAGATCACCAACGTGAAGGCCGGCGTGGCCGACACCGACGGCGTCAACGTCTCGCAGTTGAAGGGCACGGTCAAGTACGACACCAACGTCGATGGCAGCACCAACTACAACGGCGTGACCCTCGGCAACAACACCGGGCCCGTCTCGGTCCACAACGTGGCACCCGGCGTGGCCGGCACCGATGCGGTCAACGTCAACCAGTTGAACGCGGGCGTCGCCAGTGCCAATGCGTACACCAACCAGCAGGTCGCTGCGGTGCAGGGCCAGATCGACGGCGTGGCGAAGAAGGCTTACGCCGGTGCCGCCGCCGCCATGGCGATGGAAAGCGCGCCTTACGTGGCCGGCAAGCTGACCTACTCGGCAGGCCTCGGCTACTACCAGCAGCAGACGGCTGCAGCGGTGACGCTGCGCCGCACCGCCGACAACGGTCGCTGGAGCATCACCGGCGGCGTGTCGGTCTCCAGCGGCGGTGTGGGTGCGCGTGTCGGTATCTCCGGCGTCTTCAACTGATCTCAATTCAACGGTTATTCATCATGTCCAAATCCAGCTTCAAGTGGCAACCTGCCACGGCCTACGCCGCCACCATCGGTGGCATGGCACTCGCGCTCGTCGTCTGCCTCGCCGCACCGGCGTACGCGGCCGACCCGGCACAGGTCACGTTCCCGTCGCTCGACAGTTCGTACCTGCACACCGGCGATTTCGTCGGCCCCGACCACACGCGCCGTGTGCGCCCCGGTCTCAACAAGGACCAGGTGCGTCTGCAACTGGGCAACCCGCACTTCAGCGAAGGCATCTTCAGCGTGCGTGAGTGGGACTACGCGTTCAACTTCTACACGGGCCAGGGCGACAAGTACGTCACCTGCCAGTTCAAGACGCGCTTCGACGAGAAGGACGTCGTGGTCAGCACGCACTGGGCCGACCCGGCGTGCGAACAGATCGCCAATCCGCCCGCACTGGTGGCCGCAGCGCCTGTGCCTGCCACCGCCACCGCGGGCCAGCGCGTGACGCTGGCCGCCGACGGCCTCTTCGTGTTTGGCCGTTCGGCCTTGGCCGACCTGCTGCCGGGCGGCCGCGAAAAGCTGACCGCCATGGCCGCCGGCATCCGTGCCGGCAAGGTCCAGCCGACGGCCGTGGTCGTGACCGGCCACACCGATCGCATCGGATCGAACGAAGAGAACCTCGCCCTGTCGCGAGCGCGCGCCGCCACCGTGCGCGATTACATGACGCAGAACGGCGTTGCGCCGGAGCTGATCCGCTCGTCGGATGTCGGCGAATCGCAGCC
This sequence comes from Variovorax sp. PAMC 28711, assembly GCF_001577265.1. Classification (NCBI taxonomy): domain Bacteria; kingdom Pseudomonadati; phylum Pseudomonadota; class Betaproteobacteria; order Burkholderiales; family Comamonadaceae; genus Variovorax; species Variovorax sp. PAMC 28711. Next base: position 1,893,123 of record NZ_CP014517.1, on the reverse strand, counting down.
GGTGAAGGACTGCACGGGCGAGCGCATCACGCCGGCCCTGATCCAGTGCCTGCAGCCGAACCGCCGCGTCGAGATCGAAGTGACCGGGCGAGACGCTGCGCGCTGACCGCAGTCGATGTCCGCGAACCGCAACGCGATACGGAGCAACCCATGAGCAGCGAGCCGCGTCCTGCAGATTTAATGGCGTTGATCCGTAACGCGCTGTCGGCATCCCGACTTTTTTCCCGCGCTTCTGCCGAGTGGATAGAGCGGCTCGCGAAGGGGAGCAGTCTTCGGCAGTACCGGCGCGGCGACGCGGTCTCGACGTGCATCGGCACAGCCGATCACGTGCTGCTCGCCGTCTCCGGATTGCTGGAAATCAGCCTCGTCGCGGCCAATGGCCGGCGCTTCGTCATGGGCATCGCAGGGCCCGGCGAGGTCATTGGCCTGGTTCGGCTGTTCGCGGAGACGCCCGTCAAATACGGCTACGTCGCGCGTGAGAATGCATCTGTCGTGCACATGCCCTGCAGCGAATTGCACACCTTGTTCGATTCGGAGCCGATGCGATGGCGGGACGTGTGCGAATTCGCCATCGACCGCAAGGCGCAACTCATCGGCACCGTGCTCGACCAGGTGGTGATCGGCGGTGCCGACCACCGCATTGCAGCCACCTTGCGGCGGCTGTCGAAACTCTTCGGCGTGCAGCGCCAGGCGGGAACGCTGCTCAAGCTGCGTCTCTCGCAGGACGATCTTGCCGACATGCTCTGCGTGTCGCGCCAGACGGTGAACAAGGAACTGCATCGACTGGAAACAGCCGGCGTGATCGGGTGTGCCTACAACACCATCACCATCCTGCAACCCGACGTACTTTCGAAGATTGCAGACCAAAGCGTTTGACGAATTGCCGCCGTGGGGTTCTCCCTCCCATGGAACGGAGCAATTAACAGTTATTGACAATTACCTTCACATTCACCCAGCCATTGCCGGGAGTGGGGCTGATTTTTTTGCGCAATTTGTCACGCATTGTTATTTTTGAGCGTCGCAGGCGTTCCACATTGTTTGTTTTTGACTTTTTAGACGCTGACGTCACTTTGATACTCACTTTCGGCTGACAGGAATTTGTTTCTGTTGGAAACAAAACCAACGAGGAGTGTCAATGAACCGGTCTTACAAATCCATCTGGAATGCATCGCTCGGCGCCTGGGTCGCCGCTTCCGAACTGACGCGGTCTTGCGGAAAACGCTCGTCGGGCGCAGTGGTGGCAGTGTCTGCGGCCTTGATGATGGCCGGACTGATGCCGACCGACGCGGCTGCGCAGGATGCGGTTTGTGTGAATCCGGTCGGTGGTGCGCCGGTGGGCACGACCAGCGGTTCCGGCTTCGAAGTGGCTTGCGGCAATGCGGCCGTCGCTTCTGGCGCGAACGCGGTCGCTGTCGGCAACACTGCGACAGCGGCGGGCAATGGTTCGGTCGCCATCGGGAAAGACACATCGACCGTCGGCATCGACACCGTTGTGATGGGGCGAGGCGCCAAATTCACAGACAACACGCCCACAGGTGCCGGAGGTGTCGTGATCGGCGCCGGGGCCACCAGCGGCGGCGGGTTTGGAAGCATTCCGAACAACACCTCAGGCTTTGCGACCGTCGTCATCGGTGCCAAGGCAGAAGGCACCGGTTCAGGCGCTGTTGCAATTGGCGACTCTTCGCGCGCCAACAATGGCTCTGTGGCGATTGGCCCAACCGCCGTCGCCGGCCCAACGCCGGCAGCCGGCGCTGGCGTTAATTCAAGCCAAATCGCAATTGGCTCGGGTGCGCGTGCCGGCGCCGACATGGTCAGTGCGCTTGGAGTAACAGGTGCCATCGCAATCGGTACAAATGCGCAAGCGAGCCCCGGAACCGTGCGAATCGCCAACACCATGGCGTTGGGCAACAACACCGTGGCGACCGCTGTGGGTGGCGTGGCATTGGGCAATGCGTCAGCCGCGAGCACCGCAGCAGGGATTCTCGGCTACATGCCGTCGAATGCAGACGCCGCACAGATTGCAGCCATCACGGCAACGAAAGGTACGCAGGGCGCGCTGTCCGTCGGCAATGCGGCCGGCGGCATCTTCCGCCAGATCAATGCGGTCGCGGCGGGCACCGCAGACAGCGACGCGGTCAACGTTTCGCAGTTGAAAGCCGCCGAAGCCGTGGCTGCCGCGAACAAGACCAAGTACTACAGCGTCAATTCGACCGGTGGAACCAACGAGGACAACCTCGGCGCTGCGGGTGCCGACGCGATCGCCTCAGGCAAGAATGCGTCGGTGGCGGCCAGCAGTAAAAACGCGATCGCCATGGGCGTGGGTGCCAAGGTGCTGACCAATTCGGCAAGCAGCGTCGCCATCGGCGACACTGCGACCGCGACGGGCTCGGGTTCGGTCGCCTTGGGCCTGAACGCGCAGGCACTGGGGTCAACTGCCATCGTCAACACTTATGCGGACGGCACGGTCGCGATCGGCAACGGCGCGACTGCCAACGACTCGCTGACGGTGGCGGTCGGCACGCGCAGCAAGGCGACAGCCACCAGTGCGTCTGCACTGGGCGTTGGCAGCATAGCGAGCGGCGTGCAGTCGACCGCGATCGGCTATGAAAGCAAAGCGTTGAACTCAGATGCCACCGCGTTGGGCACCGGCAGCACCGCGTCTGGCAGTACCAGCACGGCCCTTGGCGCTGGCAGCACGGCTTCAGGCAGCGGCGCGGTCGCGGTCGGCAATGGCGCGACCGCCAGCAACACCACCGCCATCGCGATCGGCGCGGCGGCGGGCGCGTCGAGCAGCGGGGCGGTGGGCATCGGCTTTCTGAGCAAAGCCAACGTGTCCGACTCGGTGGCGCTGGGTTCCAATTCTGTTGCCAGCATCGCCGGCGGTGCGGCAGGGTATGTGCCAACCAATGCCGATACTGCGCAGACCGCGGCGATCGCTGCGACCGCCAGCAAAACCTATGGTGCCATCTCGGTCGGTAACGCGACCACGAAGCAGTACCGCCAGATCACCAACGTCGCGGCCGGCACGTTGAACACCGATGCGGTGAATGTGTCGCAGCTGAAGGCGGTGGAGGGCACGGTTGCCGCCAACAAGACCAAGTACTACAGCGTGAACGGCACAGCGACCGGCGTGGGAAGCAATGTCAACAACGACGGCGCGACCGGTCTGCAATCGATGGCCGCCGGCGAGCTTTCGAGCGCGGCAGGCAACCTCAGTGTTGCGATGGGCGCGGTGAGTGAGGCGTCGGGCCCAGGTGGCACAGCACTCGGTGCCAATTCGACTGCGGCCAGTGAGGGCGCCACAGCGGTGGGCTATGCGGCCTATGTCGGCGGGAAAGACGGCACCGCCATCGGGCATGGCGCGGCCGCTTCTTTTGCGGAAACCGTGGCCATCGGGCACGACACGCAAGACAGTGCAATCAATTCGGTGTTGGTCGGCGCACGTGCCAACGGTGCTGCCAACTCCACCGCGCTGGGCTACCAGGCCAAAGCGGTGGCCAACGTCGGCGACGTGGCGCTCGGCGCCAACTCGGTCACGGCGGCCGTGGTGAACACCGCGGGCACGACCATCCGCGGCACCCCGTACGTCTTCGCCGGGACCGACGCGACCAGCACGGTCAGCGTGGGCACGGGCGCGGCAGTGAACGGCGTGCGCACCGTCACCAATGTCGCTGCTGGCCGGATCAGCGGAACCAGCACCGATGCCATCAATGGCTCGCAGCTGTACGCGACGAACGACGCGATCAACAACCTGTCGACCACGGTGGCGGCCAACAAGACCAAGTACTACAGCGTGCAAGGCGTGAGCTCCGGGGTAGGGAGCAACGCCGACAACGACGGCGCGACGGGGCTACAGGCCATGGCCGCCGGTGAAAAGGCATCCGCAGGGGGCGACTTCGCGGTCGCGATGGGGACGGAAGCCAAGGCTTCGGCCGCTGGCGGTGTAGCGATTGGCTCTAACGCGTCGGCGGTCGGCACTGGCGGCGCTACAGCCGTCGGCTACGGCAGCTGGGCCGGCGATTTCGGCAGCACGGCGTTGGGCTACGGCGCCATGGCCCAGTTTGCGGACACTGTGGCGATCGGCCATGACACGCAAGACAGCGCAGCCAATTCGGTCCTCGTCGGTGCACGCGCAGGCGGCGCCGCCAATTCCACCGCATTGGGTTACGAGGCCAAGGCCAACGTTCTCAATTCGGTCGCCTTGGGGGCAGGCTCCGTTTCCGACCGCGCCATCGCCGGCACCAGCGGCCAGATCACCTCGAGCACCGCGCTCATCCCCTACAACACCACGGACCGGACGCTGCTCGGCGCGGTCTCCGTGGGCAACGCCACGAGCTACCGTCAGATCACGAACGTGGCGGACGGTACCGAGGCGCAAGACGCCGTCACGCTGCGCCAGCTGACCGGCGCACTGGGTTCCTTTGCTGTCACGCCGACGAAGTACTTCCATGCCAACTCCAGCGCGCCGGACTCGCTGGCGGTTGGCATGGAGTCCGTTGCGGTCGGACCGCAAACGGTGGTCAACGGCAACAACGGCGTGGGCATCGGCAACGGCGCCACGGTGCAAGCCTCGGCCCCGGGCGGCATCGCCATCGGCCAGGCGGCGCGCAGCGTGTCGGCGGACTCGATCGCGCTGGGCACCCAGGCCAGCGCGCTGGGCGTGCAGGGCGTGGCGATCGGCGCGGGCAGCGTGGTCAACACCGCGGGTGGCGTGGCGCTGGGTGCAGGCTCGGTCGCCAGCACGGTGCCCGGTGCCGCCGGCTACGTGCCGAACGGTGCCAGCACGGCGCAGACCGCCGCCATCAACGCGACGACCAGCACGCTGGCCGGCGTGTCGGTCGGCAACGCGGCGGCAGGCCAGTTCCGCCAGATCAACGGTGTGGCCGCGGGCACGGTCGACAGCGATGCGGTCAATGTGTCGCAACTCAAGGCGGTGCAGACCACGGTGCAGAACATCGACAACACGGCGGTGAAGTACGACACCAACGCCAACGGCACGACCAACTACAACAGCGTGTCGCTGGGCGGCAGCAACACGACGGGACCGGTCTCGGTGCACAACGTGGCACCCGGCGTGGCGGGCACCGACGCGGTCAACGTGAACCAGTTGAACAGCGGCGTGGCATCCGCCAACGCGTACACGAACACCCGGGCCGCGCAGCTCGACAACCGCATCGACAGCGTCTCGAAAAACGCCTACGCCGGTGTCGCCGCCGCCATGGCGGTGCAGATGCCGGCCAGCTACGTGCCGGGCAAGACGGTCATGCGCATCGGATACGGCGTCTTCAAGGGCGAAAGCGCTGTCGGCGTGAGCATGCGCCGCACGGCGGACAACAACGGATGGAGCCTGACGGGCGGCGTGGGCCTGAGCCGCGCCGGCGTGGCGGCCACCGTGGGCGCCGAATGGGTCTTCAATTGAACAACAAGAACGAGGGAGCTTTCACCATGAACACATCGACCCCATCACTTGCACCACGCGCCGCCAGGGCGTTCTCTTTCACGCTCGCCGCCTGTGCGGTCGCGCTGCTCGCAGGCTGTGCCAGCCCGAGCCACACGATCACACCCGAAGGCCAGGCGCGGGCCGCGGCCGACAACCCGGCGCCGCCGACGGACAAGGATTTCCCGGCGCTCGAATCGGCCAAGTGGAAACAGGGCACGTTCCCGAGCCTCGAGGCGTTGCGCGCGATGCGCACCGGCATGGGCAAGGACCAGGTGCGCGACCTGCTCAACTGGCCGCACTTCAGCGAAGGCATCTTCGGCGTGCGCGAGTGGAACTACATCTTTCACTTTCGCACCGGCAAGGGCCCGGAGTTCATCACCTGCCAATACATGGTTCGCTTCAACAGCGACGTGTTGACCCACGGCATGTACTGGAAGAATCCGGCCTGCGCCGCGTTGCTCAACCCGGTGGAAGTGAAGCCGGTCGCCGTGGTCGTGCCACCGGCTGCGCCGCGCAAGATCACGCTGGCGGCCGACGGTTTGTTCCGCTTCGATCGCAGCGCGCTGGCCGACCTGCTGCCCGAGGGCAAGCGCCGCGTCGAAGCACTGGGCGCCGAGCTGCAGCGCAGCGGCAGCAAGCTCAACGGCGTGGTCGTGACCGGGCACACCGATCGCCTGGGCTCTGACAGCTACAACGATGCGCTTTCGCTCTCGCGTGCCAACACCGTGCGCGACCTGCTGGTGGCGCAAGGCCTCGACGGCAAGCGGATCCGCACGGTGGGCGAGGGCAAGCGTCGCCCGGTCGCGACCTGCGACGGCGCCAGGGCAACCCCTGCGCTGGTGAGCTGCCTGCAGCCGAACCGCCGCGTCGACATCGAGGTGTCCGCGGAGCAGTGAGATCCGGGGCTCGTGCTTTGATGCTCTGAACCGCACATGCACGGCCCCCTCATGCTGTTCCTCCCCTCCGCATTGCTGGTCGCGCTCGGCGGCGTTGTCGCGCTGGCGCTGTTTCGCCTGCGCTATGGCTGGTCGTGCAAACGATGGCTGCGTGCGATCCGGTTCGCGCCGGCCGAGGAGATGAGCGCCGCGCAGTTGTTCGGTTGCCTGCTGAGCGCGAACATGGCCCTGCTGGAGCACGACAACTTCAACCAGCTCGAGAGCGCGCTGCCGGCCAAGCGCATCCGGGCCATCCTGGCCGCGCACTGGGACATCGACTCTGCCGAAAGCTGCAGCCGCACCCTCTTCGGCAGGTTGCGAAACCTGGGTTGCGCGACGCTGGAAGAGCAGGCGGCCTTTTCGGCCTGGGCGGCCGGCAGCTCGATCGATTCGCGTGCCTTCGCCTCATTGCATGGCGTGTGCCGTTTCCTGTCGACGGACGCGCAGGTGGTGCCGCCGCACCGATTGCTCGGCCATCGTTTCAGCATGATGGCCTGGGACATTCAGCAGGTGGCCTACATGACCCGGTTGGGCGTCACGGCCGGCTTCGTTTCACGGCACAGTGCCGAGCACGTGTTCGACGAGCTGCAGCGGCACGCGCGTCGGGCCTGCCACTCGTGGAACGACTACTCGCTCTCAATGCTGGTCGGCATGGGCGTGCGCAGCCCGGTAGACGAATTCGATGTCGGTGGCTGGTTCGAATTTGCCCGCAGCCACACCGTGCTGGAAGGCAGCCGCGACACGCTGCTGCGGCATGCCACGCCGTGGGACCCGGCGGTTCAGCCAGCCAGCGCGGCCTCGACGTCGCGCGTCATCGAAGCAGGCGTGTCGAGCGGCGCATAGCGCTTGAGCACGGACCCGTCGCGCGCGACCAGGAACTTGGTGAAGTTCCACTTGATGGCCGTGCTGCCCAGGAGGCCGGGCTTTTCTTTGGTGAGCCACTGGTAGAGCGGCGTCGCGCCGCTGCCGTTCACCTCGATCTTTTCCATCATCGGAAAACTCACGCCGTAGTTCTTGAGACAGAACGCGCCGATCTCTTCATTGCTGCCCGGGTCTTGCGACGCGAACTGATTTGATGGAAAGCCCAAGACCACCAAGCCCTGTTCCGCATACTTTTCGTAGAGCGTCTCCAGCCCCTCGAACTGCGGCGTGAACCCGCACTTGCTGGCGGTGTTCACGATCAGCAGCACCTTGCCGCGGTAGTCGGACAGCTTCACGGTCTTGCCGTCGATCTGCTGGGCTTCGAAATCGAAAACCGTGGTCATGGCGTGTCCTTGTGTCCGTGGAAGATCAGTGGTGCTTGTCGCTGCGCGCGATCGCGAGGAGATGTTCGACCTCTTCCGGGTACTTGCGCAGGTTGTTTTGATGCCAGGCTCGGATGATCCACATGAAGCCCGCCACCAGCCCGCCGAACACGGTGATGGCCGCATACGCCGACAGGCCCAGCCCGGTGCAGGCGCTGTAGACGCCGCCAAGCAGAAGAATGCACGCCTGCTCGTTGAAGTTCTGCACCGCGATCGACCGGCCCGCACCCATGAGGTTGTGGCCCCGGTGCTGCAGCAGCGCGTTCATCGGCACCACCAGGAAGCCGCCGAACCCGCCCAGCAGAATCAGGAACGGCACGGCCAGCCACACGTTGTGGATGAAGATCATCGCCATCACAAGGAGACCCATGCCGATGCCCAGTGGAATCACGCGGGTCGCCATGTCCAGGCGCATGCGCATCGATGCCACCACCGCGCCGACCGCCATGCCGATGGTGACGACACCCGTCAGCGCCGACGCTTGCGTGGTGTTGTAGCCGAGGGCGAGCGACGCCCAGGCCAGCACGATGTACTTGAGGTTGCCGCCTGCGCCCCAGAAGAGCGTGGTGGTGGCCAGCGAGATCTGGCCCAGCTTGTCGCGCCAGAGGCGCGCATTGCAATGCCAGAAGTCGGGCAGCAGCGCGGCCAGGTTGCGCGCCACACCGTGGTTCGGGTTGCTGCGCAGCGGCCGCATCTCGACACCGGTGTGCGGGATGCGCGTGTTGAACCAGGCCGCGATCATGTAGACGAAGATCAGCACCGAGATCGCCGCCTCGGACGGCGTGTCGACGCCGGTGTCGATGAATGGAAAGTCGAACGCCAGCAGGTGGCTCGACACCATGTGGCCGACCAGCGTGCCGCCCAGCACGATGCCCAGCAGGATCGACGCAATCGTCAGGCCTTCGATCCAGCCGTTCGCCTTGACCAGCTGCGATGCCGGCAGCAATTCGGTCAGGATGCCGTACTTGGCCGGCGAGTAGGCCGCAGCGCCGAGGCCGATGATCGCGTAGGCCATCAAGGGATGCGTGCCGAACAGCATCAGCAGGCAGCCGACCACCTTGATCGCGTTGCTGATGAACATGACCTTGCCCTTGGGCAAGGCGTCGGCGAAGGCGCCGACCAGCGGGGCCAGCACCACGTAGAAGATCGCGAAAATCGGCACCAGCGCGGCACGCTGCCATTCGGCAGCGCCCACGCTTCGCATGAATTCCACCGCAACCACGAAAATCGCGTTGTCGGCCAGCGACGAAAAGAACTGGGCCGACATGATGGTGTAAAAACCGCGCTTCATCGAGGGGGCTGGCTGGCCAGAGAGTGGGCTGCTGGCAATAGTGGAAAAGGGTGACCCGCCATGGCGAATGCGCGGTTATAGCATGGGGGTGCAGTGCCAAAATGAGCGCTTCCACCCGTGCGTTTGTGGGTGTTTGTCCACCCTGAAGAGTTCCCCGCCGTGCCCCGTCCCATCCTCGCCACCATTCACGCCGCCGCGCTCCGCCACAACCTCGAACGGGTGCGCCGCGATGCGCTCGAATCCCGCGTGTGGGCGGTGGTCAAGGCGAATGCCTACGGGCACGGGATCGAGCGCGTGTTCGACAGTTTTCGCGCCGCCGACGGCTTTGCGCTGTTGGACCTGGCCGAAGCCGAACGCGTGCGCGCGCTCGGCTGGCGCGGCCCGATCCTGCTGCTCGAAGGCGTGTTCGATGCGCGCGACCTCGAACTCTGCTCGCGCCTCGACCTCTGGCACACAGTGCACTGCGACGAGCAGATCGACATGCTGGCAGCGCACAAGACCCAGACGCCGCAGCGCATTTTCCTGAAGCTGAATTCCGGCATGAACCGGCTCGGCTTCGCGCCGGCGCGTTACCGGTCGGCGTGGACCCGGCTCAACGCGTTGCCGCAGGTCGACGAGATCACGCTCATGACCCACTTCAGCGACGCCGACGGCACCCGCGGCATCGCGCACCAGCTCGAGGTGTTCGAGCGCACGACGCTCGACCTGCCCGGCGAGCGGTCGATCGCCAACAGCGCAGCCACCTTGCGGCACGCCTGCGAAGCGCGCGGCGACTGGGTGCGCCCCGGCATCGTGCTGTATGGCAGCGCACCGGATTTTCCGGTCGGCAGTGCGGCGCACTGGCACCTGCAGCCGGGCATGACGCTCGCGACGCGGCTCATCTCGGTGCAAACGCTGAAGGCCGGCGACACCGTCGGCTATGGCTCCAGCTTCACGGCCGAGGGGCCGCTGCGCATCGGCGTGGCCGCAGTCGGTTACGCCGATGGCTATCCGCGGCACTGCACCACCGGAACGCCGGTGCTGGTGAACGGCGTGCGCACGCGCCTGGTCGGGCGCGTGAGCATGGACATGATCACGGTCGACCTCACGCCGGTGCCCGAGGCCGGCTTCGGCAGCGAAGTCACGTTGTGGGGCAACGCGTCGGGCGGCGCGGTGTTGCCGATCGACGAGGTCGCGCAGGCGGCCGGCACGGTGGGCTACGAGCTCATGTGCGCGCTGGCCCCGCGCGTGCCGGTCGTCGTGGCCTGATCAGCCGGGGTACAGGCCCAGCTGCCGCGTCCGCAAGCGCGCGAGGCCGAGCAGCGCATCGGTGAACGGCGTTGCGGTGTGCGTGAGCTGCCCGAGTTCGCGCACGACGGTCACCAGCGCGTCGAGTTCCACGGCGCGACCGGCTTCCACGTCCTGCAGCATCGACGTCTTGAACGCGCCGAGCTTGCGCGTGACCGCGTGGCGGTCTTGCGGGCTGTCGGTGATCTCGATGCCGATGCGCGCGCCGATTGCCTTGGCCTCGAGCATCACGGAAGAGATAAAGCCGATCACCAACTCGTCCGACATGATCTTGTCGGTGGTGGCGCCGGTGAGCGCGCTGATCGGATTCACCGTCATGTTGCCCCACAGCTTGAACCAGATGTCCTTCTGGATCTGCGGCGACACGCTGGTCTCGATGCCGGCGCGCGTCAACCGCGCTGCGAGTTCGGTGACCCGCGCCGCGGTGCCGCCGGCGGGCTCGCCGATGATGAGTTTGTTGCCGAAATGGTGGCGCACCACGCCGGGCGCATCCAGCGAACAGCTCGCATGCACCACGCCGCCGACCACGTGAGGGGTCGGGATGGCGGCGGCAATCGCACCGTCGGGGTCGACGGCCTGAAGCCGCGTTCCGGCCAGCGCACCGCCGAAACCGCCTTCGAGGAACCACCACGGCACGCCGTTCATGGCCGTCAGCACGAGGGTGTCGGGGCCGATCAGCGGCGCGATGCGCGCGGCCACGGCCGCCAGGGCCGGCGCCTTGACCGCGATGACCACCACGTCTTGCACGCCCAGCACCGCCGGGTCCTCGACCGCGTGCACGGCGGTGGTCGTGCGTTCGTCGCCACGCATTAGCACGAGGCCGTCACGCTGCAAGGCGTCGAGCGTGGCGCCGCGCGCCACCACGTTGAGTGGTTCACCGGCTTGCGCGAAGGCAGCACCGATCCATCCGCCGATCGCGCCGGCGCCGTAGATGCAGATGTTCATGGGTGCGATGGTGCCAGAAGGCTGATCGCCATCGCACTGCGCGCGGCGGCGATCAGCCTTCGGCCGTGAAACCGACTTCCTTGACGATCGGGCCCCACTTGGCCGTGTCTTTCCTGATGAGGTCGGCCAGTTCCGTCGGCGTCGAGGACATCGCTTCCAGCCCGAAGGTGCCGAGGCCGTCGATCACGTCCTTGGACGCCAGGGCGTTCTTCATGGCCGTGTTCAGGCGCGCCACCAGTTCGGGCGACGCCTTGGCCGGCAGGAAGAAGGCGAACCATTCGCTGTGCGCCATGTTGGCGATGCCCTGCTCGCCGAAGGTCGGCACATCGGGGGCGAAGCGGCTGCGCTTGGCGCCCGAGACGCCCAGGATGCGCACCTTGCCGCTGGGCAGGTGCTGCGTGAGGTCGCCGACCGGGCCCGACACCGCCGAGATGTTGCCGCCCAGCAGGTCGAGCATCGCGGGCTGCGTGCCGCGGTAGGCGGCGTGCTTGAGTTCCACGCCGGCGCCCTTGCCGAGCAGCGCGCCGATGAAGTGCGGCGTCGAGCCGGCGGCCGGCGAACCGAAGTTGGCACCGGCCGGGTTGGCCTTGGCCCAGGCCAGGAACTCGGGCACTGTCTTGACGCTCGCCGGCACGGCGGGCCCGACTGCGAAGCCGAAGTCGAACGCGCAACCCAGCGACACCGGCGTCAGGTCGGTCTGCGGGTCGTACGGCAGCTTCTTGTAGATGTGCGGGTAGATGGTGAGCATCGACGTCGGTGTCTGCAGGATGGCCGAGCCGTCGGCCGGCCGGCCCTTGACGTAGCCGATGGCGATCTGGCCGCCGGCGCCGGTGCGGTTTTCGACCACGGCCACCTTGGAGAACTCCGGGCTGATCTTCTGTGCCAGGCGGCGGCAGATGGTGTCGGACGTGCCGCCGGCCGCGAAGCCGGTGACGATGGTGGCGGTTTCGAGCTGGGCCTGGGCGAAGGCTTGGTGGCCGATGGCGGCGAGCAGCGCCGAGGCGCCCGTGGTTTGCAGCAGGTGGCGGCGGGTGATGGTCATGAGGGCTTCTCCGATGGATGAATCGTTCGACGCGCGGCAATCTCCTGCGCGCACGACCCTGTATTTTTCCAGCGGGACGTGCGTCGGCGTCCCCGCGTTTACACCCCCTTCGGACGCCGCGCTCCCTACACTCGGCCGATGGCCAAGGAAAAAACCAACTACGTTTGCACCGAGTGCGGAGGCGCGAGTGCGAAATGGCTCGGAAAATGCCCGAGCTGCGGGGCCTGGAACACACTGATCGAGCAGGTCGCCGGCCCCGCGCCCGGCAGCGCGAACAACCGCTTCGGTGCGCCGGTGTTCGCATCGCTCGCGGGCTCGTCCGATCTCGCAACGCTGTCGGACATCGAGGCCACCGACACCGACCGCACGCCGACGGGGCTCGACGAACTCGACCGCGTGCTGGGCGGCGGCATCGTGCCGGGCGGCGTCACGCTGATCGGCGGCGACCCGGGCATCGGCAAATCGACGCTGCTGCTGCAGGCGGTCGACGCGCTGCAGCGCGCCGGCCAGAACGCGATCTATGTCACCGGCGAAGAGAGCGGCGCGCAGGTGGCGCTGCGCTCACGTCGGCTGGGGCTCGATCATTCCCAGGTGCAAGTGCTGGCCGAAATCCAGCTGGAGAAAATTCTCGCCACGCTGGATGCGACGCGGCCAGCGATCGCGGTCATCGATTCGATCCAGACGGTGTATTCGGACCAGCTCACGTCCGCGCCCGGCTCGGTCGCGCAGGTGCGCGAGTGCGCGGCCCACCTCACGCGCTTCGCCAAGGCCAGCGGTACGGCGATCGTGCTGGTCGGCCACGTCACAAAAGAAGGCGCGCTGGCCGGTCCGCGCGTGCTCGAGCACATGGTCGACACGGTGTTGTATTTCGAGGGCGACACGCACTCCAGCTTTCGCCTCGTGCGTGCCATCAAGAACCGCTTCGGCGCGGTGAACGAGATCGGCGTCTTTGCGATGACGGAGCGCGGGTTGAAAGGCGTCGCCAATCCGAGCGCGATCTTCCTGAGCCAGCACGCCGAGCCCGTGCCGGGCAGCGTCGTGCTGGTCACGCTCGAAGGCACGCGCCCGATGCTGGTCGAAATCCAGGCGCTGGTCGACAACGGCGGCCCGAGCCCGCGGCGCCTGTCGGTCGGCCTCGACCGCGACCGTCTCGCGATGCTGCTGGCGGTGCTGCACCGGCATGCCGGCGTGGCGTGCATGGACCAGGATGTGTTCGTCAACGCAGTGGGCGGCGTGCGCATCAGCGAACCGGCGGCCGACCTGGCGGTCATGCTCGCCATCACCTCCAGCCTGCGCGGCAAGCCGCTTCCCAAGGGCTTCATCGCTTTCGGCGAGGTCGGCCTGGCCGGCGAGGTGCGTCCGGCGCCGCGCGGGCAGGAGCGGCTGCGTGAGGCCGCCAAGCTCGGTTTCAGCGTGGCGGTGGTGCCCAAGGCCAACGCGCCGAAAAAGGGTTCGAAGGAGATCGAGGGGCTCACCATCCACGCGGTCGAGCGCATCGAAGAAGCAATGGACGTCGTACGGCGTCTGGACTGACCCAAGGAAAGATCGGCTTATGCAACTCATCGCGTCCGCAGGGATCATCGTCGCGGTCGTGCTCTGGGGCTTGATCTCTCCACGCACGCTCGACAGCGTCTTCAGCACGCTGCTGTCCGACATCACGCGCACTTTCGGCTGGCTGTATCTCTGGGTCGTGCTCGGCCTCGTGGTGTTGGCCTTCGTTCTGGCCGTCAGCCGCTATGGCGACCTCAAGCTCGGCGACGAGGACGACGAGCCCGAGTTCTCGGTGGGCGCCTGGTTCGCCATGCTGTTCGCCGCCGGCATGGGCATCGGACTGGTGTTCTGGGGCGTGGCCGAACCGGTCTCGCACTATGTGAAGCCGCCCCCCGGCATCGAGGCCGGAACGCCCGAGGCGGCCGGTGCGGCCATGCGCTACGCCTTTTTCCACTGGGGCTTTCACCCCTGGGCGATCTACGGCATCGTGGGGCTGGCCATCAGCTTCTTCACCTTTCGGCGCAAGGCCCTGCCGCTGGTGAGCTCGGCCACCGAAGCGCTTCCCTGGCGCATCGTGCAACGCATGTCGCCCGTCTTCAACGTGCTGGCGGTGGTGGCCACGGCCTTCGGCGTCGCGGCCTCGCTCGGCATGGGCGCCGCGCAGATCAACAGCGGTCTGAATGCCGCCTTCGGCGTGCCGATCGGCACCCTGGCGCAGTCGCTCATCATCGTCGGCACCACCGCCTTGTTCATCACCTCGGCTGTCACCGGGGTGGAGCGCGGCGTGAAATGGCTGTCGATCGGCAACCTGTTCCTGGCCGGCGCGCTGGCGCTCTTTGTGTTTTGCGTGGGGCCCACGGTGGCCATCATCGACACGCTGACCAGCACGCTGGGCTCGTACATCAGCGAGTTCGTTCGCATGAGCTTGCGCCTGACACCGTTCCGCGACAACGCATGGATCGGCGACTGGACCATTTTCTATTGGGCATGGTGGCTTGCGTGGTCGCCGTTCGTGGGCCTGTTTATCGCGCGCGTCTCGCGCGGCCGCACGGTCCGGCAGTTCCTCGTCGGCACCGTACTGGCGCCGAGCCTGGTCGGTTTCGTCTGGTTTTCCATCTTCGGCGGGACGGCGCTCCACCTCGAGATTTTCCGTGGCGTTCCGTTGGCCGAGGCGGTGACGACCGACGTTTCGACCACGATGTTCGTGATGTTCGACGCCCTGCCCCTGGGTGCGGTGTTGTCGGCGGTGGCGACCGTGCTGGTCTTCGTGTTCTTCGTGACCTCGGGCGACTCCGCCACCCTGGTGCTGGGCACCATGAGCACTGGCGGCAACCCGAACCCGCCGAACCGGGTGAAGATCGTTTGGGGCATCCTGGTGGCGGCCATTGCGCTGAGCCTGCTGCTCGCAGGCGGACTGGGCGCAGTGCAGACGGCGACCATCGTTTTCGCGTTGCCCTTTTCGGTGGTGCTGGTGCTGATGGCGATCTCGGTCACGCTGGCGATCCGCGACGATTGGAACGAGGAGCAAAAGCGCGATCGTGCGCTGCGCCGCAAGATGCGGGACATGGTTCGCGAGTAGCGCTGCCGTGCGCGCAGCGACAATGCGGGCCATGAATTTTCAGAAAGTTTTTGTGCCGCTGACCGGCCTGCTGTTGATCGGCCTGGCCTACCGCAGCTTCGGCTGGCCCGGCGTCGCCGTGGCGGCTGGCGGCATCGTCATGTTTCTGCTGCTGCACTTCACGCGGACGATGCAAGTGCTCAAGCGCGCCACCGACCGCCCGATCGGCAGCGTCGCCAGCGCCGTGATGCTCAACGCCAAGCTCAAGCCCCGGGTGACGCTGCTGCACGTGGTCGCCATGACGCGATCGCTCGGCGAACTCAGGACCCCTCCGGACCAGCAGCCGGAAACGTACCGCTGGACCGACGGCGGCCAGTCGCATGTGGACGCCGTTTTCCTGAACGGCAAGTTGCAGAGCTGGGGGCTGACGCGGCCGCCGACGGAGGACGACGCCACAGCGGCCGAGCCGCCGCCGGGCGCCTGAGGGCAGCGCCCGCTTCCATCAGAACGGGGCGTCTTCAGCCTCTGTGTCGGTTGGCGCCGCTGCGGTCGCCGCGCCGTCGGGCGCGCGCTCGGTGGGGGCTGCGGCAAAGGCCGCTTCGCCGCCCAGCGCCTCCAGCAGCGCCGGCACCAGCTGGCCGAGTTCGCCGGTGGCAATGGCTGCATCGGCGTCGAAGTTGTCTTCCTTCTTGCCGTCCTGCGCGCCGTCGGTGCCTTCGATGAACACGATCTTTCTAATCTGCATCGATTCGGTGAGCTCGAACGACACGCGGTCTTCCCAGGTCATGGCCAGGCGCGTGGGCCGCTTGCCGTCGGCGATGTGCTGGCGCACTTCTTCGATGTCGAGCGCATGTTTGGCGTAGCGCACCACGGACTTCGATTCGTCGGTCGCGCGCAATTCGCACTCGCGGTCGATCGTGAAGCCGGCCGGCGGTTCCTGTGTCGCGAGCCAGTTCGACATCGCCGCGGCAGGCTCCATCTGCGTCTGCAGCATTGCGACCGAAAAGCCTTCGAGGGCGCTCACCAGGTTCGTCACGATCTCGTCCGCGCGCGCCGCGTTGCTGGCGTTCACGACCAGCCGGCGTTCGACCGGATCGATCCATACCGCAATGCGCGCATGCCGGGTGAAGGCCATCGGCAGCAGTTCGTGGGTGATGTCTTCCTTCAGGTCGCGCTTTTCCTTCTTGCCGGGCTTCCGGCCGGTGGTGGCTTCGATCTGCGCGCAACGCTCCTCGACCTTGCGGCGCACGACGGAGGCCGGCAGTGCCTTGCTTTCGATCATGAATTCGAGCAGCCACTGGCCCCCGACCGATTCGACCAGCGGGCCATTGTCTTCACCGCGTGGCTCGCTCCAGCCGACCGACTTCTCCTGCGACGGCGAGCAGGGCGCGAAGCGGAAGGCGCCCAGGGCGTCTTCGGCCTGGACCAGAGTTTGCGACCACGAGGGTTCGATGCGGAAGACGATGACGTTCTTGAAGACAGACACTGAATGACTCTTTCGGGGCGGTTGGCCGCAACGTGGCAAAGTCGGCCATTGTCGGGGCGGCGGTTGCCGGTGCCCTCCTAAAATCGAAAGCTTTTGCGACATTCGTCCGCGCCCCAAGGCATGCGGCGTCGCCGGGCCCCTAACATGCTTGCCATCCTCCTCATGAAGCCAAGCATCACTGCAGTCATCCTGACGTTCAACGAGGAACTGCATCTGCGCAGATGCCTCGAGAATGCCCGCCAGGTCGCGAGCGCGATTTTCATCGTCGACTCGTTCTCCACCGATGCCACGCTGGCGATCGCCCGCGAGTGCGGCGCGGTCGTCTACCAGAACAAATGGGAAAACAACCACGCGCGCCAGTTCAACTGGGCGCTGGACAACCTGCCCATCGAAACCGAATGGGTGCTGCGTCTCGATGCCGACGAGTACCTGCTGCCCGCGCTGGTCGACGAGATCAACGCGCGCGTGCCGCAGGTCGACGCGTCGGTGTCCGGCATCATTTTTCGGCGGCGCTGCGTCTTCCTGAACAAGTGGATCAAGCGCGGCATCGGCAAGATGGAGATGCTGCGGCTCTTTCGCTACCAGGACGGCTTCAGCGAAACGCGCTGGATGGACGAGCACATCAAGCTGCGCAAGGGCACGTCGATGCTGTTCGAACACGAGTTCGTCGACCACAACCTCAACACCATCGGCTGGTGGACGCAAAAGCACAACGGCTATTCGATCCGCGAGGCCATCGAGCTGCTGAACATCGAATACGGCCTGATCGCCGAAGTCGGGCCGGACGGGCAAATGGGCAGTGGGGCCGCGGGCAAGCGTGGCAAGAAGCTCCGATATGCGAAGCTGCCGCTCTTCTTCCGGTCGGCGGCCTACTTTTTCTACCGCTATGTTTTTCTGCTCGGTTTTACAGGCGGCAAGGAGGGATTCCTCTGGCATTTCCTGCAAGGCTGGTGGTATCGCACGCTGGTCGACGCCAAGGTCTTTGAAATCCGCAAAGCGTGTGGATCGGACCCGGTCCTCATGAAGCGCTACATCAAAGTCCAGTACGGCATCGAGCTCTAGGCGGCCATCGTAAAATCGGGGGTTTCCGAGACTTTCCCTGCCCCCGATAAGGACCACACCATGAGCGCCCTCGTACCGCCTGCTCCCTCGCTCGACGACAAGGACGGCAAGATCTGGATGGACGGCGAGCTCGTCGACTGGCGCGACGCCAAGATCCACGTGCTCAGCCACACCCTGCACTACGGCTGCGGCGCCTTCGAGGGCGTGCGCGCCTACAAGACGGTCGACGGCACCGCCATCTTCCGCATGGAAGAGCACACCGAACGCCTGTTCAACAGCGCCAAGATCCTGCGCATGACCATCCCGTTCTCGAAGGAACAGGTCAACGAGGCGCAAAAGCAGGTCGTGCGCGAGAACCAGCTCGAAAGCTGCTACCTGCGTCCGCTGATCTGGATCGGCTCCGAGAAGCTCGGCGTCAGCCCGCGCGGCAACAAGATCCACGCGATGGTCGCGGCCTGGTCGTGGGGCGCCTACCTCGGCGACGAAGGCATGAAGCGCGGCATCCGCGTGAAGACCTCCAGCTACACGCGCCATCACGTCAACATCACCATGACGCAGGCCAAGGCGGTGAGCAACTACACCAACTCGATCCTGGCCAACATGGAAGCGCTCGACGACGGCTACGACGAAGCGCTGCTGCTCGACGCGAGCGGCTTCGTCAGCGAAGGCGCGGGCGAGAACGTGTTCGTGGTGAAGGGCGGCGTGGTCTACACGCCCGACCTGTCGGCCGGCGCGCTCAACGGCATCACGCGCAACACCATCCTGCACATCTGCAAGGACTTGGGGCTGGAACTCGTGCAAAAGCGCATCACGCGCGACGAGGTCTACATCTCGGACGAAGCCTTCTTCACCGGCACCGCCGCCGAAGTCACGCCGATCCGCGAACTCGACCGCATCGAAATCGGGGCGGGCTCGCGCGGTCCGGTCACGGAGAAGATCCAGTCCGCGTTCTTCGACATCGTGAACGGCAAGAATCCGAAGTACGCCCACTGGCTCACGAAAGTCTGAACACCATGAGTGCCAACACCGCGGTTGTCGAACTGCTCGGCAAGGAACTGAACGACCAGGGTGGCGTGTTCTGCCCCAGCCCCAAGGCCGACATGAAGATCTGGAACACCCATCCCAAGGTGTACCTCGACGTCGGCCACACCGGCCAGGCCAAATGCCCGTACTGCGGAACCGTCTATCGGCTCAAGGCCGGCGAGACGGCAGCGCGCCGGCATTGACGCTCCGGAGCCGAAGCGAAACGCCGCCCACGATGAGCGAGCCCACGATCGATCTCTCCGAGTACGAAAGCAAGTTCTCGTTGAATAACAAGATGGCACGTGCCGCGTGGAACCTTTGTCGCGTGGTGTTGTTCCGACCGTTCGTGTTCAATTTTTTCAACCCCTGGCGGCTTTTCGTGCTGCGACTGTTCGGCGCCAAGATCGCCTCGAACGCCATGGTCTACGCCAGTGCCCGAATCTGGGCGCCCTGGAACCTGACCATGGGCGAGCATGCATGCCTCGGCCCGGAGGCGGATTGCTACAACCAGGGCCACATCACCATCGGGGCGCACACCACGGTCTCGCAGAAGAGCTACCTGTGCGCCTCCAGCCACGACATCCGCGATCCGAAGCACCGGCTGCTTCTGAAGCCGATCGTCATCGCCGATCAGGCGTGGGTCGCGGCCGATGCGTTCATCGGCCCGGGCGTCTCAATCGGCCAGGGTGCCGTGGTGGCTGCCCGGTCTGCCGTCTTCGACAACGTGGCGCCCTGGACCATCGTTCGCGGCAACCCCGCAATCTGTGTGGGCCGCCGGGAAATGCGGGCGTCATGAAGCCGGGCATCAGCGCCATCATCCTGACGTTCAACGAGGAAATTCATCTTCGTCGGTGCATCGAGAACGTTTGCCAGGTGGCGAGCCAGGTTTTCATTGTCGATTCCTTTTCGACGGATGCCACGGTGGCCATCGCCCGCGAGTGCGGCGCCGTCGTCTACCAGAACAAATGGGAAAACAACCACGCGCGCCAGTTCAACTGGGGGCTGGACAACCTGCCCATCGAAACCGAATGGGTGTTGCGCCTCGATGCGGACGAGTACCTGACGCCCGAACTGGTCGACGAGGTGAACACGCGTTTGCCGCAGGTCGATGCGGGCGTGTCGGGCATTATTTTTCCGCTCAGGCGCCTGTTTCTCAACAAGTGGATCAAGCGAGGCATCGGCAAGATGGAAATGCTGCGGTTGTTTCGCTACCAGGACGGCTTCAGCGAAACGCGCTGGATGGACGAGCACATCAAGCTGCGCAAGGGCACGTCGATGCTGTTCGAACACGAGTTCGTCGACCATAACCTCAACACCATCGGCTGGTGGACGCAAAAGCACAACGGCTATTCGATCCGCGAGGCGATCGACCTGCTGGACATCGAATACGGCCTGATGCCATCGGGCCCCGACGGCGCCATGAACAGCGCGGCCGCCGGCAAGCGCAGGAACAAGCACACGTACGCGAAGCTGCCGCTCTTTTACCGCTCGACGTTTTACTTTTTCTACCGCTACATCTTCCTGCTCGGATTCACCGGCGGCAAGGAAGCCTTTCTCTGGCACTTTTTGCAGGGCTGGTGGTACCGAACGCTGGTCGACGCCAAGATCTACGAGATCAAGAAAGCCTGCGGCACCGACCCCGCCAGGATGAAGGCCTACGTCAAGGCCCACTACGGCATCGAGCTCTAGGCGGCAGCCGATCGCGGCGCCGGCAGCACAGGCGGCGCCGGCTGCGCCAGGCGCAGATACACCATCGCCACCCATAGCAGGCTCAGCCCGATCTGCGCGTCGCGCATCGCCGAGTTGACGCTGGTCGCGACCAGCATGACCAGCATCGCGGCGAAGCCGTAACGTCCGATCAGGTCGTCGCGTCGCCAGCACTGCCACAGGCCGATCAGCAGGATGGAAAGCAGCAGCAGCGCGCCCGGCAAGCCGGCCTGTGCGCCCATCCACAGGAAGTCGTTGTGCGGCATGTTGTAGTCGGCCAGCAGCTTCGGGCCGCGCAGATGCCACTGTTCGGTCCAGCCGCCGATGCCCCAGCCTGCGAGCGGCTGGTCGACGATCATGCGGGCCGTGTCGCGGTACATGTAGAAGCGCACCACCCAGCTGCCTTCCGACACCGCGCCGGCCTGCGCCGCTTCGATCTCCTGCAGGCCGAGCTCGAACTTCTGCTGCACCGAAGGCGCCTGCCACACCAGCGCGGCGACGAGGACGCCGGCCACCACCAGCACGCCGGCCAGCACCTTCAGTTGCTTGCGCCACTGGTGCACGCAGGCGGCGACAACGGCCACGAGCAAGGCCAGCAGCGACGTGCGCGACGGCAGCCACTGCGTGACGATGACCGCGACGAGGCCGGTGAGCGCAAACGCCAACAGCGCCTTCCAGGCGATCTGCCCCTGCGCGTTGCGCAGGTGCGCGAGCCCCCACACTGCCGCGCTCGCGCCCAGCACGGTGAACAGCAACGCGTTGTTGATCGACTTGTTGCCCACGAGCACCAGCGTGGCGCGCCACAGTTCGGTCATGGGAAAACCGACGCTGCGGTACAGCAGCACCATGACGACGCTGGCGCCTGCGATGACGAGAAAACCACGCAGCGCCCACCTCGCTTCTTCGCGCGTGAGCGCCATCGCCATGAGCATGGTGAAGCCGATGCGAAAGCCATGCCACAGGTTGGACGCGGTCTGCGGGTAGTGCGGCCGGAACGCCAGCACCACCAGAGTCCAGACCAGGTAGGCCACCACGGGCCACCACAACGGATTGGCGCGCAGTCGCGCGTAGCGCTCGCGCCAGTCGCCGGCGATGCCGACGATCAGAAGACACGCCAGCAGCAGGAACGCCGCGAGGTAGTTGACGCCGACGGGCGCAAACACCGCCAGCCCCCAGAACATGGCCGCGGGCCGCACGATGAACGATCTCTGCATGGGCGCGAATTCTAGGCGGCGCTTGCTGGAGCCCGCCTGACTTCGGCTGCTCAAGTCGTGTGCGGCAGATGGATCACGAAACTCGCGCCGCCGCCCGGGCGTTCTTCGCAGCGCACGCTGCCGCCATGCCGCTCAGCGATCGATTTCACCAGCGCCAGGCCGAGGCCGACGCCCCCGTTGCGCTCGCTGGCGCCGGGCAAACGATAGAACGGCTCGAAGATGCGGTCGCGCAACGCGGGCGGCACGCCCGGGCCGCGGTCGTTCACGCGCACGATCGCGAAGCCGGCGTTCGTGCCGAGTTCGACCGTGGTCTCGCCGGCGCCGTAGCGGCGCGCGTTCTCCAGCAGGTTGCGGATCGCGCGGCGCAGCAGCCGCGACACGCCGGGCACCGTGAGCGCGTTGCTGTCCGCGCCTTCGGCCAGGTCGAGTTCGGCGCCGACCTGTGCGCATTCTTCTGCGGCCAGGCCCATGAGATCAATCGCCTCGATGGTGCCCATGTCGGCTTCGCTCGCGTCGAGGCGGCTGGCCAGCAGGATCTCGTCGATCAGCTGGTCGAGCTCGCCGATGTTGCGGGCGATTTCCTGCTGCGCGGTGGCGTTGGGCGTGTCGCCCATGAGCTGCAACGCCATGCGGATGCGCGCCAGCGGCGAACGCAGCTCGTGCGAGGCATTGGCCAGCAACGACTTGTGCGAACTCACCAGCTGCTCGATGCGCACCGCGGCGGCGTTGAAGCGCTTGGCCAGGTCGGCGACCTCGTCCTGCCCTTCCTCGACCATGCGCACGGACAGGTCACCTTCGCCCCACCGCTGCACGCTGCGCTGCAGCGACTCGAGACGCTTGGTGAGGCGTCGCACGATCGGGTAGACGCCCAGCGCCACCGTCAAGCCCACGGCGACGATCAACCAGGAAAAATCGAACGGGGTGCGCCACGACGGCGGCGTTCGGCTGCCCGACCCTGCATTCGGCTCGCGCCGCGTGATTTGCAGCGACAGCGCGCGGCCGTCGCTCAGCGTGAGCTCGAACTCGGTGCCCTGGCCCCGCACGCGCGTCGCCTGGCCGGTCCCGATCACCTGGTCATTGGCGTCGCGCACGACCACCTCGCGCGACAGCGAGTTGAGGCGGTCGCGCTCGCTCTCGGCCGACACGCGCACCAGCCAGCCGGCGGCCAGCATGAGCACGATCACGCCCGCCACCACCGCCAGCCAGATGCGGACGTAGAGGTGGCGGGAGTACAGGCTCAGCATCAGGGCCCGGCTAGTCTTGCTGCTTGGCGAACACGTAGCCGACGCCGCGCACCGTGAGGATGCGTTTCGGGTTCTTCGCGTCGACCTCGATGGCCGCGCGGATGCGCCCCATGTGCACGTCGATCGAGCGGTCGAAGGCTTCGAGCTCGCGGCCGCGCACGGCTTCCATGATCTGGTCGCGCGTCAGCACGCGCCCAGCGCGCTCGGCCATCGCGACCAACAGGTCGAACTGGTAGGAGGTGAGGTCGGCCAGCGCGCCGCCGACCGTCACGGTGCGCGCGTTGCGGTCGATCTCCAGCGTGCCGAAGCGAATCAGGGTGGCGGCCGAGGCTTCGCTGGTGGTTTCGCCGCGCCGGCGCAGCACGGCGCGGATGCGGGCCAGCAGTTCGCGCGGTTCGAAGGGCTTGGGCAGGTAATCGTCGGCGCCGATCTCCAGGCCGATGATGCGGTCCATCGGATCTCCCTTGGCGGTGAGCATCAGCACCGACACCTTGGCGAGGCCACCCGGCAGCGCGCGGATGCGTCGGCAGACCTCGAGGCCGTCGGTGTCGGGCAGCATCAGGTCGAGGATGACGAGGTCGGGCGCGTGCTCCTGCAGTTGCGCCATGCCGCTCGCCCCATCGGCCGCGTGGTGGAACACGAAGCCCGATTGCGTCAGGTATTCGCCCACCATCTTCGCCAGGCGGGTGTCGTCTTCGATCATCAGGAGTTGCGGGGTGCTCATGGCTTTCATGGTCGTGCACCGGCGCCAAGCCGGCTTGAACGCTCCGTAAAGTTGGGGTAAACGCCGCGCCCGACCGAACGGTCAGGCGGCTGCGAAAAGCATGGCGTCTTGCGCGCTGTCCACGGGCGCCGCCGTCATCGTCTCATCCAGCAGTGCGCGCAGGGCGCCGGCCTCGATGCCGGGGTGCGCGGCGTGCGCCCGCGACAGGATTTCGCCGGCCAGCTGGCGCAACTGCTCGGCCGACGCGCGGATGCGCGCGCGGAATGCGGCATCGTCGAGCCGGTCGTTCAGGCTCTTGTTCAATTCGGCGAACCAGGGCAGCGCAGCCTGGTCGAGCATCACCGCCGGGTTGTGCTTGTCGGTCACGGCGGACCATTCGCGCATGAAGTCCTGCACCGCGATGTTCAGCTTCTGGCAGTGCTGGAGTTCTTCGCGCAGCGCGCCGAGCGAGGCCACGTCGGTGAGTCGGTCATGGAAGAAGATTTGCGACAACACGCCCCAGTAGTAGGTGTAGTCCCAGATCACCTTCACCGGCAGCACCTCGGGGTCGCCGAACAGGGGGTACTGGTCCTGGTAGAGGGCCAGCGTGCTTTCGTAGAACGAGTGGTAGATCTGGTCGTAGAGCTGCGCGCGCGCGGCCAGTGCGTGGCCCTCGCGGTCGTGCGCGATCAGGTCGGTGATGTAGGTGTTGCCCATTGCGATGAAATCGCTGCCGGGCGAATAGAACGGGTCGAGGAAGAGGCCCGCCTCGCCGGTCAGCGCCCAGCGCTGGCCGGAGAAGACCTGCTTGCAGCCGTACGAGAAGTTCTTGAAGAACGCGAAGTCCTGCAGCAAGTGGCGCTTGCCGTCGAGCTCGTCGAACAGGCGCGGCTGGAACTCGTGGAACCAGTCCATCGCCTTGTCGAAGGTGTCCATCGTGTGGAGCGGATGGAGGCGCGGATCGGCCACGATGCCGACCGAATGCGAGCCCGACGCGAGCGGGATCAGCCACACCCAGTAGCCCGCGCCCACCAGGTGGTTGGTCGACAGCCAGCGCGCCTGAGGCTCGCAGCGTTCACGCCATTCGGTGTTGTCGCTCCACTCGTCGATCGTGATGCGGTCGCTGATGCGAAACCACACCGCGTGGCAATCGTGCGCGTTGGGCTGCGCGAGCCCCAGCTTGCGCTTGAGCAGGCCGGCCCGGCCGCAGGCGTCGACGACCCAGCGGGCGCGGGCGGTGCACACGCGCTCGCCCTCGGTCCAGCTCAGCAGGTGCGGCGTCTTCGCGTCTTCGGAAAGATCGATGTGCCGGACCATCGCGTTGTCGACGAACTGCACGCCGCGCCGTGCCGCTTCTTCGGCGAGGTAGTTCTCGAAGATGCCGCGGTCGATCTGGTAGCTGGGCACCGACAGGAAGCGGCTGGCACCGATCTCGGTGACCTGGTCGATGTCGCGTCGTCCTTCACTGAAGAAGAAGCGGAAGCCGAATTTGCGCAGCTGCTCGCCCTGCAGGTGCGGTTTGAGGCCCAGCACCGTGTCGAAATAGTGCGCGCCGATTTCCACCGACGACTCGCCCACCTTGTGCGCCGCGTGCGGCACCGGGTGCATGCGGCGCTCCAGCACCAGCACGTCGATGTCGCCGAAGCGTTGTTTCAGCTGGAGCGCGAGCGTGAGGCCGGCCAGGCCACCGCCCATGACGACGACGTCGTGCGTGCGGGGAGCGGATGTGTCCATGGTGTTCAGGGCGGGTTGAGGCGCATTTGCAAGGCCAGGTTGGACGACAGCGGCATCGCCAGCGTGGCAGCGCCGCCCAGCGCGAGCTGCTCGAACAGCGGCAGCGCATCGGCCATGGCGTTGAGGGTGAGTGTCTCCGAAACGCCGGTCTTCAGGGGGGGCGCCGAGGTCGGGCCGCTTTCGAGCGACCAGTCGAACGCGGCGACCGTGCGCTCGCTGCGTTCCGGCGAAATCACCATGCCCACCGCCAGCATGGTGCGGCTGGTCGTCACCGACGCGAGGGCGCCCACCGCCGCCGTGTCGTAGCCGACGATCAGCACCGGCGACTGGTCTGCTGCGCATTGCGACGCGGCTTCCAGCAGTCCCGCCGCGAAACTGTGCTCGTAGGCCGACACCGAGTTGCTGGCCTGCATGCAGCCGGTGCCGATGGTCCAGTAGCCCACGGCCGCGTTGTGCACCGAGTTGTGGAACTTGGTCGGCGACAGCACCGACGGATCGCTCGCGAGCACGCTGCACATGTAGTCGTTGATGCCGAGGTCGCCATGCGCGGAGACGAAGACGCACGGCAGGTCGACCGCATTGCGGCCGGCGCTCGCGATGGCCGCCGCTGCCACTTCGAGCGCGAGCGCTACCGTGTCGGGTGCGCGGCGGCGCTCGGCCGGCGCCAGCACCAGCGGTGCGGGGCGCTTGGCCGGCGGCTCGACCGGTGCGCCTTCGCCGCGGAACGCCGCGAAGGCGATGTCCCAACCCGGCAGGTTGGGCGACCAGAAGGCCGGGCCTTCGATGTAGAGACGGGGCGCGCTCATGCCGCAGGGCCCTTGCCGAAGATCAGCGCACAGTTGTTGCCGCCGAAGCCGAAGGAATTGCTGAGCACGTGCTGCACGTCGGCGTGCTCGGGCGCGAGTCGGATCTGGGGGCCGAAGCTGCTGTCGATCTCGACCGTGTTGACCGTGCCCGGCTTCAGGCCGCGCTCGATCGCCAGCAGGCTGATCACCGCCTCGACGATGCCGGCGGCGCCCAGCGTGTGGCCGGTGAAGCCCTTGGTCGAGCTGGCGTGCGTCGAGGCCGGGAAACGCCGTGCCACCAGCGCGCCCTCGACCTCGTCGTTCTTCATGCTCGCCGTGCCGTGCATGTTGATGTAGTCGATCGCATCGGCGGTGAGGCCGGCGCGGGCCAGCGCGTCGTCGAGCGCGCGCTCGGCGCCGGCGCCTTCGGGGTGCGGCGTCGACATGTGGTGCGCGTCGCTCGCCTCGCCGTAGCCGAGCAGTTCGAGCGGACCCGGCCCGCGCTCCAGCAGCGCGAAGCCGGCCGCCTCACCGAGGCTGATGCCGCCGCGCGTGGCGTCGAACGGCCGGCACGGTTCCGGCGACACCAGTTCAAGCGAGTTGAAGCCGAACAGCACGCTGCCGCACAGCGTGTCGACACCGCCGACCACGGCCGCATCGACCAGCCCGAGCCGGATCAGCCGCTCGGCCGAGGCGAACACCTTGGCGCTCGACGAGCAGGCAGTGGAAATGGTTTCGTTCGGGCCTTCGAGCCCGAGCGCTTCGGCCACGAACAGGGTGAGCGAATGCGGCGTGTGCACTTCCGGTCGGTGCTGGCCCGCCGGAAAGCTGCCGCGCTCGTCGAGCTGCGTGTAGGCGAACTCGGTTTCGCCGATGCTCGACGTCGAGGTGCCGAGGATCAGCGCGACGCGCGACGCGCCGTACTGCTGGCGCGCCGCCGCGACCGCTTGCGTGAACCCGTCCGACTGAAGGCCGAGCCAGGCCAGCCGGTTGTTGCGGCAGTCCCAGCGGGCGAGGGCGTCGGGTAACTGCAATGCTTCGAGGCCTTGCACGCGGCCGATCCAGGTGGGCAGCGGCGCGTCGCCAAAGTCATTGACGCGCAGGCCGCTGCGCGATTGCGCGAGCGCCTCGGCCAGCGGCGCCTTGCCGTTGCCGACGGCCGAGGTGGCCGTGTAGGCGCTGATGCGGAGGGGGGGGATTTTCGATGGCACCGCGAAAGCCTACCAGCTAGCCTGCCGCGCCCTCGTCGGTCAGCGCCGACAGTCGCGGGCTTGCGCCTGCAGCCTTTTTGGCCTGCCAGGAAGCCAGCGCCACCAGCACCAGCACCGGGGCGCCCAGCAGGGCGGTCGCGGTGAAGAACGTGGCGTAGCCATAGGCGTCGACGAACACGCCCGAGTAGCCCGCGATGAACTTCGGCAGCAGCAGCATCAGCGAGCTGAACAGCGCGTACTGCGTGGCCGAATAGCTCACGTTGGTCAGGCTCGACAGGTAGGCGATGAAGGCGGCCGAAGCGATGCCGCCGGCCAGGTTGTCGGCCGACACCACGGCGATCAGCGCCGTGAGGTCGTGGCCGCGCCCGGCCAGCCAGGCGAAGAGCAGGTTGCTGGCGGCGCTCAGCACCGCGCCGAGCATCAGCACGCGCATCACGCCCAGGCGCATCGACAGCACGCCGCCGACGAAGGCGCCGACCAGCGTCATCACCACGCCGTAGATCTTGCTGACGGTGGCGACCTCGTCCTTGGTGAACCCCATGTCGACGTAGAACGGATTGGCCATGATGCCCATCACCACGTCGCTGATGCGGTACACGGCGATGAGCGCGAGGATGAGCGCAGCCTGCCATTGGTAGCGGCGGATGAAGTCGGCGAAGGGTTCGATCAGCACGCTCTGAAGCCATTCGGCGGTGTTCTTCGGTTGGGGCATGGCGCGACGCGCCGGCTCGGGCGACAGCAGCACGGTGAGCACGCCGACGACCATCGAGCCGGCCATCACGAGGTAGGCGGTTTTCCAGGCCGCGTTCTGGTAGCCCGCGGTGCCGCTCGTCTCGGCCCAGGCCGCGACCCACAGCACGCCGGCGCCGGCCCAGATCATTGCGAGGCGGTAGCCGGTCTGGTAGGCCGCGGCCAACGCGGCTTGCTTGCGCGTCTCGGCAGATTCGATGCGGAAGGCGTCGAGCGCGATGTCCTGCGTGGCCGAGCCGAAAGCCACCAGCAACGCACACCAGATCAACGGCGGCAACCCGGCGCGCGGGTCGGTCAGCGCCATGCCGACGAGGCCCGCCACCACCGTCAGTTGTGCCATCAGCAGCCAGCCGCGCCGCCGTCCGAGCAGCGTGGTGAAAGGCGGCACCGGCAAGCGGTCGACCAGCGGCGCCCACACCCACTTGAAGCCGTAGGCCAGGCCGACCCAGCTCAGGTAGCCGATGGTGGTGCGGTCGATGCCGGCCTCGCGCAGCCGGAAGCTCAGCGTGCCGAGCACCAGCAGCAGCGGCAACCCCGCCGAAAAGCCCAGGGCGAGCATGCGGAGCGTGGCGGGCTCGAGATAGACCTTGAGCGTGTCGCGCCAAGGAACGGCAGGGGAGGCTGGGAGGGCCGGGGGTGCAGACATGGAGGCGGTCGAGTGAGGGCCGCCCATTATTCCCCGGGGCCGAGGTCAATAGGCGGGTGGGTCGGGCACGAAGCCGGCTTGCGGGGATTGCGGAAACGGGCGCGGGCGCGGCGACGAAGGCGAGGCCGCGGGAATGACGCCCTGGGCGATCAGGTTCGCACGGCTGTCGTAGCGCAGCGCCATCACCTCGTCGGGGCGGCTGCTCGCGCGCTCGAAGGCGGTCCGGCCGACGACGGAAGTCTCGCGCTGGCCGTGGCCGGTACCCAGCTTCTGTTCGGCCGTTGCGCGCTCGCGGCGTGCGCTGGACGAAGGCGCAGGCGACGGCGCCGCCCTGGCCGTGTCCTGCGCCACGTTGCCGGCGGCGCTGGATTCGGATTGCACCATCGGCGGCGCCGGCAGCGGTTCGGGCTGACGCTCCCGAAAGACCGCCACGCCGATCACGCCGACATCGAGCGAGCGACCCGTGCGCACAGCGTATGAATCCGATGGCGCCGTGAACTCGAACGCCGCGATCTCCCGGTCGTTCTTGCGCCAGCCGGCGATCTGTCCGCTCTCCAGCGGGCCGAGCACGTAGCCGTCCTGCCCGGTGCCGGCGGTCTGGCCGGTCAGCACGTTCACGCCGTCGACCGACATCACCACCAGCACCCGCTCGCGCCGCAGATTGCGCAGCGTCACGCCGTAGCGCGCGCCCGGCCGGCCCGCCACGTACCACTGGCCGTTCGCGCTGTAGACGGGGAGCGTGGCGCCACTGTCGCGGTCCTGCACCTCGATCTGCAGCCAGCGGCTCGATGAGGCGCGCGCGCCCGCGCAGGCCGGCAGCGCAGCGGCGGCGATCAAACCGGCCGAGAGGCCGAGCAACGTGCGGCGCTGCAGGCGGCCGGGGGCGGGGAGTGAAATCATGGCGTTCTCCGAAAGGAAGTGAAGCGGCCGGAATGGACCGTGCTTTCTTGTACGGAGCCGCCATGCCAACGGGGTTAAACGCACTGAACGCCGTTGGCACACTGCTTGCATCAGATCTTGTACACAAGACAGGATGCTTGATGATGGTGCAAAAACTCAACGACACGGCCGGCGCGGCATGGATCACCAAGCTGGCGCAGCCGATCGCCGGTGCCACCGAAGGCCCGCTGGCCGGCCTGCGCTTCGCCGCCAAGGACAACATCGATGCAGCCGGCGTGCCGACCACGGCGGGCTGCGCGTTCTTCTCGCGCACGCCCGACGCCAACGCCCAGGTGGTGCAGCGCCTGCTCGATGCCGGTGCGACGCTGGTCGGCAAGACCAACCTCGACCAGTTCGCCTGCGGCCTCAACGGCACGCGGTCGCCCTACGGCGCCGTGCCCAACGCCTTCGACGCGCGCTACGTGTCGGGCGGATCGAGCTCCGGCTCGGCCTACGTGGTGGCGACCGGCCAGGTGGATTTTTCGCTCGGCACCGACACCGCGGGCTCCGGCCGCGTGCCGGCCGGCCTCAACAACATCGTCGGCCTCAAGCCCTCGCGCGGCCTGCTCAGCGCGCGCGGCGTGGTGCCGGCTGCCCAGAGCGTCGATTGCGTGTCGATCTTCGCGCGCACGGTGGCCACGGCCTTGCAGGTGTTGAAGGCCGCCGCGGCCTTCGACCCGCTCGACCCCTACGGCCGCGAACTCCCGCTGCTGCAAACGCCGTACCCGGCGCGCTTTCGTTTCGGCGTGCCATCCGCACTGGCCTTCTTCGGCGACAGCGCGGCCGAGTCCGCCTTCGCCGACGCCATCGCGCGGCTCGAGGCGATGGGCGGCACCGCGGTCGCGATCGACTACGCGCCACTCGCCGACGCCGCCGCGTTGCTCTACGACAGTGCGCTCGTCGCCGAGCGCTACGCCGCGGTGCGCGAATTCTTCGACGGCCATGAAGACCAGGTCATCGAGCCGGTGCGCAGCATCCTCGCCAAGGGCCGCACCTACAGCGCGGCCGACCTCGTGGATGCGCAAGTCAGGCTGCGCACGCTTGCACAAAAGGTTGCACCGATGTGGGCCGACATCGACCTCCTGCTGGTGCCGACCGCGCCCACGCACTACACGATCGAGGCGATGCAGGCCGACCCGGTGGCGCTCAACCGCAACCTCGGCGCGTACACCAATTTCGTCAACCTGCTCGATTACGCCGCGCTCTCGGTGCCGAGCAGCCTGCGCGACGACGGGCTGCCTTTCGGCATCACGCTGGTCGGCGTTTGCGGCAGCGACCTGCAACTGGCCGAGCTCGGCCAGCGTTACCACCATGCGAGCGGCCTCACGATGGGCGTCACGGGCGAGCCGTTGCCTGCGCAGGCGCCCGTGTTCGGCGCCGCGCCCTCATTGGAGATCGTGCGCGTGGCCGTCGTCGGCGCCCATTTGTCGGGGATGCCGCTCAACGGCCAGCTCGTCGAGCGCGGTGCCACGCTGCTGCGCGAAACCACAACGGCACCGCTGTACCGCCTCTATGCCTTGCCCGGCACGGTGCCCCCCAAGCCCGGGATGGTGCGCGTGCCCGCCGGCGAGGGCGCCGCGCTGATCGTCGAGGTATGGGAGATGCCCGCCACCGCCTACGGCTCCTTCGTTGCGCTCATTCCGGCGCCGCTCGGCATCGGCACCTTGACGCTGGCCGACGGCAGCAGCGTGCAGGGCTTCGTCTGCGAGTCGATCGCGCTCGCCGGCGCGCAAGACATCACGCGCCACGGCGGCTGGCGCCACTACATCGCCTCGAGACAAAAAGCGCCTGCGGCCTGAAGGCACGCAAGTTACCCATCTCCATTCTTTTCAAGCAGGACGACCCCATGACAAACAAGCCTCTCTCCACCGGCCCATCGCGCCGCAAGTTGCTGCAAGCCGGTGCCGCCGGTTTCGGCGTGCTGGCCGCACCGGCGATCGTGCGTGCGCAAGGCGGTCCCGCGATTCGAGTCGGCTACTGGCCGATCGCGGCCGGGCTGCCGTTCTACGCGGCCGTCGAGCTCGGCTACTTCAAGGAGGCGGGCCTCAACGTCGAGGTCCAGCGCTACGCGGGCGCCCAGCAGATCATGGAAGGCATGCTGTCCGGACGCTGCGACGGCAGCGCCAACGGCACCGGTTCGGCCAACATCGCCATCGGCGAAATCGCCCAACCCGGCAGCTTCAAGATCTTCTGCTCGAACCCCAGCAACGAAAAAAATGTGCTCGACGAAGTGCTGGTGCCCATCGCCAGCACGGCCAAGACCATCGCCGACCTCAAGGGCAAGCGAGTGGCTTCGGGTCCCGGCATCCAGAACGTGACGCTGGCCAAGACGGTGCTCGAACGCGGCGGCGCGACCGGCGCCACCGTCATCGAATTGCCGATCGGCCAGCACGTGGCCGCCCTGGCGGCCGGTCAGGTCGACGGCTGCTACACGCTCGAGCCCACGGGCACCATCGGCCGTCTGTCCAAGACGACGCGCACGCTCGAAACAGGCGTGATCTCCCGCTACATCCTCGGCGATGCGATGGCCCCCTGGTTCGGCGGATCGGCTTCGCTCACAGGCGCCTTCATCAAGGCGAACCCGGCCGAGTCGAAGAAGTTCATCGCGGCCTACGCCAAGGGCGTGGCCTATGTGCGCAGCAAGCCCAACGAGGCCCGCCAGTACCTGAAGGGCTACACCGCCATCGAAGGCGCCCTCACGAGCGAAGTGCCGCTCGCGGCCTACACGATGTACAACGAGTTCACGCCGGCGGACGTGGCGTACTTCCAGAAGTTCTTCGACCTGTTCTCCGACAAGGGCATCTTCTCGTCGCGCCTGATGGTCGATTCGATGCTCTACAAGGGCTGAGCGCCATGGCCGAAGCCACCTCCGTCGGCCCCGATGCGGGCACACCCTGGAAGGCGCCTGCCCACGGCGCCACGGCAGCCGCCCCCAAGCCGTCGCCCTGGCTCAAGGCCTTGCCGTTCATCGGCCCCGTCGTGCTGTTCATCGTCTGGGACCTGGTGGTGCGGCTGGGCTTCATCAAGGCCATCCTGCTGCCGCTGCCGGGCGACACGGTGGTCTCGCTGCTCACCGGGCTGGCCGGCGGAACGCTGCTCACCGACTTCGCCGTGACCGTGTGGCGCACGCTGCAGGCTTTCCTGATCGCTGCCGTGGTCGGCATGCCGCTGGGGGTGCTGCTCGGCAGCAACGAGAAGGCCTACCGCAGCGTCGAGTTCCTGATCGACTTTTTCCGCTCGACACCGTCGTCCGCGTTGATCCCGTTGTTTCTGATGATCTTCGGCGTGTCTGACGTCAACAAGATCGCCATCGCCGCCTTCGGGGCCTTCCTGATCGTGGTGTTCAACAGCGCCTACGGCGTCATCAATGCGCGCAAGCAACGCGTGATGGCGGCACGCGTGATGGGCGCCTCGCGCTGGCAGATCTTCAAGGACGTGCTGATCTGGGAGAGCCTGCAGCCCTCGTTCGTGGGGCTTCGCTCTGCCGTGTCGATGGCGCTGGTGATCGTGATCGTCGCCGAGATGTTCATCGGCTCGGACGCCGGCTTGGGTCATCGCATCATCAACTCGCAGCAGGTGATGAACGTCAAGGACATGTACGCCTCGATCCTGGCCGCTGGCGCGCTCGGCTATGTGCTCAACATCCTGTTCCTCGTTGCCGAACGCAAGATCGTTCACTGGTCTGGAAGGTAATCGCCATGTCTGCAGTCCTCAACGGCCCGGTGTACGCCGACGTGCCCGCCCCCATGTTCCAGCCCGGCCCGGCCGGCACGCACATCACCATCCGCGGCCTCACCAAGTACTTCGCGGGCTGGCCGCTGTACGAGAACTTCGACCTCGACATCCCGAAGCACAAGATCGTCTCGGTGTTCGGGCCGAACGGTTGCGGCAAGTCGACGCTGATCAACATGATCGCGGGGCTGGTGCCGATCGATTCGGGGGAGATTCTGTTCGACGGCAAGTCGCTCAAGGACACCAAGATCGGCTACGTGTTCCAGAACTACCGCGAGGCGATGTTCCCGTGGATGCGCACCATCGACAACATCGCCTACCCGCTCAAGCTGGAAGGCCGGTCGAAAGCCGAGGTCGACCGTCGCATGGCCGAGCTGGTCGCGTCGTTCGATGTCAAGTTCGACCTGAATCGCTTCCCCTACGAGCTCTCGGGCGGCCAGCAGCAGACGGCATCGATCATGCGGGCGCTGGCGCCGAACCCCGAGGTGCTTTTTCTCGACGAACCGTTTTCCGCGCTCGACTTCGAGATGACCCTCTTCATCCGCGAGAAGCTGCAGGAGGTGTTCATGCAGACCGGCACCACGATGCTGCTGGTGTCGCACGACCTCGAAGAAGCCGTCTACCTGGCCGACGAGGTGCTGCTGCTGACCAAGCGGCCGACCAAGGTGGCCGAGATCCTTCGCTACGGTGAAGCCCGACCGCGGACTCTCGAAACGTTGAGCGCGCCGAGCTTCGTCGCGATGAAGAAACGCAGTCTGGAAATCTTCCAGCGGGAAGTGCGGAGGTGAACGCCATGACCCCTGTCCAGGTCGAAACCTACGTCGACGCAGCCGCCGCCGCGCTCGGGCTGCGCATCTGGCCGGCGCACCGTGCCGGCGTGCTGGGCTACTTCACGCTCGCAGCCCACTTCGCTGCAACGATCGATGCCGTGCCGCTCGCGCCACACGATGAATGCGCCGTGACCTTCGTCCCCGTCAGCCCGTCGGAGAAGGAAGCATGACGCCGGCCGATCTGCTCGGCGGCGACGCGGCCGGCATGGCCGTCGCGGTGCGCTCGAACGCGGTGAGTGCGGTGTCGCTGGTGCAGGCCAGCCTCGACCGCATCGGTGCCACCAACGACCGCGTCAACGCCTTCACCGACGTCGTGACCGCGCGGGCTCTGCGCCGCGCCGCGCAGGTCGATGCATCGCTTGCCTCGGTCAACGCCGAGCGCACCCGTGCATTGCCCTTGCTTGGCGTGCCGTTCGCTGTCAAGAACCTGTTCGACATCGCTGGCCTGCAAACGCTGGCCGGCTCGAAGATCGAACGCGACGGCGCGCCCGCGCGCAGCGATGCCGCGCTGGTGCGGCGCCTCGAGAGCGCAGGCGCCGTCCTGGTCGGCGCACTCAACATGGATGAATACGCCTACGGCTTCACCACGGAAAACAGCCACGTCGGCGCCGCGCACAACCCGCACGACCTGACGCGCCTGGCCGGAGGATCGTCGGGCGGTTCGGCGGCGGCAGTGGCCGCAGGGCAGGTGCCGCTCACGCTCGGCTCCGACACCAACGGATCGATCCGCGTGCCCGCATCGCTGTGCGGCGTGTTCGGCCTCAAGCCGACCTTCGGCCGCCTGCCGCGCACCGGCAGCTATCCCTTCGTGTCGAGCCTCGACCACCTCGGCCCGTTCGCACGTTCGGCGCGCGACCTCGCCCTGGCCTACGACGCGATGCAGGGGCCGGAAGGCACGATGGGTCTGCGCGATCCAGGTTGCGCACAACGTTCCGCCGAGTTGGTGACGCCACTGCTCGGACGCGGCACGCAGGGCCTTCGCATCGGCGTGCTCGGTGGCTACTTCCGCGCGCATGCGCAACCCGAGGCGCTGGCCGCCGTCGACCGGGTGGCCGACGCGCTCGGTGCGAGCGCGACGGTCGAACTGCCGATGGTCGAGGCCGGCCGCGCAGCCGCCTTCCTCATCACCAATTCGGAAGGCGCCGCGCTGCACCTGCACGACCTCCGCCGTCGCCCGCACGACTTCGAGCCGTTGTCGCGCGATCGCTTTCTCGCCGGTGCGCTCCTGCCCGCCGCGTGGATCGCGCGCGCCCAACGTGTGCGGCTGGCCTACGCACAGGCCGTAGCCCGCGTGTTCGACCGCTACGACATCCTGCTGGCCGCCGCCACGCCTTCGGCCGCCACGCCCATCGGCGCCGAGTGGTTCGAACTCAATGGGCAGCGCCTGCCGGTACGACCCAACATGGGGCTGCTCACGCAACCCATTTCGTGCATCGGCCTGCCGGTGTGCGCCGTCCCGGTGTGGGGCGCGCATGCGAAGTTGCCGATCGGCGTGCAGGTCATCGCAGCGCCTTGGCGTGAAGACCTGGTGCTGCGCGTCGCGGCGGCGCTCGAAGCAGCAAACGTGGTTCATTCGCCGGTGGCTGCGCTGTGACTTGCGCGCGGTTCGAGGGCGGCGGTCCGGGGCGGGCTCACGCCGACGGCG
Organism: Variovorax sp. PAMC 28711; assembly: GCF_001577265.1. NCBI lineage: Bacteria > Pseudomonadati > Pseudomonadota > Betaproteobacteria > Burkholderiales > Comamonadaceae > Variovorax > Variovorax sp. PAMC 28711. The sequence goes on along the minus strand of NZ_CP014517.1, from coordinate 1,857,119 downwards.
TACTCCCCTCCGCGAATGTCCCCCGGCCTGCGGCCTCCTCCTTTATTTCGCTGCGGGGAGCACGCCATCGAGGTGAGCCGGCAGCGCAGTGGTTCATCGGTGCATACCGCACGACGTCACGCACCCAGAACGTCCATCCAGTCCAAAAAACATGACCCCAGAAATCAACATCCCCACTGTCCTCGCCGAAGTCGAAGACGCCTTCGCCCGCTACGAAGACGCGCTGGTCCACAACAAGGTCGACGTGCTCGACGAACTGTTCTGGAACAGCCCGCACACCCTGCGCTACGGCGCGACGGAAAACCTCTACGGCGCCGAAGCGATCCAGGCGTTCCGGGCGAGCCGCCCGTCTCAGGGCCTCCAGCGCAGGTTGCTGCGCGTCGTGCTCACCACCTATGGCGAGGACTTCGCCACCGCCAACTGCGAATTCCTGCGCGAAGGCGGCGATCGGACCGGCCGCCAGAGCCAGACCTGGATGCGCACGCCCGAAGGCTGGCGAGTGGTGTCTGCGCACGTGAGCCTGCTGGCCTGATTTGTGCATTCCATCTTGTATCCAAGATTTTCCAACCTGTTTTTACGAACCCGGAGAGAGCCATGAAGAGTCAAGTCAACCGTCGCGATTCCCTCAAATCCATCGCCGCCCTCGGTGCCGCCGGCACGCTGGGCAGCTGGAGCGCATTGGCCAGCGCACAGGCCAAGCCGCTGACCGTCGGCGTCATCTACGTCGGCCCACGCGACGACTACGGCTACAACCAGGCGCAGGCGCAGGCCGCCGCCGAGATCAAGAAGATGCCTGGGGTCAAGGTGGTCGAGGAAGAGAACGTGCCCGAGACCGCAGCCGTGCAGAAGACCATGACCGGCATGATCGCGCAGGACGGCGTCAGGCTGCTGTTCCCCACGTCCTACGGCTACTTCGATCCGCACATCCTGGCCGTCGCGCCGAAGCACCCGGACGTGCGCTTCTCGCACTGCGGCGGCCTCTGGACCGAAAGCATGCCCAAGAACGTCGGCAGCTACTTCGGCTACATCGACGAGTGCCAGTACTTGAACGGCGTGATCGCCGCCCACATGACGAAGAGCAACAAGATCGCCTTTGTCGCGGCCAAGCCGATCCCGCAGGTACTGCGCAACATCAACGCCTTCACGCTCGGCGCGCGCTCGGTCAAGCCCGGCATCACCTGCAGCGTGATCTTCACGGGCGAGTGGTCGATGCCCGTGAAGGAAGCCGAGGCCACCAACAGCCTGGCCGACCAGGGCTGCGACGTGTTCACGATGCACGTCGACGGACCCAAGGTCGTGGTCGAGACGGCCGCCAAGCGCGGCAAGATGGTCTGCGGCTACCACGCGAGCCAGGCCAAGCTGGCGCCGCAGGCCTACCTGACGGGCGCCGAATGGAACTGGCTCACCGCGTACAAGACGGCGATCGAAGCCGCCCAGGCCGGCAAGCCACACCCCAACTTCCTGCGCGGCGGCCTCAAGGAAGGCTACGTGAAGATGTCGGCCTACGGCCCGGCCGTGACCGATGCCGCGAAGAAGCAGGCCGATGGCATCAAGGCCCAGATGGTCGCGGGCAGCTTCGACATCTTCAAGGGTCCGCTCAAGGACAACAAGGGCAAGGACGTCGTCGCCTCGGGCAAGGCCTTCAAGCAGACGGACATCGAGCTCGAGAAGATGAACTACCTGGTCGAAGGCGTCAACGGCAGCATCTGATCGCACGACCATGCGCAGCGCGCTGAAGGAAATCGCCTTGCCGGCCTTCGCCATCGCGGCGGCACTGCTGGTGTTCGGGGTGCTCGTCTGGTTCGCCGGGGTGAGCCCGGTGGACGTGTGGGTCACGCTCTTCAAGGGCGCCTTCGGCGACTGGTTCTCGTGGCAGAACACGCTGCAGCGCGCGGCGCCGCTCATGCTCACGGCGCTGTGCGTGGCCATTCCGGCGCGCGCCGGCCTGGTGATCATCGGCGGCGAGGGTGCCGTGGTGCTCGGCGGGCTGGCCGCAGCGGCGCTGCCCTATGCATTGCCGCTGCCGGCCAACGTGGCGGGCACGGTCGCGATCTGCCTCGCAGGTGCGATCGCCGGCGGCCTCTGGATCATGCTGGCCGGCTGGCTGCGCCAGTACCGCGGCATCAACGAGACCATCAGCAGCCTGCTGCTCGCCTACATCGCCATCGGCATCTTCAAGCACTTGGTCGAAGGCCCGTTGCGCGACCCGGCCAGCCTCAACAAGCCGTCGACCTATTCGCTGCCCGAGGGACTGCTGATCCACGGCATCGCCGGCTCGGACATTCACTGGGGCCTGGCCATCGGGGTCGTGGCCTGCGTGGGCCTGGGCCTCTGGCTGCGCGTGACGGCTTCCGGCTTCTCGGTGCGCGTGGTGGGCGGCAACCCCCGCACCGCGCAGCTGGTCGGCCTGCCGGCCACGCGACTCATTCTCGCGGCCTGCGGTGTGGGCGGTGCCTGCGCCGGCGTGGCCGGCGCGGTCGAGGTGGCGGCGGTGCACACCAACGCCAACGCCTCGATCATCGCGGGCTATGGCTACGCGGGCATCCTGGTGTCCTTCATCGCGCGGCACAACCCCATCGCGATCATTCCCGTTGCCATTCTGTTCGGCGGTTTCGGCGCGGCCGGCAGCCTGCTGCAGCGGCGGCTCGGCCTGCCTGACGCATCGGTGCTGGTGCTGCAGGGCATCGCCTTCGTGCTGATCCTCGCGAGCGAGGGCCTGCGCATGGTCGACTGGAAGACGCTGCTCAGGAACCGCATGCCCAAGGCCGCGCAACCCAAGCTGGTGAAGGAGCGCGCATGACCGCCGATCAGTGGATCGCACTGGTGGCGGGCATCGTCGGCGGCGCCTTGCGCGTGGGTGCACCGTTCCTCTTCGTGAGCCTGGGCGAATGCCTCACCGAGAAGTCGGGCCGCATCAACCTCGGCCTCGAAGGCGTGCTGGTGCTGTCGGCCATGGCGGCCTTCGGCGGCGCCTACCTCACCGACTCGGCCTGGCTCGGCGTGCTGATCGGCGCGACCGCCGGCGCCGCGCTCGCGCTGCTGCACGGCCTGCTGTGCTCGCTGGACCGGGTGAACGACGTGGCCACCGGCATCGCGCTGATGCTGTTCGGAACCGGCCTGGCCTTCTACCTGGGCAAGCCGCTGATCCAGCCGCAGGCGCCGCAGATCCCGGCGATTGCGCTGGGCTTCTGGAGCGACAACCCGGTGGTGCGCTCGGCGCTGCAGCTCAATGCGCTGGTGCCCCTCGGCCTGGTGCTCGCCGTGCTGCTGTACTGGGGCTTCGCACACACACGCGCCGGACTGCTGGTGCGCATGGCGGGCGATTCGGCCAACGCGACGCGGGCGCTCGGCTACTCGGTGTCGGGCATCCGCATCGCGGCCACGACGGCGGGCGGCTTCATCGCGGGGCTGGGCGGCGCATCGCTCACGCTGTTCTATCCGGGCAGCTGGAACGAGGGCATCTCCAGCGGCCAGGGCCTGATCGCGGTGGCGCTGGTGATCTTCGCGCGCTGGAGCCCGCTGCGCTGCGTGGGCGCGGCCTTCCTGTTCGGCGGCGCCGGCGCGTTGGGCCCGGCGCTGCAGTCGATCGGCGTCGGCTGGGGCTATCACCTGTTCAACACGGTGCCCTACGTGCTCACGCTGGTCATTCTGGTGTTCACCTGCAAGCCGGGCAGTGTCGCCATCGGCAGCCCGGGCGAGCTTTCATCCACGAGGTGATACCGCACATGTCGATTCCTGTTGCACCTCCGGGGCGGGATCACGCCGACGGCGTACTTCCCTCCGCGAATGTCCCCCGCCTGGCCTATGGCCGGAGCTCCTCCTTTATTTCGCTGCGGGAAGCACACCATCGACGTGATCCAGACCTGCCGTGGCTGATCCGCTCGCACGGCGTGGCGGATCCCGTGCCGAGGGCATCGGGTGTTCCCCGCAGCGAAATCAAGGAGGAGGCCGCCGGCCGGGGGACATTCGCGGAGGGGAATACCCGGTGGCCTCGGCACGCCCCCCGATCGATTTTCCGGCGCCGCGCGCCGACACATACGAACTGCAAGGAGATAAGCGAATGAGTGGATTCGGTGGACTGAACAAATCGGAAAACGGCGTCGTCATCGGCCTTGTGCAATGCCAGTTGCCGGTGGTGCGCACATCCGAAGAACTGGCGGCGCAGACGGCGCGCATCGTCGAACTCGTCGCCAAGGCGCGGCGCAACCAGGGCACGATGGACCTCGTCGTGTTCCCGGAGTATTCGCTGCACGGCCTGTCGATGGACACCTCGCCCGAGATCATGTGCACGCTCGACGGGCCCGAGGTCGCGGCCTTCCGCAAGGCCTGCATCGACAACACCATCTGGGGCTGCTTCTCGATCATGGAAGCCAACCCTGATGGCAACCCGTACAACAGCGGATTGATCATCGACGACATGGGCGCCATCCGCCTGTACTACCGCAAGATGCATCCGTGGGTGCCGGTCGAGCCGTGGGAGCCGGGCAACCTCGGCGTGCCGGTGTGCGACGGGCCCAACGGCAGCAAGCTCGCGCTGATCATCTGTCACGACGGCATGCTGCCCGAGATGGCGCGCGAGGCGGCGTACAAGGGCGCCGAGATCATCCTCCGCACAGCGGGATACACCGCACCCATCCGCCACGCCTGGAAGATCACCAACCAGGCCAACGCCTTCTGCAACCTGGCCTACACCGCGAGCGTGTGCATGTGCGGCAGCGACGGCACCTTCGACTCGATGGGCGAGGGCATGTTCTGCAGCTTCGACGGCACCGTGATGGTCGAAGGCGGCGGCCGGGTCGACGAGATCATCACCTGCGAGCTGCTGCCCGACCTCGTGCGCGAAGCGCGCACCGGCTGGGGCGTGGAGAACAACATCTACCAGCTCTACCACCGCGGGTACGTGGCGGTGAAGGGCGGGGCGCAGGACTTTCCGTACACCTACATGCAGGACATGGCGTCGGGCACCTACAAGCTCCCGTGGAGCGACCAGGTGAAGGTGACCGACGGCACCAGCTGCGGCTTCGGTGCGCCCGTGCGCGCCTACAAGGGCCCCGAGTCGCATCCGCTGGTGCCGAAGATTCCGGCCATGGCCCCGCCCGAGCCCGACGAACTGACGGCCCCGTGACGACCGCATGACCACCGTCAACGCCCAACCCTATGCGTGGCCGTACAACCGCGACCTGCGCCCCGAGAACACCGCGCTCATCGTCATCGACATGCAGACCGACTTCTGCGGCCAGGGCGGCTATGTCGACGTGATGGGCTACGACCTGTCGCTGGTGCAGGCGCCGATCGCGCCGATCCAGCGCACGCTCGCGGCGCTGCGGCCTCTGGGCTTCCACATCATTCACACGCGCGAAGGCCACCGGCCTGATCTGGCCGACCTGCCGCCCAACAAGCGCTGGCGCTCGCGCCAGATCGGCGCCAACGGCGTGGGCATCGGCGACGACGGGCCGTGCGGCCGCATCCTCATCCGCGGCGAGCCGGGCTGGGAGCTGATCTCCGAACTGGCGCCACTCGACGGTGAAGTCGTCATCGACAAGCCGGGCAAGGGCTCGTTCTACGCGACCGACCTCGAACTCATCCTTCGCACGCGCGGCATCGAGAACCTGATCCTCACCGGCATCACCACCGACGTGTGCGTGCACACCACCATGCGCGACGCCAACGACCGTGGCTTCGAATGCCTGCTGCTCTCGGACTGCACGGCCGCGACCGACCACGGCAACCACCTCGCCGCGCTGAAGATGATCACGATGCAGGGCGGCGTGTTCGGCGCGCATGCCGAATCGAGCGCGCTGCTCGATGCCGTTGGAGCCAGCACACCATGAACACCCCCATCGGCGCCTTGCCCGCCGGCACCGGCGCCCTCGCGCTCGACACCTACCAGCTGACCAAGCGTTTCGGCGCCTTCACCGCGATGGACAACGTGACGATGCATGTCGAGCCCGGCACCGTGCACGCGCTGCTCGGCGAGAACGGCGCGGGCAAGAGCACGCTGGTGAAGTGCGTGGCCGGCTTCCAGCGCGCGGAGGAGGGCAGCATCCTGATCGACGGGCGCGAGCAGGACATCGCCAATCCGATCGTCGCGCGCGCGCTCGGGATCGGCATGGTCTACCAGCACTTCACGCTGGCGCCGGGCATGACGGTGGCCGAGAACCTGCTGCTGGCCGGCGGCAAGACGCCCGCGCTGATCGATTGGAAAGTGAAACGCGCCGAGCTCGAAGCCTTCCTTGCGACCACGCCCTTCAGTCTCGACCTCGACGTGACGCCCGCGTCGCTCGCGGCCGGCGAGAAGCAGAAGCTCGAACTGCTCAAGCAGCTGTACCTGAAGCCGCGGCTGCTGATCCTCGACGAACCGACCTCGGTGCTCACGCCGCAGGAAGCCGACGAGGTGCTGGGCCACGTGCGCAAGTTCGCCCGCAGCGGCCGGTGCACCGTGCTCATCATCACGCACAAGTTCCGCGAGGTGATGGCGTACGCCGACAGCGTGACGGTGCTGCGGCGCGGCAAGGCAGTGCACCACTGCCGCGTCGACGAGACCACGCCGGCGCAGCTGGCCGCCGCGATGATGGGCGAGAGCGCATCGGCTGAACCTGCCGCAGCGAAGGCCGGCACCGGGCGGCCCATGCACAAGGCCGTCGCAGCCGATGCGCAGGTCTCGCTTGACGTCGATCGCCTGCAGGCGATGGGCGACCGCGGCACGCTGGCCGTGCACGACCTCAGCCTCGCGGTGCGCGCCGGCGAAATTCTCGGCGTCGCCGGCGTGTCGGGCAACGGCCAGCGTGAGCTGGTCGAAGCACTGGTCGGCCAGCGCCCGCGCTTGTCCGGCAAGGTCACGGTGCGCGGGTCGCCCTACGACGCCACGCGCGAACAGAACCGCCGGCTCAAGGTGCGCAGCCTGCCCGAAGAGCCGCTGCGCAACGCGTGCGTCGGCGACCTCAGCGTGGCCGAGAACATGGCGCTGCGCGACTTCGACGAGCCGCCGCTGGCGCGTGCGGGCTTCCTCAACTTTTCTGCGTGGCGATCGCGCGCACGCGAATGGATCGCCGAGTACGGCGTCAAGACGCAAGGCGAGGGCGCGCCCATCCGCAGCCTCTCGGGCGGCAACGTGCAGCGCGCGGTGCTGGCGCGCGAACTGGCCGGCGACATCGATGTGTTGATCGCCGCCAACCCGGTGTTCGGGCTCGACTTCGCGGCGGTCGCGGAAATCCATTCGCGCATCCTGCAGGTGCGCGACAAGGGCGGTGCGGTGCTGCTCATCAGCGAAGACCTCGACGAACTGCTCGAACTCGCCGACCGCATGGTGGTGATGAGCGAAGGGCGCGTCGTGTTCGAAACACCCGCCGCCACGGCCGAGCGCCACGTGCTCGGCGCGCACATGGGCGGAGGCCACCATTGACCACGACACTTCACATCGATGCGAATCCGTTCGCCTACGACTTCGCGCTCGCGAAGACCGCGCTCGTCCTCATCGACATGCAGCGCGACTTCATCGAGCCCGGCGGCTTCGGTGAAACGCTGGGCAACGACGTTGCGCTGCTCGAAGCCATCGTGCCGGCGACGAAGGCCGTGCTCGAAGCGTGGCGCGCTGCGGGCGGCCTGGTCGTGCACACGCGCGAGGCGCACAAGGCGGATTTGTCGGACTGCCCGCCCGCCAAGCTGAACCGCGGCAACCCCACTTTGCGCATCGGCGACGCAGGCCCGATGGGCCGCATCCTCGTGAGGGGGGAGCCCGGCAACCAGATCATCGATGCGCTCGCACCCATGGACGGCGAGCTTGTCATCGACAAGCCCGGCAAGGGCATGTTCTACGCGACCGGGCTGCACGAAACATTGCAGGCGCGCGGCATCACGCACCTGCTGTTCGGGGGCGTCACCACCGAGGTGTGCGTGCAGACCTCGATGCGCGAAGCCAACGACCGCGGCTACGACGGCCTGCTGCTCGAGGACTGCACCGAGAGCTACTTCCCGGCCTTCAAGGCGGCGGCCATCGACATGATCCGCGCGCAGGGCGCCATCGTCGGCTGGACGGCACCGAGCCGCTTGCTGCTCGCGGCCTTGCCACGCGGCATCAACGACTAACATCCGCCGGTGTCTACCGTTCGCTCCCGCTCCGCACCTGTGACCGCTGCTGTCGCCACGCCCGTCGCCACCGTCGACCCCGCCCTCTTTCGCACGCTGGCCGACGAGGTCTATGCGCAGCTCAAGCGCGACGTCGCCGAGTTCCGCCTCGTGCCCGGCGACCGGTTCACCGAAGGCGAGATCAGCGAGCGCCTCGGCGTCTCGCGCACCCCGGTGCGGCAAGCCTTGTTCAAGCTGCAGCAGGAAGGCTTCGTCGAAGTGCTGTTTCGCAGCGGATGGCGCGTGCTGCCCTTCGACTTCGAGCGCTTCGAGCAGCTCTACGACCTGCGCATGGTGCTGGAGACCACCGCCGCACACCGCCTCTGCGAGACCGACCGCCACATCGACCGCGCAATACTCGAGACGCTGGTGAACATCTGGCTGGTGCCGAACGCACAACGCAGCACCGACGCCCCGCAGGTCGCGCAGCGGGACGAAGAATTCCACTGCTCACTCGTGGCCGCCGCCGGCAACGCCGAGATGGCCCGCGTGCACCGCGACGTGACCGACCGCATCCGCATCATCCGACGGCTCGACTTCACCAAGCAGCCGCGTATCGACGCGACCTACGACGAACACGCCAAGATCCTCAAGGCCATCCGCGCCCACCGCGGCGACCAGGCCGCGATGCTGCTGCGCGCGCACATCGAGACGAGCCAGGCGGAGGTGCGGAAGATCACGCTGCACCAGGTGCATCTGGCGCGGCACGCGGCGGGGTGAGCGGGAACGAGGCTCTTGAAGCCGCCATCGGAAACCTGCGATCCTTGATGTCCCGCGCCACGAGGCCGCGGTCATCGGCCGGTGCGTCGAGCATCATCTTGACCGAGAGCGACTTCCGGTCGTCCAGGCAGCCGCTCAGGAACTCGAAGCTATCGGCAAACGGTCAGCACTGCACCTTCATTCCGCATACCCCGGCAAGTCACGGTCGACCACGCGCATCATCGCCTCGAAGAACAGACGTTCGCGCTCTCCACGTGGATGCCGGTCGTCTGCGCCCGGTGTCAGGACACGGTCGATGACTTCTTCGCTCAGGATGTTCAGGGGCTGCCCGGTCGACATCGCCAGGACCTGGGTTCGGCAGGCACGTTCCAGCTTGTAGAGGCGTCGGTAGGCCTCCCCGATGGTGCGTCCGACAGTCACGACACCGTGATTCTTCATGAAGAGAATGGTCTTGTTGCCCATCACCGCAGCCAGGCGTTCGCCTTCCTGCACAGTCGCCGCCAGGCCCGTGTAGGTGTCGTCGTAGGCGATCTGCCCATGGAAGAACGCGGCGGTCTGCGTCGCGGGCAAGAGTCGATTGTCCTTGAGCATGTTGAGCGCCAGCGACCACGTCTGGTGGGTGTGAAGCACAACGCGCGCGCCGGTGATGCGGTGCAGCGGTGCGTGGATGCACTGCGCAGATAGCTCGACCACCCCGTGCCCTTCCAGGGTGCGCCCGCTCTCGTCGAAGACCATCAGATCGCTGGCACGCGCCTCGGACCAGTGCAGGCCGAAAGGCAAGATCAGGTACTGGCCGGAGCGCCCGGGTACCTCGACCGTGAAATGGTTGTCGATGCCCTCGTCGAGTTCGTGCAGCACCGCCATGCGGAGCGCGGCAGCAAGATGGATGCGCGCTTGCGCGTTCGGCTCGGTGTGGGTGGTGCTGTGCAGGGGATGGATGGTCATGACGAATATCCTGTAAACCGCGATTCTTGCGCATCGCGGCCGTGGACGTCTGTCCCATTGCACATCCTCGCCGTTTCAAGGGATTCCAGGGCCGGGAGCGACAAGGTCTGGAACCGCATTGAAGAAAACGCCTTTGCGGACGACGTCAAACATCGCTGCGAGGGTATCTGGCATGCAGGATATTCTGCCGCTCAGGGCTTCAATTGCCCCTCGATCGAATCGTCCAGCGTCTTGCCGATGGCGGCCCCGATGACCATCTTGGTGGCGGCGACCAGACCGCCGTGCTTGTTGTCCCAGTAGTAGCCGCCGGTCGGCGTCACGCAGATCACGGTGATGCGGGCATCGTGCTTGCCGTCGGTGAACCACGTCTTCATGATCGGGTTCCAGAGTTCTTCGATGCGCGCCGGATCACGGCTGATCGTCGCCTCGCCGTTGAGCATCAGAAAACCGGCATGCTTGGAGCCCTGCAGAAACAGCTTGACCCGCGGGTCGGCCTCGATCTCCTGGTTCTTGTGGCTGTCCGATGCGCTCAGGAACCACAGCCGGCCCGCGTCGTCGGCTTTCTGCACGCTCATGGGCCGCACGCCTTGCGTTTCGCCCGCCCGTTCGGCGGTGCAAAAGAAGCAACTCTCGGCGTCCTCCGACATCTCCTGGATGCGCCGGGCCGCGTCGTTGCCGCTGAGGTTGTGGTGCGTGTCTTCGGGCTGGTTGCGATTGATCGAGTCCATGTCTGTTCCTTGTGAGTGGGACGCCGATGATTCGCAGCGAAAGGCGCTTTGCATGTAGGAGGGCGCAGCGCAAAGGGCTACGGCTTTTGAGCAAGCTCCCCAAGGCGTTCACGCAAGAACTCCGCGAAGGCATAGGCAATCACCGGCAGCTGCCGCCCCCGCAAGCTCGCCAGCACCATCTCCCCTTTCGGAAACCCCCGGTCTTCGATCTCGCGCGCGACGATGTCGCCGCCGTCGGCCGGCGCGCCGATCGCCATCTGGAACGAGATGGATTGCTTGTCATCGAGGCAGCCGCGCAAGAACTCGAAGCTGTTGCTCTCGACCATCGCGTGCATCCTGGTGGAGCTGCGCGCCAGAAAGCGTTCGAGCAGTTGCCGCCCGCCGGTGTCGCGGTTGGGCAGCACGACCGGGTAATCGGCGCAGTCGCGCATGCGCAGGGCCGCACCGCTGCGCGCGAGCGGGTGCCTGGCATGCATGATGGCCATCAGCTGCTGTTCGACGACGCTGGTGCGCTCGATGTCGGCTTCGGGCGCGAGGTTGAAGACCAGCGCCAGGTCGGTCTCGAAGCTGCGCAGCGCGCTCGCGGCCTGCACGTGGTCGCCGATGCGCACCTCGAAGCCGACCAGCGGATGCGTCTCCCGAAACGCCTGGATCACGCCGGGTAAAAAGCGCGGCGCCAGTGCCTGGCTGGCGACCAGCCGCACGCTGCCGCGGCGCAGGCCCTGCAGTTCTTCGATCTCCGAGCGCACGCGGTCGAGGTCGGCGGCGCGGCCGCGGATGTAGCGCACGAAGAGTTCGCCCGCGGCGGTGAGGCGCATGCCGCGCGGCAGGCGCTCGAAGATCGGCGTGCCGAGTTCGTCCTCGATGTCCTGGATGCGGCGGTTCACCGCTGAGGGCGCGACGTGCAGCCGTTCGGCGGCCTGGCGGATCGATCCGACACGCGCCACCTCATCGACGTAGCGCAGCAGGCGAAGGTGGTTCATGCGGCGGGTAACGCAACGATCGTGCCGCGTGCACCGTTGCCGTTTCGGCAACGCGGGTAGCGCGATAAGGCGGCAAAGAGAAGCGCGCTTTGGCACGGTGGGTGCGTAGGTTGGAGCATGAAAGCCCCATCGCGCGTTTCCCGCCCCAAGTCGGCGCCTGTCATGCCCGAATCGGTGGCATTCGGCCCCGCCGCGCACAACGCCTGGCAGCTGCAGGGGGACAAGGTGAGCTTCGTGCGCAGGTCGCCCAAGCCGCGGCCGGTGCTGATCGCCGACGCCGCGCCGCAGGCGGTCGAGATCGACCTGGCGCGCAGCGCGCTGATCGTGGTCGACATGCAGAACGACTTCTGCCACCCCGAAGGCTGGTTCGCGCAGAAAGGCCTGGGCACCCAGGCCGCGCGCAAGCCGATCCCTGTGTTGCAGGCGCTGTTGCCCGCGTGGCGCCAGGCCGGCGGCGCGGTGGTGTGGCTCAACTGGGGCATCCGCGCCGACAAGCGCAACCTGGCGCCGACGGTGCAGTTCAAGGGCAAGCGCACCGCCGAGGGCGTGGGCTATGCCGACCATTCGCCGATCGACCACGGGCCGTCGCTGGTGCAGGGCTCCTGGGGCGCGAAGGTGATCGACGCGCTCGCGGTGTCGACCGCCGACATCACGGTGCACAAGCACCGTCTCAGCGGCTTCTGGGACAACGAGCTCGACACGCTGCTGCGCCAGCAAGGCATCACCACGCTGCTGTTCGCCGGCATCAACACCGACCGCTGCGTGTTCTCCACGCTGCAGGACGCCAACTTTCTCGGCTACGACTGCGTGCTGCTGCAAGACGCTTGCAGCACGCCGTCGCCGGCCTACGTCACCCAGGGCGTGCTCTACATCGTCGAGCTGCTGCACGGTTTCGTGGGCAGTGCGGCGTCGCTGATGCGCGCGTTGCCTGCTTCGCCACGTTCTTCTTCTTCATCCAAACCCCGGGAGTCCTGATCCATGAAAGCCTTTCTCACCGCCTGCGGCCTCGCGCTCGCCTTCATCGCCGCGCCCGCCGCCGCGCAGACGCCCATCAAGCTGGTACTCAACTGGAAGTACGAAGGCGCGCAGTCGTGGTTCTTCCTTGCGCAGGACAAGGGCTACTTCAAGGAAGAAGGCCTTGACGTGACCATTGACCAGGGCGAGGGCTCTGCGGCGTCCATCCCCAAGGTGGCGGCCGGTGCCTACCAGGCCGGCTTCGGCGACATCAACGCGCTGATCGATCTCGCCTCCAAGCGGCCGGCCGATGCACCGGTGGGCGTCTACATGCTCTACAACACGCCGCCTTTCACGCTGGTGGTGAAGAGCGACAGCCCGATCAAGACGCCGAAGGACCTCGAAGGCAAGACCATCGGCGGCCCGGCCAACGACGGCGCGCTGAAGCTGTTCCCGGCCTTCGCCAAGATCGCCAAGATCGACGCGAGCAAGGTGACCATCACCAACATGGCGCCCAACCTGCGGGAGCAAATGCTGTCGCGCGGCCAGATCGACGCGGGCTTCGGCTACGTCACCACGGTGAGCTTCAGCGCCAAGGGCATGGGCCTCGACCCGGCGAAGGACCTGCGTTTCATTCGCTACGGCGACTACGGCATGGACCTGTATTCCAACACCGTGTTCTTCGCCAAGAGCTTCGTCAAGGAGAACCCGAAAGCCGTCGCCGGTTTCGTGAAAGCCCTCAACCGCGCGGTGAAGGAAGTCATCGCCAACCCGGACGCCGGCGTCGACTACGCCATCAAGCGCGAGCCGCTGTTGAAGCGCGATGTCGAGAAAGAAAAGCTCATCGCCACGCTCAAGAACGACATGAGCCACCCCGAGATCGCGCGCATCGGCCTCGGTGACGTGGACGACGCACGGCTCACGAAAGACATCGCGATCGTGGTCGAGGCGAACGGCCTGCCGCGCACGCCGACCGCGGGCGAGATCTTCGATCGCAGCTTCCTGCCGGCCCGCGCCGACCGCCCCTCCAAGACCTCCAACTGATCACTGCCACGAACGAGAGACCCACGCCATGGACCTGCAACTCAAAGACAAGGTGACGCTCATCACCGGCCCGGCCAAGGGCATGGGCGCCGCCATCACGCTGGCCTTCGCACGCGAAGGCGCGAAGCTGGTGCTGGCCGGCCGCGACACCGCCGCCATCGAACCCGTGGCCGCCGAAGCGCGCGCGCTCGGCGTCGATGTGATCGTGGTGCCCTGCGACCTGACCGCGCCGGCGCAGACCGAGGCGCTGGCAGTGAAGGCACTCGAAGCCTTCGGCCGCATCGACGTGCTGGTGAACGTGGCCGGCGGCTCGGGACCGATCGGCAAGACGGGGTGGGAAACCACCGCCGAAGAATTCAACGAGATCGTGCAGCTCAACATGACGGGCTGCTTCAACACGATCCACGCGGTGCTGCCGTCGATGATCGAACGCAAGAGCGGAAAAATCGTCAACGTGGGCGGCACCTTCGGCCTGCGCGGGCGCGCGGGTCGCATGGCGTACTCCGCGTCGAAGTGGGGCCTGCGCGGCATCACCAAGAGCTTCGCGCTCGAAGCCGGCCCCTACAACATCAACGTGAACAACGTCGCGCCCGGCATGGTCGACGGCCCGCGCTTTCGCGAGAAGGTGTGCGCCAACATGACCGAGAAGCTGGGCATCACGCTCGAAGAAGCGATGACGCGCCACGCCGCCGACTACGCACTCAAGCGCGTGTCGACCGATGCCGACATTGCCAACGCCTGCCTCTTCATGGCGAGCGAAGTGTCCAGACAGATCACCGGCGTCGACCTCCCCGTCGACGGCGGCTGGGCTGCACTCTGAACCCGCCAGGAGCAACCGCATGAGCAAAGAAGTCGACCTCGTCATCCGTGGCGCCCACGTGGTGTCGCCGGACCAGATCATCGAAGCCTCCGTGGCGATTTCCGGCGAGCACATCGTCGCGGTCGGCCACGACGACACGATGCCGGCCGCGCGCGAAGAGATGCGCGCCGACGGCCTCTACCTGCTGCCCGGCGCGATCGACAGCCACGTGCACTTTCGCGACCCCGGCTATCCGAACAAGGAAACCTGGAAGACCGGTTCGGCCGCGGCCGCGCTCGGTGGCGTGACGACGGTGTTCGAGATGCCCAACACCAACCCGCCGACCGGCACCGTCGAGGCGCTGAAAATCAAGCTGAAGGCGGCCGAGTCGTCGTACTGCGACTTCGGCATCCACGGCCTGCTCGGCGACGACAGCATCGACCAGCTCGAGGCGATGCTCGACGCGGGCGTGACCAGCTTCAAGGCCTTCGTCGGCAACACCTTCGGCAACCTGCCGGCGCCGAGCGACGGCGCGCTGCTCGAGGGCTTCGAGATCCTGGCGCCGCTGGGCATCCGCACGGTGGTGCATGCCGAGAACTCGTCGATCCTGTTCCGCCGCCAGAAGCACCTGCAGGAGTCCGGCCGCATCGACGCGATGGCGCACCTGGCCGCGCGGCCCGCGGTGGCCGAGATCGAGGCGATCAATCGGGTGCTCACGCTGGCCGAATGGACCGGCGCGCGGGTGCACATCGCGCACCACAGCGCGGCCGATTCGCTCT
This sequence comes from Variovorax sp. PAMC 28711, assembly GCF_001577265.1. NCBI lineage: Bacteria > Pseudomonadati > Pseudomonadota > Betaproteobacteria > Burkholderiales > Comamonadaceae > Variovorax > Variovorax sp. PAMC 28711. The sequence goes on along the minus strand of NZ_CP014517.1, from coordinate 1,842,043 downwards.
ACCTGCTGCGCGAGTTCAAGCGCCGCGGCGTCGACGTGACGGCCGAGACCTGCCCGCAATATTTGCTGCTCAACACCGACCACATGTTGAAGCTCGGCGGCGTGATGCGTGTGAACCCGCCCATCCGCGAGGCCCGCCACAACCAGCCGCTGTGGGACGCGCTGATGGACGGCACGCTCGACATGATCGCGACCGACCACGCGCCGCACGCGCCCGAGGAAAAGACGCGCGCCAACATCTGGGAGTGCGACTGCGGCTTCCCCGGCGTCGAGACGCAGATGCCGCTGATGCTCACCGAAGTGAACCGCGGCCGCGCTTCGTTGATGGACTACGTCAAGTGGAGTTCCGTCGCGCCGGCCAAGGCCTGGGGCCTGTACGGCACCAAGGGCGTGATCGCACCCGGTGCGCACGCCGACATCGCCTTCGTGGACATGGCGCGTGCCGGCACGCTGTCGCAGAACAAGCTGCAAAGCATCAGCAAGATATCGCCGTGGAACGGCCGCGCGGTGCAGGGCTACCCGCTGCACACGCTGCTGCGCGGCCGCTTCATGATGCGCGATGGCAAGCTCGTGACCGATGCAGTCGGCTGGGGCCGCTCGGTCAAGGGCATCCAGAAGATGCCGACGGCCAAGCCGCGCAACATGGAGCACTACATGAGCGCGATCGGCGAGGCGCCGGAAGGCATTCCGCCGAACGCGGTGCCGCTGGTGGACGCGCTGTGACGGCGGTGCAGAAGGTCGACGTGTTCCGCGTGGCCTGCAGCGGACCGTCCGACCTGTCGGGCGTGCAGGCGCTGATTGACGGTAAGAAGCTCGACCCCGCACAGATCGTGGCGGTCATGGGCAAGACCGAAGGCAACGGCTGCGTCAACGACTTCACGCGCGACTTCGCGGCCACGGCCTGGTGCCACTTCCTGGCGCCGCATCTCGGCTGCACGGCCGATGCGGTGCACGACCGCGTCGCGCTCGTGATGTCGGGCGGCACCGAGGGCGTGCTGTCGCCGCACTTCACCGTGTTCACGCGCGGCAGCGTCGAAGCGTCGGACACCGCGGGCGAGAAGCGCCTCGTGATCGGGACCGCGCACACGCGCGCTTTCGCACCGGAAGAGATCGGCCGCATGGCCCAGGTCGAGGCCACCGCCGACGCGGTGCGCGCCGCGATGCGCGATGCCGGCATCGACGACGTGGCCGACGTGCACTTCGTGCAGATCAAGTGCCCGCTGCTCACCTCGGCCAAGGTGCTCGCGGCGCAGCAGCGCGGCGCCGCCACCGTGACGCGCGACACCTACGAATCGATGGGCTGGTCGCGCGGCGCTTCGTCGCTCGGCGTCGGGCTCGCGCTCGGCGAATTCGATGCAATCGACGAGGCGACGATCCTGCACGATCCCACGCTGTACTCGGCACGCGCCTCGGCCTCGGCCGGCATCGAGCTCGAAGGCAACGTGGTCATCGTGCTCGGCGAATCGGCCCGCAGTGCGTCGCGCTTTCGCATCGCGCACACGGTGATGCAGGACGCGATCGACGCCGCGAGCGTGCGCCGCATGCTGCGCGACGCGTTCGGGCTCGACCCCGAGCGCGATGCCGATGCCATCGCTGCGCGTCTTGTGAACCTGCTGGCCAAGGCCGAGGCCAGCCCGAGCGGCCAGGTGCGCGACGCGCGCCACACCATGCTGAACGACTCCGACATCAATTCGACGCGGCATGCCCGCGCGGCGGTCGGCGGCGTGCTGGCCTCGGTGGTCGGTCGCACCGCGCTGTACGTGTCCGGCGGCGCCGAGCACCAGGGCCCGCCCGGCGGCGGCCCGGTCGCCGCCATCTTCGCCATCGCTGCCCACTGAAAGCCTCCATGCGCAACGCCTTCATCCAACTGTCCGACGTGATGCTGCGCTACGGCGCGGGCACGGTCGCGCTCGACCACACGACGCTAGGCATCGACGAGGGCGACTTCGTCGCGCTGGTCGGGCCGAGCGGCTGCGGCAAGTCGACCATCCTGAAGCTGGTCGCCGGCCTGTTGCGGCCGAGCGCGGGCGTGGTGATCGCCGGCGGGCGCGAGGTGGGCGCGGTCGGCACGCAGCCGTCGGGCGTGCATGCGTCGGCCTCGCCGCGGTTGCGCGTCGGCCTGGCGTTCCAGAACCCGACGATGCTGCCCTGGCTCACGATCCGCGACAACGTGATGATCCCGCTCAAGATCGTCGAGCCGTTCCGCCAGGATTTCCGCAAGAAGAAGAAGGGCGAGTACACCGACCGCGTCGAAGCGCTGCTCGCGCAGGTCGGCCTCAAGGGCTTCGGCGAGAAGCGGCCCTGGCAACTGTCGGGCGGTATGTTGCAGCGCGCATCGCTGTGCCGCGCGCTGATCCACGACCCCGAGTTGCTGCTTCTCGACGAGCCCTTCGGCGCGCTCGACCAGTTCACGCGAGAGGAGCTCTGGGACATCATGCAGAAGCTCTGGATGGACCGGCGCCCGACGGTGCTGCTGGTGACGCACGACCTGCGCGAGTCGGCCTACCTCGCCAACCGCATCTGCGTGATGAGCTCGCGGCCCGGCCGCATCCTGGAGACGCGCGACGTCGGGTTCGCGCGGCCGCGCACGCTCGAGAGCAGCTACGCGCCCGAGTTCGCGCTCTTGGTGCAGCAACTGCGCATGCGCATCGCCGATGCGCGGCGCGATGGCGATGCGACGCCGCCTGCGGCCGTGGCTTCCAAAGTCGAAGAGGTGGCGGCATGAACGCGCTCTCGCCGCTCGTGCGCCAGCGCCTGCTGTCCGTCGGCGCCTTCGTCGGCTTCTTCCTGCTGTGGGAAGTCGTCTGCTTGGCGTTCAATGTGTCCGACCTCATCCTCCCTCGCCCGAGCCAGATCGCGAAGGTGCTGATCGAGAAGATGCCGCTCCTGTGGCCGCACGCGCTTCAAACGCTCTACACCACCTTCGTCGGCTTCGCGTTCGGCGTGCTGGCGGGCATCGTGATCGGTGTCGGCATCGGCTCGTCGAAGCTGGCCTACGACGTGACCTATCCGCTGCTGGTCGGCTTCTCCAGCATCCCGAAGGTGGCGGTGGTGCCGCTCTTCGTCGTGTGGTTCGGCGCGGGCACGGTGCCGGCCATCCTCACCTCGATGGTGATCAGCATTTTCCCGGTGGTGGTGAACGTGGCGACCGGCCTCGCCAGCACCGAGCCCGAGCTGGAAGACGTGCTCAAGGTGCTCGGCGCAAGGAAGCGCGACATCCTCTGGAACGTCGGCCTGCCGCGCGCGCTGCCCTACCTGTTCGCATCGCTCAAGATCGCGATCACGCTGTCCTTCGTGGGCACCGTGCTGGCCGAGACGGTGGCGTCGAACAAGGGCATCGGCACGGTGATGATGATCGCCAGCGGCAACTTCGACGTGCCGATGGTGTTCGCCGGCCTCTTCCTGCTGGCGGCGATGGGCATCGTGCTCTATGCGCTGTCGTCGCTGGTCGAGCAGCGCATGACCGGCTGGTCGCAGCGCAAGACCGACATGGCGATGGGCTGAGCCCGTCGCCCCCTCCGCCACCCATTCACAGAAAGATTCCATGGACCGTCCTGTCTCCCGTCGCAGCGTCACGCTCGCCGTCGCCGCACTGGCCGCCTCTGCGGCCTTCATGCCCTCGCAACCGGCACAGGCGCAAGCCGTCACGCCGATCAAGTTCGTGCTCGACTGGAAGCTGCAAGGCATCCACGCGTGGTACTACCTGGCCGAAGACCGCGGCTACTTCGCCCAGGAAAAACTGGCCGTGACCATCGACCAGGGCGACGGCTCGGCCGCCACGGTCACCAAGATCATGGCGGGCGCCTACCAGGCCGGCTTCGGCGACGTGAACGCCGTCATCCAGAACGCATCGGCCAAGCCTGGCGCGGCGCCGGTGATGGTCTACATGGTCTACAACCGCGCGCCGTTCGCGCTCATCGTGAAGGCCGACAGCCCGATCAAGACCCTGCGCGATTTCGAGGGCCGCACCATCGGCACGCCCGCGGGCGGCGCCGCAGCGCGTATGTTCCCGGTGATGGCCGCCAAGAGCGGCGTCGACGCCTCGAAGGTGAAGTGGACCAACGTCGCGCCCAACCTGCAGGAGCAGTTGATGCTCAAGAGCCATGTCGACGGCTCTGCGGTGTTCTCGGTGACCAGCTACATGAACCTGGTCGCGCAGGGGCTCGACCCCGACAAGGACATCCGCTGGTTCCACTACGCCGACCACGGCGTGGAGCTCTACGGCAACGGCGTGATGGTGTCGCCGCAGCTCATCAAGGACAAGCCGCAGGCCGTGGCCGGCCTGGTGCGCGCGATCCACAAGGGCGTGCGCGACGCCGCCGCCGACCCGGACGCCGCCATCGCCGCGCTGATGAAGCGCGAGCCGCTGCTCAACAAGGACCTGGAAAAACGCCGGCTGCTGTACACGCTCAAGACCATCATGCTCACGCCCGAGGTGGCGGCCAACGGCTTCGGCGATGTGAGCGATGCACGCTTTGCACGGTCCTTCATCCAGCTGAAGGAGGCGTTCGACCTGCAACGCGTGCCGACCGCTGCGGAGGTGTTCGACCGCCGCTTCCTGCCCCCGGCGGCAGAACGCAAAATCGCCATGAAATGACGACGACTTCCACGACCCCCACGACCGATTCCAGCTTCGACTGCGCCTGGGTGCTGGCCGATCCGGGGTCGGCACCGGTACAACGCGATGTGCGCATCGGCATCGCCGACGGGCGTGTCGCCGCCATCGAATCGTTGCCGGCGGCCGTTCCCGGTCGTCGCCAGCTGGCGCTGCCGGCACTGGCCAATGCGCACGACCATGCACGCACCTTTCGCAGCGCGACGCTCGGCGCGTTCGGCCAGCCGCTGGAAACCTGGTTGCCCTTTCTCGGCGTGGTGCCGGGCATGGACCCGTACCTGTGCGCGGCCACGTCGTTCGCACGCTCGGTGCGCAACGGCGTCGCCGACCTGATGGTTCACTACACCCGCGTGCAGGGCGGCATGCCTTACGTCGACGAAGCCCGCGCGGTCGCGCGCGCCGCCAGGGATGTCGGCGTGCGCATCGGCTTCGCGATCGCGATGCGCGACCGCAACGGCATCGCGTACTGCGACGACGCCACCGCGCTGGGCGCACTGCGGCCCGGCATCCGCGAGGCAGTGGCTGCACGGCTGTCGGTGAAGCCGGTGGCGCCCGCGCAGCAGCTCGCGCTGGTCGACGAAGTCGCGGCCATGGTGGAAGCGGGCGGTGATGGCGAGCACGTCTCCGTGCAGTACGGCCCCGCTGCCGTGCAGTGGTGCAGCACGCCGCTGCTCGAAGCCATCGCTCAGGCTTCGGCCAACACCGGTCGCCCGGTGCACATGCACCTGCTCGAAACGCAATACCAGCGCCGTTGGGCCGACGAGGCGCACCCCGGCGGCATCGTGAAGTTCCTCGACAGCATCGGCCTGTTGACGCCTCGGCTCACGCTCGCGCACTGCACCTGGGCGCGCCCCGATGAACTCGCGCTGATCGCCGAGCGCGGCGCGACCATCGCGGTCAACACCAGCTCGAACCTCGGCCTGAAGTCGGGCATCGCGCCGCTGCCGGAAATGCTGAAGCAAGGCTGTCGCGTGGCGATGGGCCTCGACGGCATGGCCTTCGACGAAGACGACGACGCGCTGCGCGAAGCGCGGCTCGCTTATTCGCTGCACCGCGGCTGGGGCTACGACACGACCATGACGCCGGCGCAGCTCTGGCGTTTCGCGTCGCGCGGGCGCATTGCGGTCGGTGCGCCGGCCGACCTCGTGCTGCTCGACTGGGATGCGCTCGACGACGACGCGCTGTTCCCCGACACCGACCCGCTCGACCTGCTGCTCGCCCGCGCGAACGGCCGGCACATCGCGAAGGTGCTGATCGGCGGCCGCACGGTGGTCGATGCGGGCCGCGTGACCGGCATCGACGAGCCCGCGTTGCGTGCCGAACTCCTGGCGCGCACGCGGGCGGCGCTGGCGGCCGATGGCGCGCATGCACACTGGCGCACCGTCGTCGGCGAACTGGCCGAAGACCTCGCCCCTTTTTATCGGCACACCGGCTTCGGTGGCTGCTGCAACTGACCCGAAAGACCCTTCCATGACCCGTCTCAACATCACCGCCGGCGGCCTCAAGTTCATCGCCGAAACCCATCCCGACGCGCCGCTCACCGTGGCGGCGTTCTCGAAGCTGCTGCCGTACCGGCAAAAGCTCATCCATGTGCGCTGGAGCGGCGAAGGCTGCTGGGTGCCACTCGGCGAATTCAAGCTCGAGAACGACGGCGTGCCTGTCGGCTTCGAGAACCACACCAGCCATCCGTCGGTGGGCGACATCCTGTTCTATCCGGGCGGCTACAGCGAGACCGAAATCATCTGGGCCTACGGCGCCTGCAGCTTCGCCAGCAAGATGGGGCAGCTGGCCGGCAATCACTTCCTGACCATCGTCGAAGGCAAGGAGCAGCTTCGCGAACTCGGCACCAAGGTGCTGTGGGAAGGCGCGCAGGACGTGCTGTTCGAACTCGTCTGAGGCCCCCGCGCTGCGGTCGGGCAGGCCGCAGCTATAGATGCGAAAAGCGATCCTTGCTCATCAGAACGTCGACACGGTGAACCTGTGCAGCGCCCTCCAGGATCGCATTCATTCGTTCGACATCGCGAAAGATCTTGCCGCCGCCCCCCTCCACATGGGCCTGGCGCCCCGCCAGATCGGGAAAAGCTTCAAAGATGCCGAAGCGCGTCGTCGAGAACCGCACGGCGAACCAAGGGCCGGTGCCGGGCTCGTTTTCGACACAGGCACGGATGTCGCGCAGCATCTGCACCACCGCGTCTTCCTGGCCGGGCCTCGCCTCGATCTGGATGAAGAAGGCCTTGCGGCCTTCGGCGCCCTGGTCTCCCAGCACCTGCACACCGGGGTGAAGGTGGGGGCGGGTTGCGTGGCCCTCTGCATGGGCCAGCATCGGTCGGTCGGTCATGGGGATCTCCGTTTCAGATGCGCCAATGTAGGCCGCGAGTCGCCTCCCGCCGTGCCGGAACGTCGCGACTCCTTGCCTGATCGTCCGCGCCCGCTTTACGGGACTCGGCCCCGCGACAAGAATGGCGCATGTTCGACGACCTGCGGCAAGCCACCTTGCGCTACACCAGCGCCCATGGCGAAGCCGACGGTGTGGCGACGACGCCGGTTGCCGGTCTGTACCTGGTCCAGCGCACGGCCTGCAGCGAGATCGAACACACGGTCGCCCGGCCGCTGGTGTGCAGGGTGCTGCAAGGGCGCAAGGAGGTGGCCATCGGACGGCATGTGATGTCCTATGGCGCCGGCGACACCATGATCGTCACGGGCAGCGTGCCGACCGCGAGTCGGATCGTGCAGGCGAGCGTGGTCGAGCCCTATCTGTCGATGGCGCTGGACCTCAATCCTGCATTGATCACCGATCTGATCCTGGGCGCGCCCGATGACACCGCGTCGTCGGCTTCGCCGCATGCGGACCGGGACCTCGGCGACGCGCTGCGTCGGCTGGTGCTGCTGCTGGATCGTCCGCATTCGCTGGCGGTGCTCAAGGACGCGTTGATCGGCGAAATCCATCATTGGCTGTTGATGGGGAGACAGGGCGCCGCCATCCGGAACCTTGGCCTGCCCGACAGCCATGCACGGCGAATCGCGCGTGCCGTGGCCCTTTTGCGAGCCGACTGTTGCCAGCCGCTGCCGATCGAGCGCCTTGCCGCTGCGGCCGGCATGAGTCGATCGGCCTTTCATCAGCACTTCCGCGCCATCACCTCGATGTCGCCGCTGCAATTTCAGAAGAGCCTTCGATTGATCGAAGCGCGGCGCCTGGTGCTGTCCGAGGGCCGCTCGTTGAGCCAGGTCGCTTTCGATGTGGGCTACGCAAGCAGCTCGCAGTTCAGCCGCGAGTACGCCCGGATGTATGGGCAGCCGCCGAGCCGGGACAAGCAGGCGGCTGAACGACGACGGAGGGCGGCGGGCGCAGAGCGCGGAACGATGGCGGCGATCACAGGCTGAAGTCGTAGTCCACCGTGATCGGTGCATGGTCACTGAACTTCACCGTCTTGTAGATCGATTCTTCGCGTGCGAGAGCGCCGAGCGCCGGCGTCGCCAGGTGGTAGTCCAGCCGCCAGCCCACATTCTTTGCATACGCCTGCCCGCGGTTGCTCCACCAGGTGTAGGCGTCGCCGGTGGTGTCGGGCTTGAGTTGGCGGTACACGTCGACCAGTCCCGCGCCGTCGGTGCCCGCGTCGAGCAGGCGCGTCATCCAGGCACGCTCTTCGGGCAGGAAGCCGCTGTTCTTCATGTTGCCCTTGAAGTTCTTCAGGTCGATCTCCTGGTGGGCGATGTTGATGTCGCCGCACAGGATGAATTCGCGCTCGCGCTTGAGCGCATTCAGGTGCGGAAAGAAGCCCTTGAGAAAACGGAACTTGGCGGCCTGGCGCTCTTCGCCCGACGAGCCGCTCGGGAAGTAGCAGCTGATGATCGAGAGCTTGCGCGTCGGTGTGTCGAAGCGCAGTTCGAGGTAGCGGCCCTCGGCGTCGAACTCGGCGTCGCCCCAGCCGACGATCACCTCGCTGGGTGCATGCTTCGTGTAGATCGCAGTGCCGGCATAGCCTTTTTTTTCGGCGAAATGGAAGTGGCCCTTGAGGCCGGCCATGTCTTCGAAACGGCCCGCCACATCGCTCGCCTGCACGCGGATCTCCTGCATGCAAATACAATCCGGCGCGAGTTCGGCCACCCAGTCGGCCACGCCTTTGGTAGCGGCCGAACGCAGGCCATTGAGGTTGAGGCTGGTCAGTTTGAACACAAGGAATCCGATGGCTGATGTGAAAGAAAGTGGCGGCGCGCTCGCTCAGGACTTCGTGCAATTTGCGATCGAATCCGGCGTGTTGCGATTTGGCCAGTTCAAGACCAAGGCCGGTCGCATGAGCCCGTATTTCTTCAATGCGGGCCTGTTCGACGATGGCGCGAAGCTCGCGCGGCTGGCCGGATTTTATGCAGAGCGTCTGATTGCGAGCGGCCTCGAATTCGACATGATCTTCGGCCCTGCCTACAAGGGCATTCCGCTCGGCGCCACGGTGGCCGTCGAGCTCGCGCGCCGTGGGCGCAACGTGCCCTTCGCCTACAACCGCAAGGAAGCCAAGGACCATGGTGAGGGCGGCACGCTGGTCGGCGCGCCACTCGCGGGTCGCGTGCTGATCGTCGACGACGTGATGTCGGCCGGCACCGCGGTGCGCGAATCTATCGCGACGATCCAGGCGGCCGGTGCAACGGCGCATGCCGTAGTCATCGCGCTCGACCGCCAGGAAAAGGCCACCGAGAACGGCGCCGATGTGGCGCACAGCGCCGTGCAATATGTCCGCAACCAGCTCGGCATGCAGGTGATCGCTATCGCGGCGCTTGACGACTTGTTACAGTATCTGTCGGGCAGCGCGGATCCTGAGCTGGGCGCCCACCACGAGGGCGTTCTGGCCTACCGGGCGCGATATGGCGCGACTTGATCCGAACATGACAAAGGGATGCTGCCGGTGCACAAGCCAACATTGATCGCTGCGTTGTCGCTGCTGGCCGGCGCTGCGGCGCATGCGCAGCCTGCTGCGGCCCCGTCGTCGATCTACAGCTGCACGGATTCGCGCGGCCGCAACATCACCGCCGATCGCCCGATTGCCGACTGCATCGATCGCGAGCAGCGTGAGCTCAATTCGAGCGGCACGACGCGTCGCAAGATCGAACCCACTTACACCGCGCGCGAACAGGCCGAACGCGACGAACGCGCGCGGCAAGCGCAGATGCTGGCCTCGCGCCAGACCGAAGAGCGGCGCCGCGAGCGCGCGCTGCTCGTTCGCTATCCGAGTGCCATCGCACACGACCGCGAGCGCGCCGAGGCGCTGGTGCAGATCGACGCGGTGATCAAGGCGGCTCGCCAGCGTCTGGGCGAATTGTCCGACGAACGCAAGAAGATCGACGACGAGCTCGAGTTCTACAAGGGCGACGTGAGCAAGGCACCCGGATCGGTGCGCCGCAAGCTCGAAGACAACGCGCAGAGCGTCGCCGTGCAGAACCGCTTCATCGGCGAGCAGGAAGACGAGAAGCGGCGTGTCAACGCACGCTTCGACGAAGAGCGCTCGCGCCTGCGCCAGCTGTGGGCGATCGACGCGGGCGGTGCGCCCCGCTAACGCGCGCCGCCCGTCACGCGATTCAGCCCAGTTTCGATTTCAGCAGGGCGTTCACCTGTGCAGGGTTCGCCTTGCCCTGGCTCGCCTTCATCACCTGACCGACCAGCGCGTTGAAGGCCTTGTCCTTGCCGGCGCGGTATTCGGCGATGTTCTTTTCGTTCTTGGCAAGCACCTCGTCGATGATCTTGTCGAGCGCGCCGGTGTCGTTCATCGGCTTCAGGTCTTTGGCTTCGATGATCGCGTCGACATCGCTGCCCTCGCCGGTCCAGAGCGCGTCGAACACCTGGCGCGCGGCGCTGTTCGGGATCGTGCCGTCGGCAATGCGCGCGATGAGCTGGCCGAGTTGTGCCGCCGAAACCGGCGCCGCGTCGATGCTCAATTCCTGTGCGTTCATGCGGCGCGCGAGTTCGCCGGTGATCCAGTTGCTCGCCAGCTTGGGTGCGCCGCCCGCCGCCACGGCCGCATCGAAATAGCCGGCCAGCGCGGTGCTCTGCGTGAGCTGCGCCGCGTCGTACGCCGACAGGCCGTGCGTCGTCACGTAGCGCTCGGCCATCGCCCGCGGCAGCTCGGGCATCTGCGTCTTCACACGGTCGATCCAGTCCTGCGCGATCACCAGCGGCGGCAAATCCGGGTCGGGAAAGTAACGGTAGTCGGCGGCGTCTTCCTTGGTGCGCATCGCGCGCGTCTCGCCGGTGTCAGGGTCGAACAGCACGGTGGCTTGCTGGACGGCGCGCCCGTCTTCGATCTCCTCGATCTGCCAGCGGATTTCGTAGTCGATCGCCTGCTGCATGAACTTGAAGCTGTTCAGGTTCTTGATCTCGCGGCGGGTGCCCAGCTTGTCGCCGGGCTTGCGCACCGAGACGTTCGCATCGCAGCGGAAGCTGCCTTCCTGCATGTTGCCGTCGCAGATGCCGATCCAGGTGACGATCTTGTGCAGCTCTTTCGCATAGGCCACGGCCTCGGCGGTGGAGCGCATGTCGGGCTCGGTCACGATCTCGAGCAGCGGCGTGCCGGCGCGGTTCAGGTCGATGCCCGACTGGCCGATGAAGTCCTCGTGCAGTGACTTGCCGGCGTCTTCTTCCAGATGCGCACGCACCAGGCGCACGGACTTCTGTTCTTCACCGAGGAAGAACGACACCATGCCGCCTTGCACCACGGGAATTTCGAACTGGCTGATCTGGTAGCCCTTGGGCAGGTCGGGATAGAAGTAGTTTTTGCGCGCGAAGACGCTGCGCGGCGCGATGGTCGAGCCGAGCGCGAGACCGAGCTTGATCGCGCGTTCGACCGCGCCCTTGTTCATCACCGGCAATGTGCCCGGCAGTGCGAGGTCGACGGCGCACGCTTGCGTGTTCGGCTCGGCGCCGAAGGCGGTCGACGCGCGGCTGAAGATCTTGGAGGCGGTCGACAACTGCGCATGCGTCTCGAAGCCGATGATGACTTCGTAGCCGCGCACCAGCGGGCCGGTCGGGCGGCCTTCCTGCTGCGCTTCGAATGTGTTCACGGGTTCGCTCATCTCAAAAGCCCTCCGGCGTGCGCGCGTGCCAGTCGGTGGCTTGCTGGAAGCGGTGCGCTGCATTGAGCAGCTTCGCCTCGCCGAAGTAGTTGCCGATCAGTTGCAGGCCCACGGGCATGCCGGCGTCGAAGCCGGCCGGCACGCTCATGCCGGGCAGGCCGGCGAGCGAGGCGGGCAGCGTGAAGATGTCGGCCAGGTAGTCGGCGACCGGGTCGTCGCCGTGCTCGCCGATCTTCCAGGCGATGGTCGGCGCGACCGGGCCGGCGATCACGTCGCACTGCGCAAAGGCCTGCTGGAAGTCGTCGGCGATCATGCGGCGCACCTTCTGCGCCTGCAGGTAATAGGCGTCGTAGTAGCCGTGGCTGAGCACGTAGGTGCCGATCATGATTCGGCGCTTCACCTCGTCGCCGAAGCCTTCTTCGCGCGTCTTCGCGTACATGTCGGCGAGGTCCTTGTACTGCGTTGCGCGATGGCCGAACTTCACGCCGTCGAAGCGGCTCAGGTTGCTCGACGCTTCGGCCGCCGCGAGGATGTAGTACACGGGGATCGACAGCTCGGTGCGCGGCAGCGTGACGGCCACGCGTTTCGCCCCGAGCTTCTCGTAGGCGGCCAGCGCCGCATCGACCGCGGCGCGCACGCCGGGCGCCACGCCGTCACCGAGAAATTCGCTGGGCACGCCGATGCGCAGGCCCTCGAGCGAGGCGTTCAGGTCACGCGAAAAGTCTTCGGCGGGGCGATCGATCGAGGTCGAGTCGCGGTCGAGGTCGGGTCCGCAGATCGCCGACAGCAGCAGCGCGCAGTCTTCGGCCGAGTGCGCCATCGGCCCGGCCTGGTCGAGGCTCGACGCGAAGGCGACCATGCCGTAGCGCGAGGCGCGGCCATAGGTCGGCTTGATGCCGGTGATGCCGCAGAAGGAGGCGGGCTGGCGGATCGAGCCGCCGGTGTCGGTGCCGGTCGCGGCCGGTGCCAGGCGCGCTGCCACGGCGGCCGCGCTGCCCCCCGACGAACCGCCGGGGATGCGGCGCGTGTCCCACGGATTGCGCACGGGCACGGCCTGGTCGGCGCCGACCGCCGGCACGGCGACGTTCTCGTTGGCCGAGCCCATCGCGAATTCGTCGCAGCTCAGCTTGCCGAGCGACACGGTGCCGGCTTCGGCCAGCTTGCGAACGACTGTCGCGTCAAAAGGCGAGCGGTAGCCGGCCAGCATGCGCGAGCCGGCGGTGGTGGGGAAGTCGGTGGTGACGAAGATGTCCTTGTGCGCGATCGGCACGCCCGTCAGCGCGGGCGCGTTGCCTTTGGCGATCAGCGCGTCGGCGGCGCGGGCCTGGGCCAGCGTGGCGTCGGCGTCGACCGCGACGAAGGCGCCGAGTGCTTCGTGCGTCTTCATGCGCGCGAGGAAATGCTGGGCCGTTTCGACCGCCGACACTTCGCGCGCAGCCAGGACGCGCGCCAGTTCGGCCACGCCCTTGTGGTGCAGATCGGTATTGCTCATTCGATCACCTTCGGCACCAGAAACAGGCCGCGTTCAACGGCTGGCGCACTCTTCTGGTTGGCTTCGCGGTTGTTCGGCTCGCTCACCACGTCGTCGCGCAGCCGCAATGAAATGTCTTCAATCGTGGCCACGGGATGGGCCAGGGGCTCGACGCCGGTCGTATCGACGGCGCGCATGCGCTCCACGAGATCGAAGAAGCCGTTGAGCTGGCCGAGCATTCGCTCGCTTTCGTCGGGCGCCAGTTGCAGGCGCGCCAACGTGGCGATGCGTGCGATATCGGAAGCGGAAAGGGACATCGGAAAAACGGCGTGAAACCGGAGGTAATCGCACTCCGCGAGGGGGTGCAGACACGGGGAACGGGGGGGTTTCGGTTATTATCCCGCCTTTGCCGCAACCCCCGCGAACGCGCCGGCTTTTGCAGCAAAAACGATCAATCCACCCCGTCAAACGACCCAAAAAGAAGGGCGACGACATGCCGAAGCGCATGCCGTGCCCCAGAGGATTTCCGCAATGTTCGGTACTTTTCGTCGGTACTTTTCGACCGACCTCGCGATCGACCTCGGCACCGCCAACACCCTGATCTTTGCCCGCGGCAAGGGCATCGTGCTGGACGAACCTTCGGTTGTCGCCATCCGCCACGAAGGCGGCCCCCACGGCAAGAAGGTGATTCAGGCGGTCGGCCGCGAGGCCAAGGCCATGCTCGGCAAGGTGCCCGGCAACATCGAGGCGATCCGCCCGATGAAGGACGGCGTGATCGCCGACTTCGTGATCACCGAGCAGATGATCAAGCAGTTCATCAAGATGGTGCATCCGCGCTCGATGCTCACGCCGAGCCCGCGCATCATCATCTGCGTGCCCTGCGGTTCGACCCAGGTCGAGCGCCGCGCCATCAAGGACGCGGCCGAAGCGGCCGGTGCCACGTCGGTCTATCTCATCGAAGAACCCATGGCCGCGGCCATCGGCGCCGGCCTGCCGGTGTCTGAAGCCTCCGGCTCGATGGTCGTCGACATCGGCGGCGGCACCACCGAAGTGGGCGTGATCTCGCTCGGCGGCATGGTCTACAAGGGCAGCGTCCGCGTCGGCGGCGACCGCTTCGACGAAGCCATCATCAATTACATCCGCCGCAACTACGGCATGCTGATCGGCGAGCCGACGGCCGAAGTCATCAAGAAGACCATCGGCTCGGCCTTCCCGGGCTCCGAGGTCAAGGAGATGGAAGTCAAGGGCCGCAACCTGTCCGAAGGCGTGCCGCGCAGCTTCACCATCAGCAGCAACGAAGTGCTGGAAGCGCTCACTGATCCGCTCAACAACATCGTGTCGGCCGTGAAGAACGCGCTGGAGCAAACACCGCCCGAACTCGGCGCCGACATCGCCGACCGCGGCATGATGCTCACCGGCGGCGGCGCCTTGCTGCGCGACCTCGACCGCCTGCTGGCCGAGGAAACCGGCCTGCCGGTGCTGGTCGCCGAAGACCCGCTGACCTGCGTGGTGCGCGGTTGCGGCATCGCCCTCGAGCGCATGGACCGCCTCGGCAGCATCTTCACCTCGGAATAACCCCAGCGGTCGCGTATGCCGCTCGGCACGCTTGATCGCAGCGCTCCGCCCCTGTTCAACCAGGGGATGTCGGCACTCAGCAAGCTGATCTTCTTCAGCGCGCTCGCGCTGTTCCTGATGGTGGCCGACGCGCGCTTCCACATCGTGCAGCCCGTGCGCGCGGCCATCGGCGCGGTGCTGTATCCGGTGCAGTGGCTGGCGCTCAAGCCGGTACAGATGGTGCTGGGCGGCGGCCGCTACCTCGAAGACCTGCAGACCGCGCAAAGCAACGAATCCGAAGCGCGCAAGGCGCTCGCGCTGCAGGCCGAGCGAGCCGGGCAGTCGGACACGCTGGCGCTCGAAAACGCGCGACTGCGCTCCCTGCTCGAACTGCGCGCCAGCAAGACCACGCCGAGCCGCGCGGCCGAGGTGCTCTACGACGCAGCCGATCCCTACACCCGCAAGATCGTGATCGACCAGGGCCTGACGCACGGCATCGTGGCCGGCTCCCCGGTGATGGACGAGCGCGGCGTGCTCGGGCAGGTGACGCAGGTGCAGCCCTTCACGAGCGAGATCACGCTGGTGATCGACCGCGACCTGTCGATCCCCGTGCAGAACACCCGCACCGGCGCGCGCAGCGTGGCCTTCGGCGACGCGACCGCGCACGGCGGCGGGCTCGAACTGCGCTTCATGCAGGCCAACTCCGATGTGCAGGAAGGCGACCTGCTGTCCACCAGCGGCGTCGACGGCGTCTATCCGCCGGGCCTGCCCGTCGCGCGGATCGACCGCATCGAGCGCCGCGCCGACTCCGCTTTCGCGCGCATCCACTGCGTGCCGCTCGCCCAGGTGAATGCGGCGCGCTACGTGCTGGTGCTGGCGCCGACCGGGGCACCGACGGCGCCGAAGCCTGTGGCAGCACCGGCTCCCGCATCTGGCAAGAAGAAGCCGGCGGACGCCAAGGCGGCCGACAAGAAGGAAGGACGCGCGCGATGATCATGCGACCCGGCCAGCAGCAACTGCTGCTCCCCGTCAGCCCGCTCTTCATGTGGGCCAGCCTCTTCGCGGCGCTGCTGCTCAATATGATTCCGGTGGGGCGCGCAGCCTGGACGCCCGACTTCCTCGCGCTGGCCATCGTGTTCTGGAGCGTTCACCAGCCGATGCGCATCGGCATCGGCGTGGCGTTCGCGTTCGGCCTGGCGATGGACGTGCACCAGTCGGCCATGCTCGGCCAGCACGCGCTGTCGTACACCACGCTCGGTTACTTCGCGATCGCGATCCACCGTCGCCTGCTCTGGTATCCGGTGGTGTCGCAGGCGCTGCAGGTGCTGCCGCTGTTCGCGTTGTCGCACCTGATCGAGCTGGCCATCCGCATGATCGGCGGCGGCGCGTTTCCGGGATGGAACCTGTTGATCTCGCCGGCACTCGAATCGCTGCTGTGGCCGCTCGCCAGCCTGCTGCTGTTGGCGCCCCAGCGGCGCACGCCCGACCCGGACGCCAACCGCCCGCTGTGACACTCTTCGCCCCATGACCGAAATCCGCAACGTCGCTGCCGAACTCGCCCGCTTCAAGCACCGCGTGATCGTCATCGGTTTTGCGGTGCTCGTGGCCTTCGGCCTGCTGTGCGCACGCCTGGTCTACTTGCAGGTGGTGCGCCACGAAGACCTCGCCGAGCAGGCCGAAAACAATCGCACCGCGATCGTGCCGGTGGTGCCCAACCGCGGCCTCATCCTCGACCGCAACGGCATCATCCTCGCGTCGAACTACTCGGCCTACACGCTGGAGATCACGCCGTCCAAGGCCGGCGACGTCGACACCACGATCGACGGCCTGGCCGAGGTGATCGATGTCACGCCGCGCGACCGTCGGCGTTTCAAGCGGCTGCGCGAAGACTCGCGCAGCTTCGATTCGGTGCCGATCCGCACCCGCCTGTCGGACGAGGAAGTCGCGCGCTTCGCGGCGCAGCGTTATCGCTTTCCCGGCGTCGAAATCAAGGCGCGACTGTTCCGCAACTACCCCAACGGCGAGACCGGGAGCCATGTGCTCGGCTACATCGGCCGCATCAACCAGCGCGAGAAGGAAGCGATGGAAGAGTGGGAGGACGAGGCGCTCGCCAACTACAAGGGCACCGACTACATCGGCAAGCTGGGCGTCGAGCAGAGCTACGAAAAAGAGCTGCACGGCCTGACCGGCGTCGAGCAGATGGAAACCTCGGCCGGCGGCCGTGCGGTGCGCCGGCTCGCGAGCCATCCGGCCACGCCGGGCAACACGATCATGCTGTCGCTCGACATCAAGCTGCAGAAGCTGGTCGAAGAGATGTTCGGCGAGCGCCGCGGTGCGCTGGTCGCGATCGATCCGAAGACCGGCGAAATACTGGCATTCGTGAGCAAGCCGACCTTCGACCCGAACCTGTTCGTCGAAGGCATCGACAGCGAGAGCTGGAAAGAGCTGAGCGAATCGATCGACAAGCCGCTTTTGAACCGCGCCCTGCGCGGCACCTATCCGCCCGGCTCGACCTACAAACCCTTCATGGCGCTCGCTGCGCTGCACAGCGGCAAGCGCGCGCCGAGCGTGGTGATCAACGACCCGGGTTACTACAACTTCGCGGGCCACCGTTTCGGTAGCCCCGAAGGCAACATCGGCGGCGTCGACATGCGCCGCGCGATCCAGCTGTCGAGCAACATCTACTTCTATTCGCTCGCCAACGAGATGGGCGTCGACCTGATCCACGACGAGATGAAGCCGCTCGGCTTCGGCCAGATCACCGGCATCGACATCGGCGGCGAAGTGCGCGGCGTGCTGCCGAGCCAGGAGTGGAAGCGCAACGCCTACAAGCGGCCCGAAGCCAAGAAGTGGTACGCCGGCGAAACCATTTCGCTCGGCATCGGCCAGGGCTACAACAGCTTCACGATGCTGCAGCTCGCACAGGCGACGGCCATCGTGGCCGACGGCGGCATCAAGCACAAGCCGCACGTCGTGCTGGCCACGCGCGACACCGTCACCGGCAAGACCACCCCCATCGTGCAGCCGCCGGCCGACAACCTCGGCTACACGGCGGCCAACATCGCGGTGATCCGCGAAGGCTTGCAGAGCGTCGTGAGCGCCGGCACCGCACGCAGCGTGTTCGCGGGTGCGCCCTATGTCGCTGCCGGAAAGACGGGCACCGCGCAGGCCGTGACACAGGCGCAAGGCACCAAGTACAACTCCCGCGCGCTCGAAGAGCACCAGCGCGACCACGCCCTGTTCATGGCCTTCGCGCCGGCCAGCGATCCAAAGATCGCGGTGGCCGTGATCGTCGAGAACGCGGGTTGGGGCGCCGGTGCGGCGGCTCCCATCGCGCGCCGTGTGTTCGACTACTGGCTCGCGAACCAGTACCCCAGCGAGGCCGACATGGAGGCCATCAAGACCGGCAAGGCGGGCGCGCCTATCGGCAAGCAGCGTGTCGCAAGCGACGTGGCCTGGCCCGCCGTGACTGCGTCACCCGCCACAACGCCCTGAAGAAGCCGCACGCTAGCGCACGAACGCGTCGTACGCCGTCTTCAGGATCAGCGCGCTCACCACGAAGATGAACACGCCGCGCACGAAGCCAGCCCCGTGCTTGAGCGCCACGCGCGTGCCGTAGAGGCTGCCCGCCACGTTGGCCACCGCCATCACCAGGCCGTAGCGCCACCACACATGTCCCTTGAAGGCCAGCAGCAGCAGCGCGGCGGCGTTCGTCATCACATTGATGATCTTGGCCGAGGCCGACGCGTTCAGAAAGTCATAGCCCATCCAGCGGACGAACAGGAACACCAGGAAGCTGCCGGCGCCCGGGCCGAAAAAGCCGTCGTACAGGCCGATCGACAGCCCGACGGCGCAGGCGGCAAGGGTTTCGGCGCGGCCGGTGAAGCGCGGCGCGTGGTGGCGCCCCATGTCTTTGCGCATCACGGTGTAAACCAGCACCGCCACGAGGATGAGCGGCAGCGCCTTGCGCAAGAAGTCGCCGGGAAACACCGTGACCGCCCAGGCGCCGGCCATGGCGCCGGCGAAGCCGAGCAGCGCCGCGGGCCACAGCGCACCCCAACGGATCGTCACGCGCTGGCTGAACTGGGCGGCCGATGCCGCCGTGCCCCAGATGGAGGCGCTTTTGTTGGTGCCCAGGAGCGTCGCGGGCGGTGCGCCGGGAAAGACCGCAAAGAGGGCAGGTACCAGGATCAGCCCACCGCCGCCCACGATCGAATCCACGAATCCCGCGAGCAGCGAAGCGCCCGTCAACACCAGCATTTCCATCCGGAGATTGTCCCATCGGCCGTGCGAAAACGACGGGCAAAAAAAAGCGCCGACCAGCGGCGCTTTGTCAAAAAACCGGCATCTCGATTGGAGCCTTGTGAATGTCGTTATTCGTCAGAAAGCTTGTCTCCTCGGACCCTCGGCAGCAGGCTGTGCCCGCTTGCGAGTGGCGAGACTTTAGGGCGTGCACCGTTGGAGTGCATCAGGGCTAACCCGCCAGCTTTGCAACCCATTTGTTTCCGGAAGTTAATGGGTGGGACGGGGCGCTCGGGTGGCAGCGGCCTGGCGGCTTGCGCCAAGGCCAGAAGCCCCGGGGCCCTAGCCCGGCTGGATGCGCGCTTCCTCGCGCATCCAGCCCGCCGCCATTTCCGCCATCATGAGCGTGGGGCTGTTGGTGTTGCCGCTCGTGATGGTCGGCATCGCGCCGGCATCGACCACGCGCAGGCCCTGGATCCCGCGCACCCGAAAGCGTGAATCGAGCACCGCCATCGGGTCGTTGTCGGCGCCCATCTTGGTGGTGCCGACCGGATGGAAGATGGTGGTCGCGATGTCGCCGGCCAGTCGCGCGAGCTCTTCGTCAGTCTGGTACTGCACGCCGGGCTTCCATTCTTCGGGCCGGTACTTCGCCAGGGCGGGTTGCGACGCGATGCGACGTGTCACCCGCAGCGAATCGGCCGCGACCTTGCGATCTTCGTCGGTGCTCAGGTAGTTGGGCGCGATGGCTGGCGCGTCCTGGTAGCGCGGGCTCTTGATGCGCACCGTGCCGCGGCTGGTCGGGTTGAGGTTGCACACGCTCGCGGTGAACGCCGGGAAGCTGTGCAGCGGTTCGCCGAAGGCGTCGAGCGACAGCGGCTGCACGTGGTACTCCAGGTTGGGCCAGACGTGGTCGGGCGAGCTGCGGGTGAAGGCGCCGAGCTGCGAGGGCGCCATGCTCATCGGGCCGCTGCGCTTCATCAGGTATTCGAGGCCGATCTTCGCCTTGCCGACCATCGACGAGGCCAGCACGTTGAGCGTCGGCGCCCCGTTGATCTTGTAGACGGCGCGAATCTGCAGATGGTCCTGCAGGTTGGCGCCGACGCCCGGCAGATCGGCCACCACGTCGATGCCATGCTGGCGCGAGAGGTCGGCCGGCCCGATGCCCGACAGCTGCAAGATCTGCGGCGAGCCGATGGCACCGCCGCACAACACGACTTCGCGTGTGGCGTGCGCGGTCACCATCTCGTGGCCGTCCCACACTTGCACGCCGGTGCAGCGCTGCGTGCCGTCGGCTTGCGTCTCGACGACCAGCTTCGTCACATGCGCGTTGACCCACATCTCGAAGTTCGGCCGACCGTAGCAGGTCGGTCGCAAGAACGCCTTGGCGGTGTTCCAGCGCCAGCCGTTCTTCTGGTTGACCTGGAAGTAGCCCACGCCCTCGTTGCTGCCGCGATTGAAGTCGGTGGTGTGCGGCACGCCGGCCTGGACCGCAGCGTCGGCGAAGGCGTCGAGGATGTCCCAGCGCAGCCGCTGCTTCTCGACGCGCCATTCGCCACCGGCACCGTGCAGGTCGTCCGCGCCGAGGTAGAAATCTTCGTGCTGCTTGAACGCCGGCAACACGTTGTCCCAGCGCCAGGCGTCGTCGCCGGTGAGCTGGGCCCACTGGTCGTAGTCGCGCGACTGGCCGCGCATGTAGATCATTCCGTTGATGCTCGAGCTGCCACCGAGCGTCTTGCCGCGCGGATAGCGCAGCGTGCGACCGTTCAGGCCGGCATCCGGTTCGGTGTTGTAGAGCCAGTCGGTGCGCGGGTTGCCGATGCAATACAGATAGCCGACAGGAATGTGGATCCAGTGGTAGTCGTCCTTGCGCCCGGCTTCGATGAGCAGCGTGCGTTTCTGCGCGTCGCGGGTGAGCCGGTTGCACATCAGCGCGCCTGCCGTGCCGCCGCCGATGACGATGTAGTCGAATGTGGTGTCGCTCAACGCGTTGTCTCCAGGTCAAAAATGGCGCGGGCCGGTGTGTCCGGGCCTCGGATTTTGCAGTTTAGGCGTCAAAGGCTGGCGGCTTGCTGACACCGACAGGACGGTCCGTGTCAGGACGGCTACGCTCATGCTCCAGAGGCTGCATAGACGGGTCTCGATTCGACAACCGAAGAGAAACGGAAACTGAAATGACGATGGCAATGAGCTGGTCCGAATGGGCGGACCACGATGCGGTGGCGCTGGCTGCGCGCGTACGCAACGGAGAAGTGAGTCCAGCTGGACTGGCGGCGCAGGCGAAGGCCGCCATCGACAAGGTCAACGGCCCGCTCGACGCGGTGGTCGAGGTGTTCGACGACGCCGTCATCGACCCGTTGGGCAACGGCACGAAAACCGATGGCGCCTTCGCCGGCGTGCCCTACCTGATGAAGGACCTCGGGCCGACGCTCAAGGGTCGGCTGCAGGAATTCGGCTCGCTGCTGATGCAGGGCCATCGCCCGGCCGAAGACAGCTTTCTCACCGGCAAGATCCGCCAGGCGGGGCTGAACATCATGGGCCGCACCACCACGCCCGAGTTCGGCGTGTGCAGCTCGGTGGAGAACACGCTGCACGTCACGCGCAACCCCTGGGACACGGCCTACACCACCTACGGTTCCTCGGCCGGTACCGGCGCCATCGTGGCCGCGGGCGTGCTGCCGATGTCGCACGCCACCGACGGCGGTGGCTCGATCCGCATCCCGGCCGGCGCGAACGGCAACATCGGCCTGAAGGTGTCGCGCGGCGTGTTCTCGCTGGCACCGAACCTGTCGGACTTGTCGGGCCTGGTGTCGATCCAGGGCTGCCACAGCCGCACGGTGCGCGACACCGCGGCCTTCGTCGACCAGTGCCGCGGCGGCGCGCCCGGCGAGTTCATGCCCTTCTGGTCGCCGGCCGAACCGTACAGCGAACTGATCAAGAAAGACCCGGGCCGCTTGCGCATCGCGCTGTCGCACGAGTGGGGCGACTACCGCGCGGTGCCGCATTTCGTGGCCGAGCTCGAACGCGTCGGCCGCTTCCTCGAGGGCCTGGGCCACCATGTCGAATGGGCGCTGCCGAAGGTCGACTTCCAGACCGCCTTCGCCGCGCAGACGACCTGCTACATCAGCAACTTCGCGCAGGTCATCGCGGGCCAGATCGCGCGCCTGGGCCATGAGCGCCCGCCGGCCGAACTGCTGGAGCCGATCAACATCAAGATCTGGGAAGCGGGCCTGCACACCACGTACACCGAGCGCTCGAAGATGCAGGCGGTGTTCAACACCACCGCGCGCGCCTTCGGCAACTTCTTCGAGGACTGGGACATCATCCTCACCCCCATCACCGCGCTGCCGACGCCGAAGGTCGGCACCACCGAGTACCTCACCGTCAGCGACAACCCGTCGGTCTACGACTGGTTCGGCCACCTGTGGAAAAACTTCGCCTACACCCCGCTCGCCAACCTGTGCGGCATGCCCGGCATCTCGCTGCCGCTTGCGGCGCAGCAGAACGGGCTGCCGCTGGGCATCCAGGCGCAGGCGCGACAGGCGAACGACGGGCTGTTGCTGCAACTGGCTGCGCAGATCGAACGGGCCATTGACGGGAAGTGGAATGCGGGTCAGCGGCCGGGTGTGCATGTCACTGGGGCTTGAATCCGGACTCTCGTTCGGGACGAGGCTCAGGCCGGCGGGGTGCACTGCTCCGTTCGTGTCCTCCGGCCTGCGGCCTCCCCCTTGACCTCACTGCGCAGTACACCCCACCGGCCTGAGCCTTGGACGCGGCGGCGGTTGATCAAGCTGCACTACACATCGCGTCCAGGCCGAGGGTGATGGGTGACTCCTGCAGCGAAGTAAAGGAGGAGCCGAAGGCGGGGGACATGAGCGGAAGGAGTCACCCATCGCCCTCGAGCCCACCCCGACACTCACTACTTCGCAGTGGGCATCACGAACTCGGCGCCCTTGCCGATGCTCTCGGGCCAGCGCTGCATGATCGACTTCTGCTTCGTATAGAAGCGCACGCCTTCTTCGCCATACGCGTGCATGTCGCCGAACAGCGAACGCTTCCAGCCGCCGAAACCGTGCCACGCCATCGGCACCGGGATCGGCACGTTGATGCCGACCATGCCGACCTGGATGCGCCGTGAGAACTCGCGCGCCACGTTGCCATCGCGGGTGAAGCACGAGACGCCGTTGCCGAACTCGTGGTCGTTGATCAGGTCGACGGCTTCCTTCAGGTCGTGCACACGCACGCACGAAAGCACCGGGCCGAAGATCTCTTCCTTGTAGATGCGCATGTCGGGCGTGACATGGTCGAACAGCGTGCCGCCCATCCAGAAGCCTTCGTCGCAACCTGCGCCTGCGGTCTTCGCGTCGAAGATGCGGCCGTCGGCCAGCAGGGTCGCGCCTTCCTTCTCGCCCAGCGCGATGTAGCCGGTGATGCGCTCGTGCGCGGCCTTCGTGACGATCGGGCCCATCTCGGCGGCGAGGTTCTCGCCGTGGAGCACCTTCAACGTCTTCGTGCGTTCGAGCAGCTTGGGCAGCAGCCGGTCGGCCACGTCGCCGACCAGCACCGCGACGCTGATCGCCATGCAGCGCTCGCCGGCCGAGCCGTAGCCCGCGCCGATCAGCGCGTCGACCGCCTGGTCGATGTCCGCATCGGGCATCACGACCATGTGGTTCTTCGCGCCGCCGAGGGCCTGCACGCGCTTGCCGTGGCGGGCGCCGGTTTCGTAGATGTAGTTGGCGATCGGCGTGGAGCCGACGAAGCTGATGGCCTTGACGTCGGGGTGTTCCAGCAGCGCGTCGACCGCGACCTTGTCGCCCTGCACCACGTTGAACACGCCGTCGGGCAGACCGGCTTCCGTGAGCAGTTCGGCCATGCGGAGCGACGCGCTCGGATCGGTCGGGCTGGGCTTGAGCACGAAGGTGTTGCCGGCGGCGATGGCCACCGGGAACATCCACATCGGCACCATCACCGGGAAGTTGAAGGGCGTGACGCCGGCCACCACGCCGAGCGGCTGGCGCAGCGTCCAGTTGTCGATGCCGGTGCTCACCTGGTCGGTGAAGTCACCCTTGAGCAGTTGCGGAATGCCGCAGGCGAATTCGACGATGTCGATGCCGCGCGAGACCTCGCCCTGCGCATCGGTGAACACCTTGCCGTGCTCGGCGGTGATCAGGTGCGCGAGCTCGTCCTTGTGCTCGTTGAGCAGTTGCAGGAACTTGAACATCACGCGGGCTCGGCGGATCGGCGGCGTGTCGGCCCAGGCGGGAAACGCCGCCTGCGCGGCAGCGACGGCAGCGCCGACTTCATCCGCGCTCGCGAGGCCGGCGGCGCCCGTCACGATGCCGGTGGCGGGGTTGGTCACGTCCTGCATGCGGCCCGAGTTGTTGGCGACCTTGCGGCCGTTGATGAAGTGGTCGATCGGGGTCTGGGTGATGGGCATGGCGTGTCTCGTGCGGGCAGTGAGCAACAGTGGAAGTGCCCGCAGTTTAGGCAGCGCGCTCCCCAGTGCCAAGGCGGGAAAACTGAATTGATTGTTCGCAGTGGTGAACAATCGAAGCATGAAAATCCAAAAGATCGAGTCGCTCTGGACACACCTTCACTGGCTCACGGTGCTGGCGCAGCAGGGCAGCTACACCGCAGCGGCGCAGCGCCTGGGCGTGAGCAAGGCGGCCATGAGCCAGCGCATTGCCGAGCTGGAGCGTGCGGCCGGCGTGCCGCTGGTGCAGCGCACCACGCGCAGCGTGCGGCTCACCGAGGCCGGCCAGCGGCTGGTCGACGACATGCGCGATCCGTTCGAGCGCATCGCGCACAGTTTCGCGGGCGTGCGCGACCTGGCCGGCATGCCAACCGGGCTGCTGCGCGTCACGGCGCCCGTGGCTTTTGCGCGGCAGCAACTCGTGCCGAGGCTTGCGGAATTTCTGCGCGCGCATCCCGAAGTGCGGCTCGAGCTCGACCTGTCGGACCGGCTCCGTTCGCTCGCGATGGAAGGCTTCGACCTTGCGATCCGCCACACCGCCGCGCCGCCCGATACGCATGTCGCGTGGACGCTCTGCGCGACGCGCTCGGTGCTGGTCGCGAGCCGCGCGTACCTGCGGCGGCGCGGCACGCCGGCCACGCCGCACGACCTGGCCCTGCACGATTGCCTGCACTACCCGCGCGTGCAGGACACACCGACATGGCACTTCGAGACCGTCGACGGCCCCGACGCGCAGCAGCGCATCACGGTGCCTGTGTCCGGCCCCTTGGCAGCCAACAACAGCGAAGCGCTGCGCGACGCGGCGATCGCAGGGCTCGGCATCGCGTTGACGCCCGACTTCAGCGCGCAGGCAGCACTGCAGTCGGGCAAGCTGGTCGAAGTGCTGCCGCGTTGGCGCCCGGTCGGCGCGTTCGGCGAACAGCTGTTCGCGATCCGCCCCTATGCGACGCACGTGCCGCGTGCCGTCGAGGCCTTCGTCGCGTGGTTGCGCGGCGCGCTCGCCCCGGGGTTTGCGGCGCGGTCTTGAGGCCGGCGGCTTCGACGGCGGGACTGTCATTGCCTCATTGCAGACACGACCCTGCGGTTACGATGACAAGGCCTCCACCCCACACCGCCCCCGAGCCCCACGCGCCCATGCCGTCACCCGCTGCGCCAGCCCCTGCGCCCGACGCCGAGAGCGTGCTGCCGCGCGTCGCAGGGCGCGAGGAGGGCGGCAGGCAGTGGGCGGTTGCGACCGGCCGCTGGACCGCGCTGGCGATGTCGCGCCGTTCGAGCTGGGAGGCGCTCTCGCAAAACCTCGAAGCCGCACCGCATTCCGATGTGCGCGCATGGGACTTGCGCGGCATCGAACAGCTCGACCACATCGGCGCCCAGCTGCTGTGGGGCCACTGGCACAACGCGTGGCCGACCACGCTCGAAATGTCGGCGCAGCAAAAGGCGGTGCTCGAGCAGGTCGCGCAATTCACCGTCGACACGCCGCCGCTGCCGTCGCCGACGCTGCGGGACCGCCTGAAGGCGTTTGCGCTCAACGGCCCGCGCATCGCGATGGTGGCGCGCGACTTCACGCGGCTCATCGGCCAGTTGCTGCTCGACATCTGCACGCTGATCCGCGCGCCGCACCGTGCCCCCTGGCGCGATTTCTCGGGGCACCTCTACCAGTTCGGCGCCACGGCGCTGCCGATCACGGCGTTGGTCGGGCTGCTGATCGGCGTGGTGCTTGCGTACCTCACCTCGCAGCAGCTGCGGCAGTACGGCGCCGAGACTTTCATCGTCAACATCCTGGGCCTTTCGCTGGTGCGCGAACTCGGCCCGGTGCTGGCGGCGGTGCTGGTCGCCGGGCGCTCCGGCTCGGCCATCACCGCGCAGATCGGCGTGATGCGCGTCACCGAAGAACTCGACGCGATGCGCGTGATGGGCATTCCGCACGGCTTCCGGCTCGTGATGCCGCGCGTTCTGGCACTGGCCATCGCGATGCCGCTCATCAGCCTCTGGACATCGGCCGCCGCGCTGGTGGGCGGCATGATCGCGGCCGATGCGGCGCTCGATCTTTCGCCCGCCTATTTCCTCTCGGCCTTGCCGCGCGCGGTGCCGATCACCAACCTCTGGCTCGCGCTCGCGAAGTCCGCGGTGTTCGGCATCCTGATCGCGCTCGTGGGCTGCTACTTCGGCATGAAGGTCAAGCCCAACACCGAGAGCCTGGGCAAAGGCACCACGTCGTCGGTCGTGACCTCGATCACCGTCGTGATCCTGGTTGACGCACTCTTTGCCGTGCTGTTCAAGGGCGTGGGGTTTCGCGCGTGAACACGCCAGGCGCAAACGACAACGTGGTGGAAATCCGCAAGCTCTGGACCGTGTTCGAGAGCCCGGAAGGCGACCAGGTCGTGCACCGCGATCTAGACCTCTCGATCACGCGCGGCGAAGTGCTGTCGCTGGTGGGTGGATCGGGCACCGGCAAGACGGTGCTGCTGCGCCAGATCCTCGGGCTGGAGCATCCGACGAAGGGCACGGTCAGCGTGCTGGGCGAAGCGCCGGGTCAGTTGAGCGCCACGGGCGCGGCGAACGTCGGCATGTTGTTCCAGCACGGCGCGCTGTTCTCGGCCTTCAGCGTGCTGGAGAACATCGCCTTTCCGCTGCGCGAACTCAAGCTGCTGCCCGATGCGCTCATCCGCGATGCGGCGCTGGTCAAGCTGCAGATGGTCGGACTCGGCCCGCAGCATGCGTACAGGAACCCGTCGGATTTGTCGGGCGGGATGATCAAGCGCGTGGCACTGGCGCGTGCGCTCATCATGGACCCGCCGCTGTTGCTGCTCGACGAGCCGACGGCCGGCCTTGACCCCGAAAGCGCCGACGATTTCTGCGACCTGCTGCGCAGCTTGCACCGCGAGCTGGGCCTGACGGTCGTGATGGTCACGCACGACCTCGACACGCTGTTCGACCTGTCCACCCGGATCGCGGTGCTGGCCGACCAGAAGGTCATCGTCACCGGCGAGGCGCGCGACGTCATCGCCTATCCGCACCCGTTCGTGCACGATTATTTTCTCGGCGGGCGCGGTCAGCGCGCCATGGAGGCGCTGCACGAAAAGCGCGTCGTTCCGCTCGCGCCGAAAGCCCCTGAAAGGTAAACCGCCATGGAAAACAAGGCCCACGCCCTCGCCGCCGGCGCCTTCGTGCTCGGCCTCATCGCCGCGCTGGTGGCGCTCGTGGTCTGGTTCACCCGGGACAACACGGTACGCAATGTGTACGAGCTCTCCACGCGCGAAGCGGTGAGCGGTCTGCAGCCGCAGGCGATGGTGCGCTACCGCGGCATCGCGGTCGGCAAGGTCACCTCGATCGACTTCGACCCCAAGACCAAGGGCAACGTGCGCGTGCGCATCACGGTCGACGAGCGCGTTCCGCTCACCACTTCGAGCTACGCCACGCTGAGCTACCAGGGCGTGACCGGCCTCGCGTTCATCGGTATCGACGACAAGGCCGATGGCAGCGCGTCGCTGGTGCCCGACAACGACAACCCGCCGCGCATTCCGCTCAAGCCGTCGACGCTCGCGCAACTGCAGGACCGCGGCGAAGCCATCCTCAATCAGGTCGAAGAGGTGACCAAGCGCGCCAATGCGTTGCTCGGCGATGCCAACCAGAAACGCATCGCCGACGCGCTGGAAAACATCTCGCAGCTGGCGACCAGCGCTAATCAGGTCACGCGCTCTTTCGAGGCCACGCTCAAGACGCGCATCGACCCGGCGCTGGCGGCCATTCCGCCGCTGGCCAACACCGCCCGCGAATCCATCGGCGAGTTCTCGCGCGTGGCGAAGTCGGTCAACGGCACGCTCACGCGACTGAACGCCGAGGGCGGCACCATCGATCGGCTGGGCACCGGCACGGCGGCGCTGCAGCAGACGCTGGAGTCGCTCAACAACGCCACGCTGCCGCGCTTCAACCGCGCGGCCGACGACACCTCGCTCGCTGCGCGCCGCGTCGGTCGCATGGCCGACACCATCGCCGACAACCCGCAGTCGGTGCTGTACGGCACCGGCGTGCCTGCGCCCGGCCCGGGGGAAGCCGGCTTCGTCGCGCCCCAGGCCCGCCCTTGAGAAAGCACAGACATGACCTCATTCGCTGACAAGAAAACAGGCCTCGCGGGTGTGGGCGCTGCCGTGATGCTCGCCCTCGCGGCGCTCACCGTGGGCGTGACGACCGGCTGTGGGGCGCTGCCCGACAAGCCCGGCCGCGTCGTGCATTACGACTTCGGCCCCGGTCCGCTGCCGGCCGCGAACCCCACCTCGACCGCGCCGACCGCGCCGTTGCCGCCAATCACGTTGGCCGACCTCGACACCAGCGCCTCGCGGCTTGAAGGCACACAGCTCAACTACCGGCTGGGGTATGCGGACGCCAACGAAGTGCGACCCTACGCCGGCTCCCGCTGGACGCTGCCACCCACGCAGCTGCTGCGCCAGCGCCTGCGCGATGCGCTGTCGCAGCGCCGCACGGTGCTCGGCACGCTGGAGGCCGCGAACCTGAACCGCACCGAGGGCCGCAGCACCGACGTGTTGCGCATCACGCTGGAAGAGTTCAGCCATTACTTCGAGTCGCCCGGCCAGAGCGTGGGCCTGGTGCGGGTGCGTGCCACGCTCGTGCGCGGCACGCCTTCGGGCGAACGCGTGATGGGCCAGCGTGTCGTCGTGATGAGCAGCCCGGCGCCGAGCGCGGATGCGGCCGGTGGCGTGAAGGCGCTGAGTGTGGCGACCGATGCGGCGATTGCCGACCTGGTGCAGTGGGTGGATCAGCCGCGTTGAGTTGCGCTGAGTGATCGACGGCTTTGCGCGGGATCGAGGCAAAGATGGCCGCCGACAAGAACACGAACGGCTTGCTCGGGCAATACATGGCCAAGGGTGTCGATGCCGTCACTGTCGCGGACATGCCGCAGACCGGAATCCTTCAGCTTTTCGAGTCTCAAAAACGAACGCAATAAAGTTCAGACCGCAGGTCGCTCGGCACCCTCATCGCCCGCTGCCTTTGCGCGCAAAGACAGAGAGGCTTTGCAAGTCGCAATCACCAGCGGCACAGCCCCGAACGCGATGAAAACCACGTCGCCCGGCATGCGCAGCCACTCGATCAGATGTGATCGTTCGCTTGCGATGTAGTCCAAACTTCGCGCGTGCCAATAGCCGTTTTGCAGCACGTCCCAAACTTGTAGAAGTCCGCCCGGGAAGAGGCTCATCACCACCATCATCGCGAGGCCGACATTCGTACCCCAGAACGCGCAGCGAACGTACTTCTCGATGCTTGGCCACTCCTCGTCGCGGCTTGTCTGTCGAAGCACGAACACCATGAGCGCGATCGCCAGCATGCCGAAGACGCCCATCATCGCGGCGTGCCCATGGTTCGGCGTCAACAAGGTGCCGACTTCGTAGTAGCTGACGATCGGCAGGTTGATCAGAAAGCCGAAGATGCCCGCGCCGACGAAGTTCCAGAACCCCACCGCCATCAGGAAATAGAACGTCCACTTGTGCGGAATCACCATCTGCTTGCCAGCGGCATCACGCTCTCCGCGCGTGGTGCGAACGAAGTCCCATGCATCCAGCGTGAGCAAGGTCAGGGGCACGACTTCCAGCGCCGAGAACAGCGCCGACAGTGCCATGTTCAGGTTCGTCTGTCCGGTGAAATACCAGTGGTGGCCGGTGCCCATCAAGCCGCCCAGGAAGTAAAGAATCGCGTCGAGGTAGATCACCCGCAGCGCCACGTTGCGGCGGGTGAGACCCAGTTGATAGAACGTCAGGGCGACGATCGTGGTCGCGAAGAATTCGAAGAATCCTTCGACCCACAGATGGATGATCCAGAAGCGCCAGGTGTCGACCACCGTGAAGTTCGTCTTCGCGCCGAACACCATGGCCGGGATGTAGAACACCGGGATGGCGAGCGCTGCCACCAGAAACATCCGGACGATCGGCCGCGCAGCGGGCTCAGTCAGTGTCCTCGGTCGAACCAGCGACCACAGCAGCGCGAACCAGGCGAACAACCCCACGACGAGCAGGACCTGCCAGACGCGGCCGAGCTCAAGGTACTCCCAGCCTTGGTTACCGAGCCAGAACCACAGTGGTCCCAGCAGCTGCGCGATGCCGGCCCATTCGCCCAGCAGGCTGCTGAAGATGACCACCGCAAACGCAGCGAACAGCGCATGGGTGCAACCCGCCAGCCAGCGCGGTTCGTCCGTTCGCAGGGATCGACCCAGGAACAATGCCGCTGCCACATACGCCGTCGCGATCCAGAAGATGGCCAGCTGCAGATGCCAGGTGCGCATCAGGTTGCTGGGAAAAACACTTTCGAGCTGAAAGCCATAGAAGCTGCCAGGATCGGCGCGGTAGTGGGCGACCGC
The DNA here is from genome assembly GCF_001577265.1 of Variovorax sp. PAMC 28711. Taxonomy (NCBI): domain Bacteria; kingdom Pseudomonadati; phylum Pseudomonadota; class Betaproteobacteria; order Burkholderiales; family Comamonadaceae; genus Variovorax; species Variovorax sp. PAMC 28711. The sequence continues at coordinate 1,811,269 of NZ_CP014517.1, read as the reverse complement.
GCCGCCCACCAGCGCCTGCGCAAGAAACAGCAGCGCGACTACCACGAAAAACTTGACGAGCGCGTCCTGCCCCCGGCTGGACCGGCCAGGCAGCATCTGTGGCTTCACGTTGTGGCCGCGCGTGATCCAGCCCAGGTAGTCGAACTTGCCGAAGGCCAGCAACACGGTGGAGATGCCGGCGAGCAGCACCATCAGGCTGAGAGCGCTCCACAGCAAGGCGCCCGAGATGGCCGTATTGCCAACGCTCGGGTCGTAGGGGAAGTTGTTGGTGTACGAATGCACTTCACCCGGCCGCGCCGCCACGGACGCCCAAGCGGCCCACGTCACGAACGCAGTGAACTGACGCAGTTCGGTCGGGTCGGTGATGAGGTCGACCTTCAGGCCGCCATTGCGTGAAGGGTCATGAGCCCGAGGGCGATCAGTGCCAGAACAGCGACACGTGCGGCGAGCGGCTTGACGTAATCCAGCGTGACATCGCGCAGACCCACCCATGCATGCGTCAGCAGCGCGGCGAAGAACACGAACGTGGCGACGCTGACGCCGGGATACCCGACCCAGCTTCGCCAGGCCTGATACGAACCGGGCGGATCGACCAGAAAATGCGCCAGCACGAAGCCGATGAAAACCAGCATGAACACTGCGCTCAGGCGCTGAATCAGCCACGGCACGAGGCTGCCGAAAGGTCTTCTCACAGCACGACGCCTGTGGCCAGCAACGCCATGGCCACGCCGCCGACGTTCGCGCTCCAGGCGCTGCGGCGCGCGTCGGCCAGGTGCGAGCCAATGCCAATGTCCATCAGCAGATGCCGCACGCCTGCGAGCAAGTGGTGCGACAGCGCCCAGATGAAGGCGATCAGCGCGATCTTGAAAAGGCCGGTGTTTGCCATCTTCGTCAGATGTTCGTACGACTCCTTGCTCGCCAGCGAAAGATGCAGGGCGTAAAAACAGAACGGGATGGCGATCGCCAAAACCACGCCCGTGACCCGATGCATGATCGAGGTGATGGCACCGACCGGCATCTGAATCTGCGTCAGCTTGAAGAACACCGGTCGAGCCGGAACGCGCCGCTTCATGGAGGGACGCAACGATGCAGCAGCGGCTTGAACGGCCTCATGCTTCATGAAGCAACAGAGTGACGAGCACACTTGAATCCTCGATGGCCACCAGGGAATGCGGCACGCCGCCCGCCAGACACTTCAGGCTGCCCGGCCCCATGATGTCTCGCGTGGTGCCGATGGAAAATTCAACGCTGCCTTCGAGGCATTGAATCGTGAATTCTCCGGCGACGTGGTGCTCGGGCATCTGTTTGCCGGCGAGGAGAACCATGCGGAACACTTCAATGTGTTGCGTCTTGTACAACGTCGCGGTTCGGGTCGTCTCGATCGCCGCGCCGAGCGGTCGGATGTCGATCAGCTCGCCGGACAAAGCATGGTGAATGGCCATTTCTGAATCCTCCTCGCCGAATGCTCGGCCACTGGCGGCGAAGCGTCTGTGCGTTAACGCACGCAGCCTCGAAGCGGTGGGCGTCCGAGCTACCGTCGCTCTTCTGGTGCGGGCTCTTATTCAGAGCGAGAAAAAGCCGGTCGATGGCACCGATGGAATTCGAGATGGATGGCCAGCACGAGGGGTCACCACTTTCACCAAGCGGGGCTGGGTGAGGCAAATGACCTAGCAGCTTCGACGGTCAGGCCGCCGGCCGCATCGGCGGGCAGCAGCGCCGGCGTGCCGTCGGTCCGCGTGTGTTGGGGTGCGTGCTGTTGGCGGGCGTGCGTCACTGTGTCCCCGGGAAGACGGGTGACGCATGAACGAGAGCGGCAACGGTGCCGAAGAGGGCCGCCAGGATGCCGGTTCGCATGCGCACAGCAAGCCCATCTGCATGCGCTACTTCACGCCACGACCGCAATCCACTGGCCTTGCGAATAGCGCTTGAAACCGCCGCCATCAGCAAAGCGCCACAGGTGGAACCAATCGTTGTGGAGCAGTTGGCGCACGACGGGGTGCAGGGCGATCACGCGCTCAATTGCCTCGGCATGGGCGTCGATGATGACCGTCAGGCGCAACGGCTCGTGCCGCCAACGCGTGCCGTCGTGTAACGACTGCTGTGCCAGGCCGATTCGCAGGTCGCCTCCGTTGCCTTCGAAGACACCGATGCGTCCGCCGACCACGTTGTGCAGCAGCTTGTTGCCACTGCCCAGGCGACTCGGATCGCAGGTGGATGCGTGGTACTGCCAGTTGATCCAGTGCGTCACCAGCATCGGCGCGGTCATCAGCAGCTCCAGGACGCTGCCGTCTGCGTCCTGGGCAGCGTCGTAGTCGTGCAGGAAGGCGCGGCCGTCGAGCACGGCACCCAGGCTGCGGGCGCGCGGCGCGATGAGGAAGGCCGCATTGCCGGCCAAGCCCCACTCCGGCCGCGTCTGGGCGCCGTCGTTGGCGCGGCGGCGCAGCTGCTGCAGCAACGTGGCATGCGGCGAGCGGGGGTCGAGTCCGAGCCCCGTGGCACGCTCGCGACGGACCTGGTCACCGGCGTGCAGGAACACGCTCTGCAACCGTGCCCAGCGCACCCGCGCGACGTCGTCCAGCAGATCGAGGTCGAAGCCCTCGATTTCGTCGGTGGTCGTGTTGTGCAGCGCAGCGACGAACGCCACGTCAGCGGGCACTGCAAGACCACGAGCCCGCAGGTTAGCCTGCACCTCCGGCTCGTTCAACAGCCACGCCAGCACACGCGCATTGACCTCGCCGGTCTGGCCGCAACAGGCCCCGCAGTCCAGCGCGGCCGCCTGCGCGTTGTTGGCGCTCTGGCTGCCATGGCCGACCAGCAGCACCAGCGGTGCGAGGCCAAAGTCCAAGCCCATGGCATGCAGTACGCGCGCGCCCAAGTCCACCTTGGCATCGAGATCCAGACCGCTGAGCACGGGCCGGCACACCGATTGGTAGCGCGGCCCGAGCCCGGCGCTGTCGACCGAGCGGCGTGCGGCGGCCGACGGGCGCAGCCACCGCGCCAGCTTGCCCAGATACCCGGCCCCGATCGCCTCGACCGACGAAAAGGCCGCGTTCGGCCAGCGGCTGCCAGCGCCCCAACGGTCGGCGTCGGCGAAGCGGGTCAGCCGGGCCTGGCGGGCGCAAGCCTGCAGGGCGTCACCGGGTGGGCCGAAGTCGGAGAGGGTGTCGGCCACGCGCTCGGTCACCTCCAGGGTGGGTGCCAGGAGACCGGGCAACTGCGGGCGCCGCGCTTCGGTGGCCAGCGGTGTGTAGGCCACCGGCAGGCCGAAGAAACCGGCGAAGCCGACGGTCTGTACCGCCGGCCAGGTCGCTTCGATGGCCCGGCGCAAGGGTTCGCTGCGCACGTCGATGCAGAAGGCGGCCTGGACCTCGACGCCCGAGTCCAGGCGCGACTTATCTGCCGGCGTGGCCGGCAGCGGCGCGACAGCCCGCAGCCGCTGTGCCAGACCACGCTGGTAGCCCAGCTCGAACGCGAGCTGCCAGGCCTCGTCGACCACCAAGGCGTTCTCGGCCTGCTGCAGCAGCGCGGGCGCACGGTCCCATTCGACCTGCAGGGCGGAAAAGGCGCGTTGCGCCGCCTTGTCGTCGCGGCACTCGAGCAAGATCGCGCCCCAGGCCAGTCGGATCGCGAGCAGGTCACGCAGGTGCGTGTCGCTGTCGCCCGCCAAGCGAGCCTCCCAAGCGAGGTAGGCGCACCACGATGCCCAGCCGTTCACTGTGAGCAGGACGGCTTCGAGGTAGTCGGCCCAGGCTTCTTGCGGCAATCCCAGCCGACGCAGTACCCAGCGTTCGGCGTCCTCGCGAGTGGCGGGGAGTGCGGCCAGGCCACGGGCGATGTCGGGCAGGCCCATCAGCACGCCGATGCCGTGGTCGTGCGTCAGCGTCGTGCGCCAGAAGGTGTAGAGCCCGCCTCCCCGGTCGGGCTGCCAATCGGCCTGGTGGACGTCGAAGTAGGCGGCGCAGACCTGGCTCACCTGATGGGTGATGGCCTGCCGCCACGAGAGCCGCCGCTGGCCCTGCGGGTCGTCGTCGAGCACGTCGATCAGCAGGGGCAGCCGGGGCAGATCGGGCCTCTCGGTGAGCGCAGCCACGGCCTGGTCGGCGTTCAGGCCGGCGACCCGGGCGGCGGGAAGTTGCGCCAGCGCTTCGTCGATGTCGGCGGCGACGATGCGGCCAGACGCCCAGGCCTCGCACAGCATCGCACGCGGTGGAAAAACGCGGATGTCGCCCAGCACCGCCATGCGCGCGGCCACGGTGCGCACGCTGTGGCCGATTCGCTCCCAGTGCGGATTGACGGCAATGGCGCGGTCCAGCGGCCAGGCCGGTGCAATGGCGCTGCAGGCCTGTGCGCAGGCGGCGTCAATGCGGCGGTTGATGTCGACGTTGGCCGACGGTTCTGGCTGCAGGCGGTGGCCGGGTTCGGCGGGCGGGGTTAGAAAGGTTTGCATGGGTGGTTCCTCGTTTCGGGTCAATCGGCGGCGACCACGGTCCAGCGCGCCGGCCACAGCCGCAGCGCGGCGCGCGTGGCGTGCTCGTCGACATAGAAGCCGGCATAGATCCAGCGGCGCCAGGTGGTTAAACCCGCCGGGCGGGCGTGCAGCAGGGCCAGGCTGGCGTAGAGCGCCGCCATGCCGGCCAGCGCCACCAGGCCGGCCACCCCCTGCGGCCTGTCATGCACGCCGAAGGGCAGCGCGTGGCCGATCATCGCGGCCAGCAACAGCGCGGCCACCATGCCGGTGCCGGTGAGGGCGCCGCGCACTTCACCGGGCGCGTCCGGATATCGCTTCGACGGCGCCCAAAGCAGCGGTGCCCAGGCCAGCGCCAGCACACCGCTCCACCACCAGGGCCAGGCAGCGACCTGAAACACCACCGCATGCAGCAGGAGCAGGGCCGCCACCAGGGCTGCGGACGCCAGCGGCGCGGCCCAGAGGCTCGTGACCGAAGGCGCCAGGACACCGCGCATCGTGCGCAGGCGCGCCGATTCCACCGCGCTGGAGGCGGCGAGGAAGGCATGCGCCTTGTAGAGCGAATGACCGATCAGGTGGAGCATCGCCAGCGTGTACAACCCCAGGCCACACTCCATCACCATGAAGCCCATCTGGGCCACGGTCGACCAGGCCAGACGCACCTTGATGCTGATCCGCGTGAGCATCACCAGGCCGGCAAGGAGCGCGGTGATCAGGCCGATGCCGACCAGCAACCAGCGCGCGATCGGCGCTGCGTCGAGCAAGGGCGCAAAGCGGATCAGCACGAAGCCGCCGAGGTTGATCACTCCCGCATGCAGCAGCGCCGACACCGGCGTCGGCGCCTCCATCACCTGGATCAGCCAGCCGTGAACGGGCAGCAGTGCGGTGCGCAGCACGACCGCAAGGGCCAGGCAGATCGCGCTGGCCTGCAGCGCCATCGACGGCGCACCGGCCTCGAGATGGCGCCACAAGTCCGACAAAGAGCCGGACCCGACCTCGTGCCAGGCCAAGGCCGCAGCGGCGATCAGCAGCACATCGGCCAGGCGGTCGGCCACGCGCTTCTTGTGTGCCGCCAGCAGGGCGAAGGGGCGACCGGCGTAGAAACACAGAAGGTGCTGCAAGGCCAGCCCGACAGTCGCCCAGGCAGCGATCAACACCAGCCAATGGTCTGCCAGCAGCAGCACGTGTACTGCGGCCAGCACGCCGCTGAGCGCGGCCACGTAGCGCGGTTGGCCTGGCTCACCCTGCAGGTAGCGCGACGAGAACACGCCGATCACGGTGCCAAGCAACTGCACCAGCAACGCCATCCAGGCGCCCGTGAGGTCGACGGCAAGGCCCGTAACAAGCGGGACCGGCGCGTTCGGCGTGGCAAGAGTTTGCAGCCCCAGGCTTGCTGCCGTGCCTGCGAGCGCGACCACCGCCAGCACTCGGAAACGCTGCCAGACTGCCGGCATGTCCGCATTGCGCCGATGCGGCGTGGCCGCCAACATCAGGATTGCAGGCATGAGGCTGCAGGCCGACAAAAGCACACTTGTAAGAGTCATCACGGGTCCACCCGAAAAAAGATCGGTTCATGATGCGAGCGGCATTGTGTTCTGTAAAATTCATTGATAAGAACGTATTGTTCTTTTTAAGAGAACAATGAAGATCGATCAGCTGAATTTCCATCACCTCCTGTATTTCTGGCGTGTCGCCAAGGTCGGGCATCTCACGCAGGTGGCGAATGAGTTGCACGTATCCCAGTCGGCGCTCTCAAATCAGATCCGCCAGCTAGAAGACCGCCTCGGGGAAGCGTTGTTCGAGCGCACGGGTCGCCGTCTTGTTCTGACTGACACGGGGCAGGTCGTGCTGTCCTATGCCGAGAACATCTTCGGGCTCGGTCAGGAACTGCTAGGCCGGTTGCAAGGCAGCGACGGGGGCATGGTGCGGTTGCGCGTAGGAAGCGTCGCAACGCTGTCGCGCAACTACCAGGAGAACTGGATCCAGCCGCTGCTCGCCGATCCGACGGTGACGCTCACGCTGGAGTCAGGAATGCTCGAAGAGCTGCTCACTCGCCTGCTTCAACACCAGCTTGACGTCGTGCTCGCCAACGAGGCGGTGCCGGCCGATCCGGATCGGCCGCTGCACTGCCGGTTCCTGGGCAGCCAGGACATCTCGCTCGTCGGCCCGGCGTCGACGTGGCGTGGGCGCACGCTGCGCATGCCCGAAGATCTCGACGGGCTGGAGCTGGCACTGCCAGGTCCGCGCCACGCGTCGCGCGGGCAGTTCGACGCACTGTGCGTGGCTGCGGGCGTCACCCCTCGTTTGCGGGCAGAGGTCGATGACATGGCGATGCTGCGCCTCGTAGCGCGCGACAGCGGCTGGCTCACGGTGCTGCCCGAGGTGGTGGTGCAGGACGAACTCCGTGATGGTGCGCTGGTGACGGTCGGGCGATCTTCACAGCTGCAGGAAAACTTCTACGCGATTACCACGTTGCACCGGCACCGCATGGAGCGGCTGGAGCAGTTGCTCGCACAGCGACCTGCGCTGGCGGCAGAGCAGCCGGATCTGCACCTGCCCGCCGTCCAAGCATCCAGCAAGACGCGCCGCAGGCGGAAAACTTAAGACCTCGCATCGCAGTCTTCCTGAGCGATGACTTCAACGGTGGGGGTCAACCTGCGGGTTCGCAAGCGATCCGCGTGTAGACGCGACGGGCCGCAATCCGCGGGGAGATCGGGTTTCCAAATGTCGAGGTTGGGCGAGTTGCAAGCCGATGAAGCCTGTATCCCGTGCGCCATGAAGAAGGCTTGCGGCATCAGCCTCGCAAGGATCAGCGATCGAGATCGCAGTGCACCCGATGCGCGGCTTTGCGCACCCGCACCTGCACAACGCTTCGGCGAAACCGCGCTACGCCCCGTGCAGCGCAGGAAAGAGCTTCGTCAGCCCGTCCGACATCACCTCCACCGCCAGCGCGGCGAGGATCAGCCCCATCAGCCGCGTCATGATGTTGATGCCGGTCTTGCCGAGCACGCGTGCGATCGGGTCGGCCAGCGAGAACGCCACCGCCGTCGCCAGCGCCACCACCACGCCGTAGCCGACCAGCACCAGCAGTTCCCAGAGGTGGCGCGTTTTCTCGGCGTAGATCACCACGGTCGACATCGTGGCCGGGCCGGTCAGGAGCGGGATGGTGAGGGGCACCACCGCGATGGAGGCGCCCATCGACGCCTTCACTTCGGTCGCGCGGATTTCCTCGGGGTTGCTCTTCTGCTCGGCCGGTTGCGCGTTCAGCATCGAGAGCGAACTCAGCAGCAGCAGCAGCCCGCCGCCGACCTGGAAGCTCGCGATCGAGATGCCGAAGAAGCTCAGCAACTGCAGCCCGAGCAACGCGCTGGTCGCGATGACCACGAACGCGCTGAAGGCCGACACCACGACGGTGCGCTTGCGCTGCGCATCGCTGTAGCCCTGCGTGTAGTGGATGAAGAACGGAACGATGGCCAGCGGGTTGACGATCGCCACCAACGTGACCAGCGGCTTGATCAGGTCCATCGAGGTCGCCATGTCAGCGGCCACCCGAAACGTCGAGGAACGCGCCCGTGGTGTAGCTCGCTTCGGCCGACAGCAGCCACACGATCGCATGGGCGATTTCTTCGGCCGAGCCGGTGCGCTTCATCGGCACCGTGGGCGCGAGTTGCGCAGCGCGTTCGGGCAGGCCGCCGGAGGCGTGGATCTCGGTGTCGATGAGCCCGGGCCGGACCGCGTTCACGCGGACGCCTTCGTCGGCGACTTCCTTCGCAAGACCGTTCGTGAAGGTGTCGATCGCGCCCTTGCTCGCAGCGTAGTCCACGTACTGGCCGGGCGAGCCGAGCCGCGAGGCGGCGCTCGACACATTGACGATCGCGCCGCCGCGGCCACCGTGTCGCGTGCTCATGCGCAGCACCGCTTCGCGTGCACAGACGAAGCTGCCGATCACGTTGATGCGCATCATGCGTTCGAGCCGCGCGACGCTCATCTCGTCCACGCGCGCCTGCATGTCGACGACGCCCGCGTTGTTGACCAGCGCGGTGAGCCGGCCGAGCGTCGCGTCGACCGTGCGGAACATCGCGACCACCTGCGCCTCGTCGCCGACGTCGGCCTGCACGGCGATCGCCTTGCCGCCTTCGGCGCGAATCGCGCGCACGACTTCGTCGGCCGCCGCCGCATTGCTTGTGTAGTTGACGGCGACGGCGTAACCGCGGCGCGCGGCGAGGAGGGCGGTGGCCGCGCCGATGCCGCGGCTGCCGCCGGTGACCAAGAGCACTTGTTCCAAATCCCGCCTCCTGCACAAAAGCTGCGCGTCAGTTAAAACTCCCGGTCGATTACATCACCGAGGAGGCAGCCCGTGAGCTCGACCGCACGCACCATCGACTACTACTTTGCGCCGCAAAGTCCGTGGACCTATCTGGGCCACGCCCGCTTCGCAGCGATTGCACGTACCGCCGGCGCCAAGGTGCGTGTGAGGCCGGTTGACCTTGGCAGCGTGTTCCCGGTGTCGGGCGGGTTGCCGCTCGGCAAGCGCGCGCCGCAGCGCCAGGCCTACCGGCTGGTGGACCTGGGACGTTTTTCGACGCATCTCTCGCTGCCGCTGAATCCCAAGCCGAAGTTCTTTCCGGTCGCGGGCGACGACGCGGCCAAGCTCATCATCGCCGTCGATCTGAACGATGGCGTGGATGCGGCGATGAAACTGTGCGGCGCGATCTTCACTGCGGTGTGGTCGCAGGAGCGCAACATCGCCGATCCGAAGGTGCTCGACGAGCTCATCGCAGAATGCGGATTGCCGGGCCGGCGAGGCGATCAGTCGCAGAGCCAGGCCGTGCAGGAGCGCTACGAAAGCTACACGCAGGAAGCGATCGCCACCGGCATTTTCGGCGCTCCGAGCTATGTGCTCGACGGCGAGATTTTCTGGGGACAGGACCGGCTCGAATTCGTCGAGCGGGCCCTCAAGACGACACCAACCAACGCAGGAGCATGACCATGGGTCAATTCATCGATCTCACCGCCGCAGACGGCTTCACCTTTCCCGCCTACGTGGCAGAGCCCAAGGGCACGCCGAAGGGCGCCGTCGTCGTGGTACAGGAAATCTTCGGCGTCAACTCGCACATCCGCAACGTCGCCGACGGGTATGCGGCCGAGGGTTACCTGGCTGTGGCGCCCGCCACCTTCCATCGTGTGAAGCAGGGCGTCGAGCTCGGCTACACCGACGAGGACATGAAGGCCGGCTTTGGCCTGAAGACCGACGTCGAAGCGCTGCCGGAACCCGGCGTGCTGCAGGATCTGCAGGCAGCCGTCGACTACGCGGGCAAGGCGGGCAAGGTCGGCATGGTCGGCTATTGCTGGGGTGGCTTGCTGACCTGGCGCGCGGCGGCCAAGGTGTCGGGCCTGTCGGCCGCGGCACCGTATTACGGCGGCGGCATGACGACACCCGAAGAAAGCGCGCTCGAACCGAAGGTGCCGGTGCTCGCACACTTCGGCAACAACGACCACTGGATTCCGCTCGACACCATCGAGACCTTCGAGAAAGCGCATCCTGAAGTCGAGGTGCACGTCTACGACTGCGGCCACGGCTTCAACTGCGATCAACGCGGCTCCTACAACGCCGGCGCGGCCGCGACCGCGAAGGAGCGCACGTTGTACTTCTTCAACAAGCACCTGGCCTGATGCGTTCGCTGCTGGCGCGCGTCGTCCTCGGGGCGGCGAGTGCCGTGGCGACGTTTGCCGCCGCGGCCGACTACGCCGGCCCGCTGTTCGACACGCACCTGCACTACAACCAGGAGGCGTGGGACGGCAACACCGGGCCGTTCCCGCCGACCGAAGCGCTGGCACGCATGCAGCGCAACGGCGTGAAAGCGATCGTCGCGAATTCGCGACCCAATGCCGGCACGCAAACCTTGGCCGCGGCGCGCGAAACGCGCGAGGCCGGCGTCACGGTCGTGCCGTTCGTGCGGCTCTACCGCAATCGCGACGACTACACGAACTGGTTTCGCGACGACACCATCTATGACATGGTGCAGGCCGAGCTTGCGCGCGGCACGGCCAGCGGCCCGTACCGTGGCATCGGCGAGTTCCATCTGTACGACAGCGCGAACGCCGATGGCCCGGTTGCGAAAAAATTGATCGCGCTGGCCGAACAGAAGCAGCTTGCGGTGTTGGCCCATGTCGACGATGTGGCGGTCGACCTGCTCATGGCCAATGCGCCGTCCAGAGGGCAGTCGCTGCGCCTCATCTGGGCGCACACCGGTATCTCGGGTCCGCCGGTGTCGCGTGTGCGGGCGATGCTCGTGCGCTACCCGTTGCTGATGGGTGAGTTGTCGTATCGGCCCGGCCTCACCTGTGCCGATGGCAAGTTGTGCGCCGAATGGCGTGAGCTGATCCTGCGGTTCCCCGACCGCTTCTTGGTCGGCTCGGACACCTGGGTGAACCAGCGCTGGAGCAGCTACGACGATTTGATGCGCGGGTACCGCGTCTGGCTCGGCGATTTACCGCCCGCAGTGGCGCAGCGCGTGGCGTGGGGCAATGCAGCCAGCCTCTTCGGTGTGAAGTAGCCGGGCGCGGCTTCATCACACCTTTTCGGTGCGCTTGCTCGCGAACTTGCTGCGCGCGCCGATGCGCGTTTCCAGGAAATCGAGGAAGGCCTTGAGCGCCGCGCTGTTGTGACGGCGTTGCAGGTATGCGGCCGAGAGCCACATGTCGCTGCGCACAAATTCCTGCAGCACCGGTTCGAGTTCGCCCTTGTCGATCGGGTGCTGCATGAGCAGCGTGGGCATATAGACCACGCCGTAACCTTGCGTCGCGACTTCGATCAGCGGGCCCGCTTCGGTCGCGTCCATGCGCGACTTGAGCGCCACGGCGAAAGGTTTGCCATCGACCACGAACTGCCAGTGCGGGTGCAAACCGAGCCGCGACGTGGTGAGCGCATCGTGCTTCGCCAGATCGGCCGGGTGTGCGGGCTTGCCGTGCTTCTTCCAGTAGCGCGGCGACGCGCACACCGCGAGTTCCATCAGGCGCAGCTTGCGCACAATGAGGTTGTCGTCCTCGATCGGCCCGAAGCGCAGCGCCACGTCGATCGCTTCTTCGGCGAGGTCCACGTTGCGGTTGCTCAGGTGCAGGCTGATGCTCACCTCGGGGTAGTAGCCCATGAACTGACCGACCAGATGCGGCAGGTCGCCTTGCCCCATCCCGTGCGGCGCCGACACACGCAGCCGTCCGCGCGGCGCGCTCGCGTGCTGCCGCAGTTCGGCGGTGGTGAGCGCGACCATCTCCAGCACCGGCTTGCTCCGTTCGAGCAGCAACTGCCCTGCGTCGGTGAGGCTGACGGAGCGCGTCGAACGATTCAGGAGGCGCACGCCGAAACGGGTTTCGAGTTCGGCGACGTATTTGCTGACGGTCGCCTTCGACATGTCGAGCGCGGTGGCAGCGCGCGAAAAACTCCCGCGAGCAGCCACCTCCTGGAAGGTCTTGATCAGGTCGAAGCTGTCCATGGTGAGCCGTTCATTGTTTCCATCACGCGAACGCCGCGGTTCAAGTTTAGGAGGGTTTTCCCTAGGATAACCGGTTCAAAATTCGTTCCACAGACCCGCCACACAGTGGGGTCTGGGTGAACAGGGCCCCGAGCGAGGAGGCCGCCCCGAAAGGGACGGTTCCCACCCAAGACCGGTTCGAAAGCATCCAACAGTTGAAGGAAATTGAAATGAATACCTCGAAGATCATCGCCGCTGCCGCTCTTTCCCTCCTCGCCGTCGCCGGCGTCGCCCAGGCCGAAACCTACGACGGTGTGCTCACCGTCCATTCGACGCTGAGCCGCTCGGAAGTCGCCTCGCAAGGCGTGGTCGCTGCCCGCAGCGAAAACGTCGCCGCCACCGCCTACGGTCAGGGCGTTCAGCCGCAACTGCTCGCCTCGGCACCGCGTGCGACCATCCGAGCCGAGGCCGTTGCCGCTGCACACGACCCGCTGTGGAACCTGGACCGCAAGGCATTCGTGAACAGCACGATCCCGTCGCAATACAAGCGCACGCACATGTCGTTCACCCGGCAGGCCGCCTTGTAATTGGCGCCTGACTTGGCAACAAGCCGGACCTGCGAAAGCAGACCCGGCTTTTTTCATGGGCACGCGGTTCAGCGCGCGGTGCGCGTCAGGTAGCGCTTGCGCCAGAACACCATCACCAGTACCACGGCCACCAGGGCCATCGAGCCCATCGCAACCCAGAAACCGTCGGCCTTGTGCACCAGCGGGATGAACTCGAAGTTCATGCCGAAGATGCCGGCGATCAGGTTGAGCGGCAGGAAGATGGCGGTCAGCACCGTGAGCACCCGCATGATGTCGTTGGTGCGATGGCTCTGGATGCTGAAGTGCATCTGGACGGCCGTCTCGGCGTTCTGCTCGAGGCGGCGCACATGGTGCACCACGCGCTCGATGTGCTCCAGCGCATCGCGGCTGCGCACCATCAGCAGCTCGCGTTCACGTGCCACGGCGGGCGTGCCGGGCGGCGGCAGGGTTTCCTGCGCATCGATCCAGTCTTGCACGGCGCCGCGCTGGTCTTCGCAAATGTCGTCCAGGTGTCGCAGCGACTGCCGCGCCGCCATCAACGCGCTCCAGTTGGTGAAGCGGCTGCGCGGATCGATCAGTTCGGCCTGCCAGTGGTCGAGCTGTCGCGTGAGTTCGCGCCGCAGGTCGAGGTACGCGTCGACGATGTGGTTGACGATGCGCAGCATCAGGTCGGCCGGACTCGTCGGCACACGCGCCGTGACGGCGCGCGCATCGAGCGCCGGCCGACCCTCGCGGTCGTCCGCAGCAGCGGCGAGCAGCTTGGCGGCATACGCATCCCGCACCGCGCCATCGACCGGATGCACCGAGAGCAGCACGCGATCGAACACTGCGAAGCCGACCGGACGCGTGTCGATGCGGCGCAGCACCGGCGGGCCGCCACGCAGCAAGGACGGTTCACCGTCGGTCGTGGTCCTGTCGCCCGGTGCCGAGCCGTCGCCTGCGGCCAGCCGGCGGAACACCAGCACGTCGTAGATCGAGGTGTAGTCGTAGTGCGAGGGCAACTGGTCGTTCAGCAGGTCGGCCACGTGCAGGTCGACCAGCGCGGTTCCGCACAACGTCTGCAGGATGCGTTGCACCTCGGCCAGCGATGCCTGGAACTCTTCGCGTGTGAGCGAGAGCCACAGGTAGCTGTCGGGCGCGCAGGCGCCCGGCGCGGTGAGCGGCGCCAGCGCGTCGTGCTCGTGCACCCGCGAGGCGGAGACTTCGAAGATCCGCACGGCTATCGTTTTTGGAGCAAGCGGGCCGCGTCGAGCGCGAAGTAGGTGAGCACACCATCGGCGCCCGCACGTTTGAACGCGAGCAGGGATTCGAGCATCACCGCGTCATGGTCGAGCCAGCCGTTTTGTGCTGCAGCCTTCAGCATGGCGTATTCGCCGCTGACCTGGTAGGCGAAGGTCGGCACGTGGAACTGGTCCTTCACGCGGCGCACGATGTCGAGGTAGGGCATGCCGGGCTTGACCATCACCATGTCGGCACCTTCGGCGATGTCGATGGCGACTTCGCGCAACGCTTCGTCGCTGTTGCCCGGGTCCATCTGGTAGACCTTCTTGTTGCTCTTGCCGAGGTTGGCCGCAGAACCGACCGCGTCGCGGAACGGCCCGTAGAAGGCGCTCGCGTACTTGGCGCTGTACGCCATGATTCGCGTATGGATGTCGCCGCGCGCTTCCAGTGCGGTGCGGATGGCGCCGATGCGGCCGTCCATCATGTCGCTCGGCGCCACGATGTCGACGCCGGCGCGCGACTGCGTGAGCGCCTGCTTCACCAGCACTTCGACGGTCGGGTCGTTGAGGATGTAGCCGGTGTCGTCGAGCAGGCCGTCCTGGCCGTGGCTGGTGTAGGGGTCGAGCGCCACGTCGGTCATGACGCCCAATTCGGGAAAGTGCTTCTTAAGTTCACTGACCACGCGCGGGATGAGGCCATCCGGATTGAAAGCCTCGTCGCCGTTCGGCGTCTTCAGCTTGGCGTCGATCACCGGAAACAGCGCCATGACCGGAATGCCGAGCGCAACGCATTGTTCGGCGACGGGCAGCAGCAGGTCGAGGCTCAAACGCTCGACGCCCGGCATCGACAAGACCGCGTCCCGTCGCTTGTTGCCCTCCTGCACGAATACCGGGTAGATGAGGTCGTGCGCAGTGAGTGCATGCTCACGCACCAAGTTCCGTGAAAAGGCGTCGCGCCGCAAACGTCGCGGTCGGCCGGCCGGGAAAGGCGCGATGGCGCCCAGTGGGGAAGCAGGGGTGGTCATGTCGAAAATTGTGCCCGAACCGGCGGGCCGCCGCGGTCTGGCGCCGCGTTGCCCCGAACGCATCGAAGGCCGACGACCGATACAAGGCGGTCACCTTTTTGCCTCAAACGTCAAAAAATAGTTACTCGAATGCTTGATACGTTCGGTTGGCTTTGTTAAATTTCGTCTTGGGCGGCTTGCCGCTCCCCGCTTTTCCTCCCTGAGCGGGTGCCTCGATGTGTGACAGCAAAAAGGCTTCCCAGCCCGACGTCTTTACGTCGGGCTTTTTTTTTGCCCGGTTTCGTCAGGCTGTGCGGCGGTACGGCCACTAAACTTCCGGGATGCTCTGGGTCAAGTCACTCCACATCGTGTTCGTCGCCAGCTGGTTCGCTGGTCTCTTCTATTTGCCGCGGATCTTCGTGAACTTGGCGATGGTGCCGCCGGAGTCGGTCGCCGAACGGGCGCGGCTGCTGTTGATGGGGCGCAAGTTGCTGCGCTTCACGACGATCCTCGCGGTGCCGGCGCTCGTCTTCGGTCTGTGGCTCTGGCTGGGTTACGGCATCGGACGCGGCCCGGGCAACGGCTGGATGCATGCCAAGCTGGCGCTGGTGCTGGTGACGCTGGGCTACCACCACGCTTGTGGCCGGCTGCTGCGCAAGCTCGAATCGGGTCAGTCGCGTTACAGCCACCGGTGGTTCCGATGGTTCAACGAGGCGCCGGTTCTCTTGCTGCTGGCCATCGTGGTCCTCGTCGTCGTCAAACCCTTCTGAACGTGGCGGCCCGGCACAAGACCACTGCGCTTCCGCTCGCCCTCGCCTACGCAGCGCTGATCGTCTACGCGAGCCTCTATCCGTTTTCCGAATGGCGCGACCAGGGCATCGCGCCGTGGGCGTATATCTCGGCGCCGTGGCCGAAATACTGGACCGGTTTCGATCTCGGCATCAACGTGGCGGGCTACGTGCCGCTCGGCTTTCTCGCCGCATTGACGGTGCTGCGCACGCGGCCCGATGCCGGCGTGTTCCAGGCCGTGTTGCGCGCGACACTGGCCGGCGTGGCGATTTCTTTCGCCATGGAAACGCTGCAAAGCTATTTGCCGGTGCGCATTCCGTCGAACGTCGATCTCGGCCTCAATTCGGCTGGCGCGCTGGTCGGCGCCGTGCTTGCGGCCGGCCTCGAGCGCTTCGGCGCGGTGGCGCACTGGAACCGGACGCGCGCCGACTGGTTCGTCGACGACGCGCGCGGCGCGCTGGTCTTGCTGGCGCTGTGGCCGATGGGCCTGCTGTTTCCCGCCGCGGTGACCTTCGGGCTCGGCCAGGTGTTCGAGCGGCTCGAGACCGCGGTCTCCGAATGGCTGCTCGACACACCCTTCATCGACTGGCTGCCGGTTCGCCAGTTCGAACTTGAACCGCTGGTG
Organism: Variovorax sp. PAMC 28711; assembly: GCF_001577265.1. Lineage (NCBI taxonomy): Bacteria > Pseudomonadati > Pseudomonadota > Betaproteobacteria > Burkholderiales > Comamonadaceae > Variovorax > Variovorax sp. PAMC 28711. Next base: position 1,795,107 of record NZ_CP014517.1, on the reverse strand, counting down.
CCCGGCGTCGAAATGCTGTGCGTGATGCTCGGCGCACTGGTGCCGTGTCTGCTGGGTTTCTTCATCACCCGGTCGGTCGCGCGCCGGGCCGTCTTGCTGCCGGTGACGCTGGCGATCGGGGTCGGCGCGACGGCGCTGTCCGCGGCCTTGAGCTACGGGCCGCCGCATGCCTGGGCGTGGCTGAGCCTGCCGGTGCAGGTCGGCATCGCGGCCGCAGTGGTGCTGGGCGTGTCGATGCTGTGGGCACCACGCCGCCTGTGTGCCGCGCTGCTGCTGGTGGCGGTGATCGTGCACCTGAGCTTGCTGAACCAGGCGCCCGAGAGTGCCTACTTCGCGGAGACGCTGGCGCGCTGGGAGCAGGGGCGTTTCATCCGCTTTCACGGCCTCGCGCAGTGGCTGGGCTGGCTCTGGCCTTTTGCGACGCTGGGGTACGTGACGCTCGCGCTGTCGCGTCGCCCGTCGCAAATCTAGAATCGGGCGATGTCTTCCACGATGCCCAGTTACTACGGTCGCCACATTTTTTTCTGCCTCAACGAACGCAAGAACGGCGAGGACGCCTGCGCGAAGCACAACGCCCAGGAAGGATTCGACCGCTGCAAGTCGAAGGTCAAGGAAGCGGGTCTGGCGGGCGTCGGCAAGGTGCGCGTCAACAAGGCGGGCTGCCTCGATCGTTGCGCCGGTGGCCCGGTCGCCGTGGTGTATCCGGAAGCCGTCTGGTACACCTTCGTGGACAACGACGACATCGACGAAATCGTCGAGTCGCACCTGAAGAACGGCCGGGTGGTCGAGCGTCTCGTCCTGCCGGCCGACGTCGGACGTTGACCGTGAATTCGCAAACCGAGAAGCTCACGCTGCGCGGCGATGCGGGCGTCATCGAGGCTCAGCGCGACGCCGGTGTTGCTGGCATCCCCTCACGCGGGACCGTGGTCATCGCGCATCCGCATCCTTTGTTCGGCGGCACGATGGACAACAAGGTTGTGCAGACGCTGGCGCGCGCCTTCACGGCCAGCGGCTGGACGGCCGTGCGCTTCAATTTCCGCGGCGTCGGCGCGAGCGAAGGCACGCACGACGAGGGCCAGGGCGAAACCACCGACATGCGGGCGGTGGTGCAACAGGTCGCGCCCGACGGCGCGCTCGCCATCGCCGGGTTTTCGTTCGGGGCCTTCGTCGCGATCAATGCCTTGCAGTCGCTCTGGGGCACGCGCGAGATCGTTCGGATCGCGCTGGTCGGCGCGAGCGTGGCGCGCGTGGTGCCGCCGCCGTTGCCGGAAGCTGCCCATGAACACACGCTGGTCGTGCATGGCGAGCAGGACGACACGGTCGCCCTCGGCGCCGTGATGGATTGGGCGCGCCCGCAGTCACTTCCTGTCACAGTCGTTCCGGGTGGCGGCCATTTCTTTCACGGACAATTGCCGCTGCTCAAGCAGCTTGTCGTTCGTCATCTCCGTCCCGATTAGCGCGGACCTGTTTTTCGTCTCTGTCACACCCCAATGAATCGTTTTTCCAACGCGCTTCGCGCGCTGATGCTGGCCGCCGCCGCATCCCTCAGTTTGATCGCCGCCGCCCAGACGGTGCCGGCCCCGCCCGAAGTGGCCGCGCGCAGCTACCTGCTGCTCGACGTCACCGCCAACCAGTTTTTGGCGCAAAAAGACATCGACATGCCGGTCGAGCCGGCGTCGCTCACCAAGCTGATGTCGGCCTATGTGGTGTTCGACGCGCTGCGCGCCAAGAAGATCACGCTCGCGCAAACGATGCCTGTGTCGCAGCGCGCCTGGAAGATGCCCGGCTCGCGCATGTTCATCGACCCGAAGATGCAGGTGCCGGTCGAAGACCTGATCAAGGGCCTTATCGTCCAGTCGGGTAACGATGCGACGGTGGCGTTGGCTGAAGGTGTCGGCGGCACGGTCGAGCATTTCGTGGAACTCATGAACGACCAGGCCAAGGCGCTGGGCATGAAGAACACGACCTACAAGAACCCCGAAGGCCTGACCGCGCCGGGCCACACGACCACGGCCCGCGACCTGAGCATCCTGGCGACCAAGCTCATCCGCGATTTCCCGGAAGAGGCGAAGTACTACGCCATCAAGAAATACCGCTACGCCGGCACGCCTTCGACCAACGACACCAATCGCAACATGCTGCTGTTCCGCGACCCGACGGTGGACGGTCTCAAGACCGGGCACACCGAGGCCGCTGGCTTTTGCATGATCGCGACGGCCAAACGCGACTTCCCGAACATCCCCGGCGGCCGCCGCCTGCTGTCGATCGTGCTCGGCGCGTCGAGCGAAATTTCGCGTGCCAACGAATCGCAAAAACTGCTGAACTGGGGCTACACGGCCTATGACGGCGTGCGCCTTTTCGATGCCAACCAGCCCGTCGCGACCCCGGCGATCTGGAAGGGGAAGGTCAACACGGTCAAGCTGGGGCGGCCCGAGGCCATCGTGGTGGCGGTGCCGGCCGGCTCGGCCAGCAAGATCAAGACGCAGATTGCACGCCCTGACCCGCTCGTCGCGCCGCTCGCGAAATACCAGGCAGTCGGCTCGCTCAAGATATCCCTGGGCGATCAGCAAGTCGCGGACGTGCCGCTGGTGGCACTCGAAGGCGTTGATCAGGCCGGCATCATGGGCCGTGCCTGGGACGCTGTCCGGCTCTGGATCAAGTAGGCGCGCGACAGGCTTGGCTGGCGCTGGCCAGCCTGCTATACTCGTGGGCTTTTCGGAAATTTCCGAAGGGTTTTACGTTTTCGGCCAATTTCTGGCCGTTCCCCGGACGGGCAGGTTCACGCTTGTGCCTTGACCGGGATGTTTTGGGACTAATTCATTCATGCCAACCATCAATCAACTGGTGCGTCAGGGTCGAACGGTCGAAAAGATCAATTCGAAAAGCCCTGCCATGCAGAACTCGCCGCAACGCCGCGGTGTCTGCACCCGCGTCTACACCACGACGCCCAAGAAGCCCAACTCGGCACTCCGCAAGGTGGCCAAGGTTCGTCTGACCAATGGCTTCGAAGTCATCTCGTACATCGGCGGCGAAGGCCACAACCTGCAGGAACACAGCGTGGTGCTGGTTCGCGGCGGTCGTGTCAAGGACTTGCCAGGCGTGCGGTACCACATCGTTCGCGGCTCGCTCGACCTGCAAGGCGTGAAAGACCGCAAGCAGTCGCGTTCCAAGTACGGCGCGAAGAAGCCAAAGGCCAAGTAAGCCTGGCTTTTCTGCAAGCAATCGGTGTTTGTCCTGCCTTGGCGGGCGGTGCAAACGAAGTGACCCGAAGCGCGAATGTCTTGCGCGGGTCGAGTAAGTGAGGGTCCTTATGGCTCTCGCGGTGCTTCGACGAGAAGTGCCAACTGAAGCAATTTAGAGGTGAAAAATGCCACGTCGTCGCGAAGTCCCCAAACGTGAAATCCTGCCGGATCCGAAGTTCGGCAATGTCGAGCTGTCCAAATTCATGAACGTGATCATGGAAGGCGGCAAGAAAGCGATCGCCGAGCGCATCATTTACGGCGCACTTGAGCAGATCGAAAAGAAAAACCCGGGCAAGGATCCGGTGGAAGCCTTCACCATGGCCATCAACAATGTGAAGCCCATGGTCGAAGTAAAGTCGCGCCGGGTCGGTGGCGCGAACTACCAGGTGCCCGTCGAAGTGCGCCCGGTCCGTCGTCTGGCGCTGTCGATGCGCTGGATCAAGGAAGCCGCTCGCAAGCGCGGTGAAAAGTCGATGGCCCTGCGTCTGGCCAACGAACTCATGGAAGCCACGGAAGGCCGCGGCGGCGCCATGAAGAAGCGCGACGAAGTGCACCGCATGGCCGAAGCCAACAAGGCCTTCAGCCACTTCCGCTTCTAAGCACCGTCCCCCTCAAATCAGACTGGCTGGAAGCCCGACTCGCCGTATGGTGAGCGGGCTTTCATCCGTTAATGGAGTAATTTCTCATGGCACGCAATACACCCATCGAGCGCTACCGCAACATCGGGATCTCGGCGCACATCGACGCTGGCAAAACCACGACGACCGAGCGCATCCTGTTCTACACCGGTGTGAACCACAAAATCGGCGAAGTGCACGACGGTGCCGCGACGATGGACTGGATGGAGCAGGAGCAGGAACGTGGCATCACGATCACTTCGGCTGCGACCACCTGTTTCTGGAAGGGCATGGGCGGCACGTTCGACGAACACCGCATCAACATCATCGACACCCCGGGCCACGTCGACTTCACGATTGAAGTCGAGCGCTCGATGCGCGTGCTCGACGGCGCCGTCATGGTGTACGACGCCGTCGGCGGCGTGCAGCCCCAATCGGAAACCGTTTGGCGTCAGGCCAACAAGTACAAGGTTCCGCGCCTCGCGTTCGTCAACAAGATGGACCGCACCGGCGCCGACTTCCTGCGCGTGCGCCAGATGATGGTCGACCGCCTGAAGGCGAACCCGGTCGTGATCCAGATCCCCATCGGGGCCGAAGAGCGCTTCCAGGGCATCGTCGACCTCGTCAAGATGAAGGCGATCTACTGGGACGAAGACAAGGGTGTCACCTTCACCTACAAGGACATCCCGGCGGATCTGGCCGATGTCTGTGCCGAATACCGCGAGAAGCTGGTCGAAGCCGCCGCGGAGTCCAGCGAAGAGCTGATGAACAAGTACCTCGAAGGCGAGGCGCTGACCGAAGTCGAAATCAAGGCCGGCATCCGCCAGCGCACCATCGCCGGCGAAATCCAGCCGATGCTGTGCGGTTCGGCTTTCAAGAACAAGGGCGTGCAGGCCATGCTCGACGCCGTCGTCGAATACATGCCCGCGCCGACCGACATTCCGCCGGTCAAGGGCATGAACGAAGACGAAGAGCCGGTCACCCGCAAGGCCGACGACAGCGAGAAATTCTCGGCGCTGGCGTTCAAGCTGATGACCGACCCGTTCGTGGGCCAGCTCACATTCGTGCGCGTCTATTCCGGCGTGCTTTCGAAGGGCGACAGCGTCTACAACCCGGTCCGTGGCAAGAAAGAGCGCATCGGCCGGATCGTGCAAATGCACGCCAACAACCGCGTCGAAGTCAGCGAAATTCGCGCGGGCGACATCGCTGCCTGCATCGGTTTGAAGGAAGTGACCACCGGCGAAACGCTGTGCGATCCGACCGCCATCCTGACGCTCGAGCGCATGGTGTTCCCGGAATCGGTGATTTCGCAGGCCGTCGAACCCAAGACCAAGGTCGACCAGGAAAAGATGGGCATCGCTCTGCAGCGTCTCGCGCAGGAAGATCCTTCGTTCCGCGTGAAGACCGACGAAGAATCGGGTCAGACCATCATCGCCGGCATGGGCGAGCTGCACCTCGAAATTATCGTGGACCGCATGAAGCGTGAGTTCGGCGTGGAAGCCAACGTCGGCAAGCCCCAAGTGGCCTACCGCGAAACCATCCGCAAGACCGTCGAAGATGCCGAAGGCAAGTTCGTGCGTCAGTCGGGCGGCAAGGGCCAGTACGGCCACGTCGTGCTCAAGGTCGAGCCGCAAGAGCCAGGCAAGGGCTTCGAGTTCGTCGACGCCATCAAGGGCGGCGTGGTGCCGCGCGAATACATTCCCGCGGTCGAAAAGGGCGTGATCGAAGCCCTGGGCCAAGGCGTGCTGGCCGGTTACCCGGTGGTCGACGTCAAAGTCACGCTGCACTTCGGTTCGTACCACGACGTGGACTCGAACGAAATGGCGTTCAAAATGGCCGCGATCTTCGGTTTCAAGGAAGGCTGCCGCAAGGCCAGCCCGGTCATTCTCGAGCCGATGATGGCGGTGGAAGTCGAGACGCCTGAAGACTACGCCGGCAACGTGATGGGCGACCTGTCGTCGCGTCGCGGCATGGTGCAGGGCATGGAAGACATGATGGGCGGCGGCAAGGCCATCAAGGCCGAAGTGCCGCTGTCGGAAATGTTCGGCTACTCGACCACGCTGCGCTCGATGTCGCAAGGCCGCGCCACCTACACGATGGAATTCAAGCACTACGCTGAAGCACCCCGCAACGTGGCCGAAGCGATCGTCGCTTCCCGCGCGAAGTAACTTTGATCAATTTGTCTGCGACCGTGTGCCTCTCGCTGCCCGTGGCGAGAGATCCAGCAATGCGGTGCAAACGTTAAACCAACACACGGGCAATGCTCTTTCAAGGATAGAAAATGGCAAAAGGCAAGTTCACCCGCACCAAGCCCCACGTCAACGTGGGCACCATCGGCCACGTCGACCACGGCAAGACCACGCTGACGGCTGCGATCGCAACCGTTCTGTCGGCCAAATTCGGCGGCGAAGCCAAGGCGTACGACCAGATCGACGCGGCACCTGAAGAAAAGGCCCGCGGCATCACCATCAACACCGCCCACGTCGAATACGAAACGGCCAACCGCCACTACGCCCACGTCGACTGCCCCGGCCACGCTGACTATGTGAAGAACATGATCACCGGCGCCGCGCAAATGGACGGCGCCATCCTGGTCTGCTCCGCCGCTGACGGCCCGATGCCCCAGACCCGCGAACACATCCTGCTGGCCCGCCAAGTCGGTGTCGGCTACATCATCGTGTTCCTGAACAAGTGCGACATGGTCGACGACGCCGAACTGCTCGAACTCGTCGAAATGGAAGTGCGCGAACTCCTGGACAAATACGACTTCCCGGGCGACGACACCCCCATCATCCACGGCTCGGCCAAGCTTGCCCTCGAAGGCGACAAGGGTCCCCTGGGTGAGGAAGCCATCATGAAGCTGGCCGACGCCCTCGACACCTACATTCCCCAGCCAGAACGCGCCATCGACGGTGCCTTCCTGATGCCTGTGGAAGACGTGTTCTCGATCTCCGGTCGCGGCACCGTGGTGACCGGCGCCGTCGAGCGCGGCATCATCAAGGTCGGCGAAGAAATCGAAATCGTCGGTATCGCTGCCACCCAGAAGACCACCTGCACCGGCGTGGAAATGTTCAGGAAGCTGCTCGACCAGGGCCAGGCCGGCGACAACGTCGGCGTGCTGCTGCGCGGCACCAAGCGTGAAGACGTCCAGCGCGGCCAGGTGCTGTGCAAGCCGGGTTCGATCAAGCCGCACACCCACTTCACCGCTGAAGTCTATGTGCTGAGCAAGGACGAAGGCGGCCGTCACACGCCGTTCTTCAACAACTACCGCCCGCAGTTCTACTTCCGCACGACGGACGTGACCGGTGCGATCGAGCTGCCTGAAGGCAAGGAAATGGTCATGCCCGGCGACAACGTCAGCATCACCGTCAAGCTGATCAACCCGATCGCCATGGAAGAAGGCCTGCGCTTCGCCATCCGCGAAGGCGGCCGCACTGTGGGCTCTGGCGTCGTGGCCAAGGTTCTCGCTTAATCGACACGGCAAGGACACAACACCATGGCAACGAAGCAAAAGATCCGCATCCGCCTGAAGGCCTTCGATTACAAGCTGATCGACCAGTCCGCCGCGGAAATCGTCGACACCGCCAAGCGCACCGGCGCGATCGTCAAGGGCCCCGTGCCCCTGCCGACCCGCATGAAGCGTTTCGACATCCTGCGTTCGCCGCACGTCAACAAGACGTCGCGCGACCAGCTCGAGATCCGCACGCACCAGCGCCTGATGGACATCGTCGACCCGACCGACAAGACGGTGGACGCGCTGATGAAGCTCGACCTGCCGGCTGGCGTCGACGTCGAAATCAAACTGCAGTAGTCCGCACGGATTGAACTGACGGCCCGCTTGCAGCGATGCAGGCGGGCCTTGCTTTTGGCAACTTGCACAGCTTGCGATTTGCGGGCTATAATCGCCGGCTCTGCTACTCGTGCGTCTCGCCCGAGTGACGGGAATTTATCAACCCTTTTTTGTGGGCCGTTGAATCAACGGCCCAACGCTGTCGCCAATTGAAGTGACAGCGGCGGAAAAGGACTTCCATTTTTTGGAGAAAACATATGAGTCTGAGCAACTCCCTCGGGTTGCTGGGCCGCAAGGTGGGGATGATGCGTCTCTTCACCGATGACGGGGACGCAGTTCCTGTCACGGTGGTGGATGTGTCCAACAACCGTGTGACCCAGATCAAGTCGCAAGAGACCGACGGCTACGACGCACTTCAGGTGACGTTCGGTTCGCGCAAGGCATCGCGCGTGACCAAGCCGCAAGCCGGCCACCTCGCCAAGGCGGGTGTCGAAGCGGGCGAAATCATCCAGGAATTCCGCATTGCGGCCGACGTGGCCGCTGGCTACGCGCCAGGTGCCGTCGTTCCTGCCGGTTCGGTGTTCGCGGTGGGCCAGAAGGTCGACGTGCAGGGCACTTCGATCGGCAAGGGCTTCGCCGGCACCATCAAGCGTCACCACATGAAGTCGCAGCGCGCGTCGCACGGTAACAGCCGTTCGCACCGCGTTCCTGGCTCCATCGGCATGGCGCAGGATCCGGGCCGCGTGTTTCCGGGCAAGCGCATGACCGGCCATCTGGGTGTGGACACCGTCACCACCCAGAACCTGGTCGTGTTCCGTATCGACGAAGCGCGTCAACTCCTGCTGATCAAGGGTGCGATCCCTGGTTCGAAGGGTGGCTTCGTCACCGTGCGCCCGGCCATCAAGGCCAAGCCGCAAGCCGCAGAAGGAGCGAAGTAATGCAACTCGAACTCCTGAACGAACAAGGTCAGGCCTCGTCGAAGTACGACGCGCCCGAGACCGTGTTCGGCCGTGACTACAACGAAGACCTGGTTCACCAGATCGTCGTCGCATTCCAGGCCAACGCCCGTCAAGGCACGCGCGCCCAGAAGGACCGCGAACAGGTCCATCACTCGACCAAGAAGCCTTTCAAGCAAAAGGGAACGGGCCGCGCCCGTGCCGGTATGACGTCCTCGCCGCTGTGGCGCGGGGGTGGCCGGATTTTCCCGAACATGCCTGACGAAAACTTCACGCAGAAGATCAACAAGAAGATGTACCGCGCCGGCATGGCGTCCATCCTCTCGCAGCTCGCCCGTGAAGGCCGTCTGGCCGTGGTGGATTCGCTCACCGTCGATTCGCCGAAGACCAAGCCGCTCGCGGCCCGGTTCAAGGCCATGAATCTGCAGTCCGTGCTGGTGATCGCCGACGAAGTCGACGAAAACCTGTACCTGGCTTCGCGCAATCTGGTGAACATCCTTGTGGTCGAACCCCGCTACGCCGATCCGGTGTCGCTGGTGCACTACAAGAAGGTGCTCGTCACCAAGGCTGCTGTCGAAAAGCTCAAGGAGATGTTCGCATGAGCCGCATGAATCCTACGCCGCTGTCCCGCACCCAGTTCACCGAAGGCCGCCTGATGGCGGTGCTGGTCGCTCCCATCGTGTCCGAAAAGGCAACGATGGTCGGCGAGAAGTCGAACGCTGTCACCTTCAAGGTGCTGCAGGACGCCACCAAGCCCGAGATCAAGGCCGCCGTTGAACTGATGTTCAAGGTCGAAGTCAAGGGCGTTTCGGTGCTCAACACCAAGGGCAAGACCAAGCGCTTTGGCAAATCCATCGGTCGCCGCGACAACGTGCGCAAGGCCTATGTGACGCTGAAGGAAGGTCAAGAGCTCAACCTCGTCGGGGAAGGCGCTTAATCATGGCCGTCATCAAGATGAAACCTACTTCGCCGGGCCAACGCGGCGCGGTGAAGATTTCGCGGGACCACCTGTACAAGGGTGCACCGCACGCTCCGTTGCTCGAGCCGCAGTTCCAGGCTGCCGGTCGCAACAACAACGGTCACATCACGATTCGCCATCGCGGCGGTGGTCACAAGCACCACTACCGTGTGGTCGACTTCGTGCGCAACAAGGATGGCATTCCGGCCAAGGTCGAACGCATCGAGTACGACCCGAACCGCACCGCCCACATCGCACTGGTTTGCTACGCCGACGGCGAGCGCCGCTACATCATCGCCCCGCGCGGTCTTGAAGCCGGTGCCACGCTGATGAGCGGTTCCGAAGCCCCGATCCGCGCCGGCAACACCTTGCCGATCCGCAACATCCCGGTGGGTTCGACCATTCATTGCATCGAGCTGCAACCCGGCAAGGGCGCGCAGATCGCACGCTCCGCCGGTACGTCGGCCACGCTGCTGGCACGCGAAGGCGTCTATGCCCAGGTGCGCATGCGCTCGGGCGAAGTCCGCCGCGTGCACGTCGAGTGCCGCGCCACGATCGGTGAAGTCGCCAACGAAGAACACAGCCTGCGCCGTTTGGGCAAGGCCGGTGCCAAGCGCCACATGGGCATTCGCCCGACCGTTCGCGGTGTGGTGATGAACCCGGTCGATCACCCGCACGGCGGTGGCGAAGGCAAGACAGGCGAAGGCCGTCATCCAGTCGACCCATGGGGCAATCTGACCAAGGGCTACCGTACCCGTAACAACAAGCGCACGCAGGTATTCATCGTGTCGCGTCGCAAGAAGTAAGGGGTAGCAGCAAATGACTCGCTCACTCAAAAAAGGTCCGTTCGTCGACCACCACCTCGTGGCCAAGGCCGACAAGGCCGTGACGACCAAGGACAAGAAGCCGATCAAGACCTGGTCGCGTCGCTCGATGGTCCTGCCCGAGTTCATCGGTCTGACCATTGCCGTTCACAACGGCAAGCAGCACGTGCCCGTGTACATCACGGACCAGATGGTCGGCCACAAGCTCGGCGAATTTGCGCTCACCCGCACGTTCAAGGGGCACCCGGCGGACAAAAAAGTCCAGAAGAAGTAAGGAACGACCATGTCTGAAACACGTGCAGTCCTCCGCGGCGTTCGCCTCTCGGTCGACAAGGGCCGTCTGGTCGCTGACCTGATCCGCGGCAAGAAGGTCGATCAAGCGCTCAACGTTCTGCAGTTCACGCAGAAAAAAGCGGCTGTGATCATCAAGAAGGTGCTCGAGTCGGCAATTGCCAACGCCGAGCACAACGACGGTGCCGACATCGACGAACTGAAGGTCAAGACCATCTACGTCGAGCAAGGCGCCACGCTCAAGCGCTTCACCGCGCGCGCCAAGGGTCGCGGTAACCGCATCAGCAAGCCCACGTGCCATGTGTACGTGACGGTTGGCAACTAAAGGCCGGAAGACTATGGGACAAAAAATCCACCCCACCGGTTTCCGCCTCGCGGTGACCCGTAATTGGTCCAGCCGCTGGTACGCCAGCAACAAGGACTTCGCCGGCATGCTGGCGGAAGACATCAAGGTGCGCGAGTACCTGAAGAAGAAGCTCAAGAACGCATCCGTTTCACGCGTGCTGATCGAGCGTCCCGCCAAGAACGCACGCATCACGATCTACTCGGCACGTCCGGGCGTCGTGATCGGCAAGAAGGGCGAAGACATCGAGAACCTCAAGCGCGAACTCGGCAAGCAGCTGGGTGTGCCGGTCGCAGTGAACATCGAAGAAGTGCGCAAGCCCGAAATCGATGCCAAGCTCATCGCCGACAGCATCACGCAGCAGCTCGAAAAGCGGATCATGTTCCGCCGCGCCATGAAGCGTGCGATGCAGAACGCCATGCGTCTGGGTGCCCTGGGCATCAAGATCATGTCGTCGGGTCGTTTGAACGGTATTGAAATCGCGCGTTGCGAGTGGTACCGCGAAGGCCGCGTGCCGCTTCACACCCTGCGCGCCGACATCGACTACGGCACCTCGGAAGCCAAGACCACTTACGGCGTCATCGGCGTCAAGGTCTGGGTCTACAAGGGTGACACGCTGGGTCGCAACGACCTGCCGGCCGTCGAAACGCCGCGTCCTGACGACGAGCGTCGTCCGCGCGGTCCGCGCCGCGATGGCCGCCCGGGTGGCGACCGTCCGGGTGCAGACCGTCGTGGTCCCGCACGTCCGGCTGCCCGTGGCCCGATCGGTGGCAACACCGCACCGGCCGACGGCAGCGACAAGCCCGCAGAAGCTACTGGTGGTGCTCCGGCAGCACCGGGTGCAGACTCGAAACCCGCCGTTAAGCGCGTCCGCAAAGCCGCGCCAGCTGCAGCAGCTGACGGTGCCAAGACCGAGTAATCGGTCTTATCACGGAGTAAAACAACATGCTGCAACCTGCACGCAGAAAGTTCCGCAAGGAACAAAAGGGCCGCAACACCGGCATCGCGACTCGGGGCAACTCGGTCGCATTCGGTGACTTCGGTCTGAAATGCACCGACCGCGGTCGCCTCACGGCACGCCAGCTCGAAGCCGCGCGCCGCGCGATTTCGCGCCACGTCAAGCGCGGTGGTCGTATCTGGATTCGTGTGTTTCCCGACAAGCCGATCTCCCACAAGCCCGCAGAAGTGCGGATGGGTAACGGCAAGGGCAACCCCGAGTATTACGTCGCCGAGATCCAGCCCGGCAAGATCGTGTTCGAAATCGTCGGTGTTCCCGAAGAGCTCGCACGCGAAGCCTTCCGCCTGGCCGCTGCCAAGCTGCCGCTGCGCACGACGTTCGTCGCTCGCCAGCTCGGCGCCTGAGGAGAACACTGATGGCAACACGTAAAAAGAAGGACGCCGCGGCCAAGCCGGTCAAGGTGTCGAAGGCTGCAGCGCTGCGCGAAAAAGACGTCGCCGGCCTGGCAACCGAAATCAAGGATCTGCAGAAGGCCCATTTCGGCCTGCGCATGCAGAAGGCCACGCAACAGCTGTCGAACACCTCGACGCTGCGCGTGACACGCCGCGACATCGCTCGCGCCAAGACCATTCTTGCGCAGAAGTCGCAAGAAACCCCAGCCGCCAAGTAAGGAGCCAACATGACGGAAGCTAAAAAATCCCTCAAGCGCACCTTGATCGGCAAGGTCGTGAGCGACAAGCGTGAAAAGACCGTGACCGTGCTGGTCGAGCGTCGTGTGAAGCACGAGCTCTACGGCAAGATCGTGGCCAAGACGAGCAAGTACCACGCGCACGACGAGAAGGGTGAATACCATCTCGGTGACACCATCGAGATCACCGAAAGCCGGCCGATTTCGAAGACCAAGAACTGGGTTGTCACCCGTTTGGTCGAGAAAGCCATTTCGCTCTGATCGACACCGTTCGATCGCGCGCGGTGCGCATCCGGAAAACGGCCCACAATGTGGGCCGTTTTTCATTTTCAGGACACTCACCATGATCAAGGTCGGCGACGCTCTCCCTTCCACCACCCTGCACGAATATTCCGAAGTCGAGGGCGAGGCCTGCAGCATCGGACCGAATCCGGTCGATGTGGCCAAGGCCACGGCCGGCAAGACCATCGCGCTGTTCGCGTTGCCAGGCGCCTTCACGCCGACCTGCTCGGCCAAGCATGTGCCCGGCTACGTCGAGCACTTCGATGACTTCAAGGCTGCCGGGGTGGACGAGATCTGGTGTGTCAGCGTGAACGACGCTTTTGTCATGGGCGCGTGGGCGCGGGACCAGAAGACCGGCACCAAGGTCCGCATGTTGGCTGACGGCAGCGGTGATTTCGCCAAAGCCACCGGGCTCACGCTCGACCTGACAGGCCGCGGCATGGGCGTGCGCAGTAACCGCTATTCGGCGCTGGTCAAGGATGGCAAGGTGGCGACGCTCAATGTCGAAGCGCCCGGAAAGTTCGAAGTGAGCGACGCCGTCACGCTCCTGGGCCAGGCGCGAGGCTGATCAGAACAGCGCGACCTTGAGGTAGTTCGCCCCTGCGATCGGGTTGTGATAGTAGGGCGGCACCTCGGTGAAACCGAGGTCCTCGTAGAGCGCCCGCGCCGATTCCATGTCGTTCAGCGTGTCGAGCAACACGCAGGCGTAGCCGGCGCTGCGCGCGGCGTCCAGCGCCGCTTCGACCAGCTGCCGCCCAAGCCCCAACCCGCGAAAGCCGGGGCGAACGAACAGACGCTTCATCTCGGCGGCGTTGGCGTGATCCGCCGAGTCGAGAGGCCGCAAGGCGCAGCATCCGGCCACGTGGGCGGCCATGCCGTTGGCGCGTGGCAGCGTCGGTGCCTGGCGCGTCGGGTGGGACGCATCCACGTCCACGAGCGCCAGCAAAAGCGAACCGCGGGGTTCGGTGTACTCACCGGGCAGCCGGGCGAGCTCTTCCTCGAAATTCTGGAAACCGAGATCGATGGCGAGCGATTCGGCGTAGTCACGAAAGATCGCGCGTGCGGCGTCCAGCTCGGATGGCTCGTCGGGCGTGAGCAGCACCACGGTGGGCGTGTCGGCCAGCGGCAGGGGACGCGACACGGAATGGCTCACCCGATTCGGCCGGCCATTCAGGCTTCGGCGAGCAGTTTCTCGATCAGCTTGTGGAGCTCGGCGAAGTCCGGTTCTCCCACATAGCGCTTCACGATCTCGCCGCGCTTGTTGACGATGTACGTCGTCGGCGTCAGCGCCACGTCGCCCCACGCTTTGGCCACGGCGCCGGTGTTGTCGATCGCCACCTTGAACGGCAGCTTGCGTGTCTCGGCATAGTTGACGACGTACGCCGGCGGGTCGTAGCTCATGGCGACGGCCAGGGTGTCGTAGCCCTGCGACCTGTACTTATCGTACGTGGCGATCACTTTCGGCATCTCGGCCACGCAGGTCACGCAGCTGGTGGCCCAGAAGTTGACCAGCGTCACCTTGCCCTTCATGTCGTCGGTGGTCTTCTTGCTGCCGTCGAGCAGCACGAAGGTGCTGGCCGGCGCAGCCGACGTGCCGGTGTTGAGATAAACGCCCGCCCCCACGGCCAGGGCAATGGCGGTCGCGGCGGCATAGACGATTTTTTTCATGTGATCGGAGTGATGAAGCGCCGCAATTTTAGTTCCGGCGTCGCTGCCGCGCCGAACCGCTCGCGATAAGCTCGGCGCCGATGACTTTCCTGTCCTACCGCCTCCGCGCGATGGCCGCGACTTGCGGTCTCCTGCTGGCCGCCTGCAGTCCGACCTTCAACTGGCGAGACACGCCGATCGCCGACACCGGCCTGCTCGCGCTGATGCCCTGTAAACCCGATCGCGCGAGCCGCGCGCTGCCGCTCGGTACCGAGTCGGTGACGGTCGACATGGTCGGCTGCGAGGCGGGCGGCGCCACCTTCGCCATCGCCCACGCCGGCGCGCGCGACGTGCCGCAAGCCGAAGCGTGGCAGCGCGCCTGGCGCGCCGCGACACGCGCGCAGGCGGGCGAGGTCGACGTGGTCGAATCGCCCGGCGCGCTGCCCCGGGCGGCTGCCGCGCCGGCACCGGTGCGCCTGGAAGCCGGGGGCGCAATGCCGATGCAAGTGCTGTGGTTTGCGCGCCAGCAGCCAGGCGGCGCGGTCACGCTGTATCAGGCGACGGTGCTCGGGCGTCCGTCGTCGCCCGACGCCGTAACGACATTCTTCGAGTCGCTGCGGCTGCCGCGATAGCGCTGCGGCCCTCGGCCGATGAAGTCGTTTGTCTTCATCGCGGCACTGTCACCGCATAATCGACGCCCCATCCCCGCACCCCGCATGAACAGCATCTTCGTCATCGCCCACTCTCCGCTCGCACAGGCGCTGAGGCAGTGCGCGCTGCATGTGTTCCCCGACGCCGAACAGTTCGTCGTCGCGCTCGACGTGCTGCCCAACGTGTCGCCCGAAGAAACGTTGGCGGCGGCACGCATCACGCTGGCGCAACAGTTGCATGGACCCCGTTCGCAGGTGCTGGTGCTGGCCGACGTGTTCGGCGCCACGCCGTGCAACGTGGCGCAGAAACTGGTCGATGGCGCGCGGTCGCGTCTGGTCGCGGGCGTCAACCTGCCGATGCTGCTGCGCGCCGTGACCTACCGGCACGAACCGCTCGAAGCACTGGTGCAACGCGCGATCGCGGGTGGCACCGCCGGCGTCATGCAGGTCGCGGTCGCGGCCCCCCAAAACCAGGCGAGAAGAAAGCACAGTGATCAAGAAATCCGTGACCATCAGCAATAAGCTCGGCCTCCACGCACGCGCGTCGGCCAAGCTCACCAAACTCGCCGGCAGCTTTCCGTGCGAGGTGTGGTTGTCGCGCGGCGACCGCCGCATCAACGCCAAAAGCATCATGGGCGTGATGATGCTGGCCGCCGGCATCGGCGTCGCGGTCGAGCTCGAGACGAACGGCGATCGCGAGGAAGAAGCGATGGATGCGCTCGTCGCACTCATGAACGACAAGTTCGGCGAAGGCGAATGACCTTCGCCGTCCACGGCCTCCCCGTCGCCCGTGGCATCGCCATCGGCCGCGCGGTGCTGGTGGTGTCGAGCCGCATCGACGTGGCTCACTACTTCATCAAGCCCGAGCAGATCGAGGCCGAGATCGATCGCGTGCGCACGGCGCGCAATGCGGTGGCCGAAGAGCTCGTCAAGCTGCAGGCCAGCGTCGCGCTGATGGGCCCGAAGGACGCGCCGCACGAGCTCTCGGCGCTGCTCGAAGTGCACCAGATGCTGCTGCAGGACGAGGCGCTCACCGAGGGCGTGCGCCACTGGATCACCGACCGGCTCTACAACGCCGAATGGGCGGTGACGACGCAGCTCGAAGTGATCGCGCGCCAGTTCGACGAGATGGAGGACGAGTACCTGCGCGAGCGCAAGGCCGACCTCGAGCAGGTCGTCGAGCGCCTCCTGCACCGCATGAAGGGCACGGCCGCCGTGCTCGCGCCGACGCCGCCGCGCCGCAAGCGCGCGGCCGAGGCGGAGGACGATGACGACCTCACCGTCAGCGACACCCTCGACGCGCCGCTCGTGCTCATCGCGCACGACCTGTCGCCCGCGGACATGCTTCAGTTCAAGAAGAGCGTGTTCGCCGGCTTCGTGACCGACGTCGGCGGCCGCACCTCGCACACCGCGATCGTCGCGCGCAGCATGGACATCCCGGCCGTGGTCGGCGCCCGCACCGCGAGCCAGCTGGTGCGCCAGGACGACTGGGTCATCATCGACGGCGACGCCGGTGTGGTGATCGTCGATCCGTCGCCGATCATCCTGGCCGAGTACGGTTTCAAGCAGCGCCAGGGCGACCTCGAACGCGGTCGCCTCGCGCGCCTGCGACACAAGCCGGCCGTGACGCTCGACGGCCAGCGCGTCGACCTGCTCGCCAACATCGAAATGCCCGAGGACACGCTCAATGCGGTGAAGGCCGGCGCCGTCGGTGTCGGCCTGTTCCGCAGCGAATTCCTCTTCATGGGCCGCGAATCCCAACGCCTCTCGCGCCTGCCCGACGAGGAAGAGCAGTACCAGGCGTACAAGCGCGCCGTCGAAGGCATGCAGGGCATGCCGGTGACGATCCGCACCATCGACATCGGCGCCGACAAGCCGCTCGACGGCAAGTCGACCAGCAAGCAGGAAAACCTGAACCCCGCGCTCGGCCTGCGCGCCATTCGCTGGAGCCTGGCCGACCCGGCCATGTTCCTCACCCAGCTGCGCGCCATCTTGCGGGCGGCGACGCATGGCCAGATCCATCTGCTGATTCCAATGCTGGCGCACGCCACCGAGATCCGCCAGACGCTGTCGCTCATCGACTTCGCACGCGCCGAGCTCGACAACAAAGGCATCCCTTACGGTGCGGTGAAGCTCGGCGCGATGATCGAGATTCCGGCGGCGGCGCTCACGCTCAACCTGTTCCTCAAGCACTTCGATTTTTTGTCGATCGGCACCAACGACCTGATCCAGTACACGTTGGCGATCGACCGCGCCGACGAGGCCGTGGCCCACCTCTACGACCCGGCGCATCCGGCCGTGCTTCGGCTCGTGGCCGACACCATCGCCGAGTGCGTGCGCCAGGGCAAGGGCGTGAGCGTGTGCGGCGAAATGGCGGGCGACGTTCAGTTCACGCGGCTGCTGCTCGGTCTGGGGCTGCGCAGTTTTTCGATGCACCCCTCCCAGATCCTCGCGGTCAAGCAGGAGGTGCTGCGCGCCGATACCTTGCGACTCGCGCCTTGGGCGCAGCGCGTGCTCGAGGCCGACGATCCGGCGGCAGCGCTTCTCCTGCCGACATAAAACGAAACACAGCGATACCGCCGCGAAAGGACTTCGCAGGCGGCCGGTCGCACCATCGGGCTTCCTCTTTTTCCCACCAAGGACGTCTCATGAAGCACTGGATCAAACGCTCACTTTTCGGCCTCTTCGGCGGCGCGCTCGTCATCGGCAGCATCGCGGGATGCGCAGGCCAGCGGCACGGCTGGAGCGGCATGACAGAGCAAGACCGCGCCGAGTTCCGCACCAAGGTCGTCGACCGCGTCGGCAGCAAGCTCGACCTCGACACCGCGCAGAAACAGAGGCTCTCGGTGCTCGCCGAGAAGCTGCAAGCGCAACGCACCGCGATGCGCGATGCAGGCGGCGCCGGCGGCACGCGCTCGCAGTTCACCTCGCTCTTCGCCGGCGCCAGGCTCGACCAGGCCGGCGCCTCGAAGTTGATCGACGAGAAGACCGCCGTGCTGCGCAACGGCAGCCCGGAAGTCATCGCCGCCGCAGCCGACTTTTTCGACAACCTCAATCCGTCACAGCAGGTGAAGGTGCGCGAGTTCATGGAACGCGGCCGTCGCTGGCACCGCGGTTGATCGCACGCGGCTGGCCGACAATCCGCCAATGCACCGCATCCTCCTGATCGACGACGACGAACAGCTGGCTGCGCCGCTCGCGACTTACTTCGCGCGCTTCGACTGCGTGCTCGACAGCGCGACGCGGCCGAGTGCGGGCCTGGTCAAGCTGCGCGCGACGCGCTACGACGCCGCGATCCTCGACGTGATGCTGCCCGAGATGGACGGCTTCGCGCTGTGCCGCGAGATCCGCCGGGAGAGCGACATCCCGATCGTGATGCTGACCGCGCGCGGCGATGTGATGGACCGTGTGGTCGGGCTCGAACTCGGTGCCGACGACTACCTGCCCAAGCCGTTCGAGCCGCGCGAACTCGTGGCGCGCATTCAGACCATCCTGCGACGGCAGCGCACGCTGCCTGCGAGCGCTGCGGCGTCGACGCAGCGTCGTGTGTTCGAGGGCCTCGAGATCGATCTCGCCAAGCGCGCCGTGCTGCGCGCGGGCGAGGTCGTCGAGCTCACCGGCACCGAGTTCGAACTGCTCGCGCTGTTGGCGAGCGAGCCGGGCCGCATGTTCAGTCGCGACGACATCCTGAACCGGCTGCGCGGCCACGAGGCCGAGCTCTACACCCGCGCCGTCGACATCGTCGTGAGCCGGCTGCGCAAGAAGCTGGAGCCGCTCGACTGCATCAAGACGCTGCGCAACTCAGGCTATGCGCTCGCCGTCGGCAAGGCCGCCGAATGAGACACGCGGACCCGGTTGCACGCAGGCGCTGGCGGCACCGTTGGCGGCACTCGTTGCGCGCGCGGCTCATCACCGTGTTCGTGCTGCTCGCCCTCGCGATGGCGGCGGTGTTCATTGCCGGCGTGCAGCGTGCGCTCTCGAGCGGCTGGCGCGATGCCGCCCGGCCGATCGTCGCCGACTACGTCGACCGCCTCGTCGCCGAGATCGGCAATCCACCCGACGTGGCCCGGGCGCAGGCGCTGGTGGCGCGTCTGCCGCTGGCGGTGCGCATCAGCGGGCCGGGCGTGAACTGGGACTCGCACCCGAACCGCACGCACCGCCGCTGGATGGACGACCGGCGCGGCGACTGGCTGAGCCGCACCACCGCCGACGGCCACCGCATCACCTTCGGCCTGGGCACGCTGCCGTGGCAGCGCGATCCGGGCGGCATCGGCTGGCTCACGCTCGGCTTGTTGCTCCTGCTCACCGTGGCCGCCTACGCCTACGTGCGCAAGCTGCTGCGCCCGCTCGACGACATCCGCGCCGGTGCCGAGCGCTTCGGGCGCGGCGCGTTCGACACGCCGATCCCGCTGCGCCGCCGCGACGAACTCGGCGACCTCGCGCACCGCATCAACACCATGGCGCACGACCTCGAAGGCATGCTCGATGCCAAGCGCGGCCTGCTGCTCGCGCTCAGCCACGAGCTGCGATCGCCGCTGACCCGCGCGCGGCTCAACGCGGAACTGCTGCCGGCCACGTCCGACCACCAGACCGAGCGCGCTGCGCTGTTGCGCGACCTGAACGAGATGCGCGACCTCATCAGCGACTTGCTGGAGAGCGAACGCCTTGCAAGCCCGCACGCCGCGCTGCAACGCGAGCCCGTCGACCTGGCGGCACTGGTGCGCGACGTGATCGCCGAACTGCCGGCCGGCGAGACAGTGACGTTGATGCTGACGGAAGATCTGCCACCGCGCTCGCTCGACCGCGCCCGCGTGCGGCTCCTGGTGCGCAACCTGCTCGACAACGCGCTGCGTTACAGCGCTGGCGCAGCGCAACCGCCGCTGCTGAGCCTCGTCGCCGAAGGCAACGCCGTGCGCATCGAGGTGCGCGATTTCGGCTCCGGGGTCGATGCGGCGCAACTCGAGCACCTGACCGAACCCTTCTACCGGACCGACAGCGCCCGCCAGCGCGCGACCGGTGGCGTCGGCCTGGGCATGTACCTGTGCCGGCGGGTGGCCGAAGCGCACGGCGGCACGTTGAGCGTGCGCAATGCGCAGCCCGGCTTGGCGATCACGGTGATGCTGGCCTGAGGTGTGTCGGATGCAGGCGCGAGGTTGCGATCTGCCGCCCCGTGTTCACCCCGGGTTCAGGTGCACCATGCACATTGCGCCGCCATGACCCTTCCGAGCAAAAGACGAAGTGCGATCGCTGTTTCGCCGAAGCCTGCGACGCATGCGCGTGAGCTGGCCGTGCTGAACGCGGTCGCGGCGCTGCCTGCCGAGAGCCGAACGCCGAGCGCCGCCGTGACGGCGCTTTTGCGGCAGGGTTTCGACATTCCCTATTCGACGCTGGCCCAGATGCTGCGGCGGCTGGAACGCCAGGGTGCGATTCGACTGGAACGCAAGCGGTCGTAAAAACGGCGTCGAGCCGCTGTCGCGCGCGCTACGTCGAACGGCGGCGAGCGCGGATAGCATCCGCCTCGATCACCGACACCGTCGGCGACCCCCCCGCAGGAGACACAACATGACCGCCGCCCTCACCAACCACCAGGTCCGCCTGGCCCAGCGCCCCGAAACCACGGCCACGCGCGAGCACTGGAACTTCACGACCGAGCCGGTCGGCGATCCGGCCGAAGGCGGCGTGCTGGTGAAGGTGCTGTCGCTCTCGCTCGACCCCGCGATGCGCGGCTGGCTGAACGACGCACGCAGCTACATCCCGCCGGTGGCCATCGGCGAGGTGATGCGGGCTGGCGGCGTCGGCCGCGTGATCGCGTCGAAGAACCCGGCCTTCGCGGTCGGCGACACGGTGTACGGCACGCTCAACGTGCAGGAATACATGTTGATTGCGCAGGAAGAGCTCAAGCGCAACGGCCTGGTGAAGATCGACCTTTCGGTCGGCAGCATCGGCCAGTGGCTCAACGTGCTCGGCATGCCGGGCATGACCGGCTACTTCGGCCTCATGGACGTGGGCCAGCCGAAGCCGGGCGAGACGGTGGTCGTCTCGGGCGCGGCCGGTGCCGTCGGCCAGACGGTCGGCCAGCTGGCCAAGCTCAAAGGGTGCCGCGTGGTCGGCATCGCGGGCGGCGAGGCCAAGTGCAAGTGGGTGGTCGAAGAGCTCGGCTTCGACGCCTGCATCGACTACAAGGCCGGCGACGGTGCCGTGCGGGCCGGCCTGAAGGAGCACTGCCCGAAGGGCGTCGACATCTACTTCGACAACGTGGGCGGCGAGATCCTCGACCACGTGCTCGCCAAGATCGCGCGCAAGGCCCGCATCATCATCTGCGGCGCGATCAGCCAGTACAACAACGCCAACAGCATGCCCGGCGCCGGCCCGCGCAACTACCTGAGCCTGCTCGTGAACCGCGCGCGCATGGAAGGCATCGTGGTGTTCGACTACGCCGACCGCTACCCCATCGCGATCGCGGAACTCTCGGGCTACCTGAAGGACGGCCGCATGAAGAGCAAGGAAGACACGGTGAAGGGCCTCGACACGTTCCCCGAGTCGCTCAACAAGCTTTTCAAGGGCGAGAACTTCGGCAAGCTCGTCATGGAAGTCTCGGCCGACTGAGCAGCGCATGACCGCACCGGCCGTCGCTCCCTGGTACCTGCCGGTCGGCGACGAGGTGCAGGTGTTCGAGGCCGCGTACCGCGCGCGCCTGCCGGTGTTGCTGAAGGGCCCGACCGGCTGCGGCAAGACGCGCTTCATCGAACACATGGCGTGGCGGCTCGCGCGGGTGCCGCTCATCACCGTGGCCTGCCACGAAGACCTCACCGCGACCGATCTGGTCGGGCGTTATCTGCTGTCGGCCGACAGCACGGTCTGGATGGACGGCCCGCTGACGCGCGCGGTGCGCAGCGGTGCCATCTGCTACCTCGACGAGGTGGTCGAAGCGCGCAAGGACACGACCGTCGTCATCCATCCGCTGACCGATCACCGCCGCGTGCTGCCGATCGAGAAGACCGGCGAATCGATCGAGGCGCATCCGGACTTCCTGCTGGTCGTCTCGTACAACCCGGGCTACCAGAGCAGCCTGAAAGACCTGAAGCCATCGACCCGACAACGCTTCGTGAGCCTGGAATTCGGCTACCCGTCGGTCGAGGTGGAGGCCACCATCGTCGCGCACGAGAGCGGCGTCGGCAGCGCCTTCGCACTGCAGCTCGCGACCATCGGCCAGAAGGTGCGCGCGCTGCACGAGCAGGGGCTGGACGGCGGCGTCAGCACGCGGCTGCTGGTCTACACCGGCCAGCTGGTGGCCGGCGGCATCGCGCCGCGCCGGGCGTGCGACATCGCGATCACCCGCGCGATCAGCGACGACAGCGAAGTGCAACAGGCGGTGGCCGACATCGTCGACGTGCTGCTGCCATGAACCTCGACGCCGGGCCTCCTGCGGTTCGGTTCGACACGGTGCACCGCGCGCTGGCGTTGTTTGCCCAGGCGCTGCACGGCGAGGGGCGGGCCTTGCAACGCGACGACGGACCGGCACACGACGACGCGTCGATCCGCCTGCCGCCGGTGATCGCGGACTTCGCCAGTGAGCGCGAGAACCGCGGCGCCTATCGGCTCGCCGTGCTGCGCCAGCTCGACCGCGCGACCGCACCCGTGCCGGGCTTCAACGGTTGGCCGCGCCGCCGCTTGCTGCGTCGCGTGTTCATGCGGCTGGAAGACCTGCGCATCGACAGCGCGTTGGCGCGCCGCTATCCGGGCGCTCGCGTTGACCTGCAACGCGCGCAGGCGCTCGCGTTGACGCGTCGCGGCGCACCGCCGTCAGCCACGCGCCCGATGCACGGCATCGTCGACGCGCTCGTCCGCTTCACGCTCGGCGTCGCGCCTGCAGCGCCGGGCGCGGACCCGACGCGCGGTCGCGTGCTCGCCATCGCGGCCCAGGTCCGCCACGCAGCGGCGGATGCGAGCGACAGCGTGCGCGCCGCCCACGCGATCTGCGCGTGCCTCGAAGCGCCGGGCCGTCGCACGCAGCGCGATGTGCGGCCCGGCGAGATGGCCGTGCCGCCCGGTGAAGACCCGGACGACGGCTTGCCGGGCGGACGCGGCAACGCCGACATGCAACCCGCGATGGACGCCGCGGAAGGCGCTGCCGACGGCGGCTGGAACGCCGCGCTCGCGTTCTCCATCGACGGCGCCGCGCGGGCGCGCGACATCGCGTCGAGGCCGGCCGCGCCGGTCGCGCGACAACCCGAGCCACTCTCGGGGCACGGCTATTTCTACGACGAGTGGAACAGCGTCGAACACCGCTACCTGCCGGACTGGTGTCGCGTGGTCGAACGCCGCCTGCGCGGTGCCGACCTCGCATTCCAGGGCGACGTGCGCGAGCGCCATGCAGCGCTCGCCGCCCGCGTGCGGCGCCAGTTCGCCGCCATCCGCCCCGCCTCGCGCGAGCGCCTCTACCGCGCCTACGACGGCGAAGACATCGACATCGATCGCGTGATCGCAGAGGCCGTGGAACGCCGTGCCGGCCAGCAGAGCGATGGCCGCGTGTTCACCGCGCAGCAGCGGCCGCGGCGCGATGTGTGCGCCGCTTTCCTGGTCGACATGAGCGGCTCGACCGGCTTTCTGGTTCCACCGCCGGCCGGCTCGGTTCCGGCCGCAGTGCCCGACGAAGACGACTACTACCTCTACGCACCGCGCGTCGCACCGGCCGCCGTGCCCGAGCCGCCACGCCGGCGCGTGATCGATGTGGCGAAGGACGCGATGGCCCTGATGTGCGACGCGCTGCACACGCTCGGCGATCGCCATGCGGTGTACGGCTTCTCGGGCGAGGGCCGGCACCGGGTCGACTTCCTGATCGCGAAGGCGTTCGGCGATGCGTGGTCGCCGCGCACCGCGGCGGCCCTGTCGGCGATGCAGCCGATGGGCGCCACCCGCACTGGCGCCGCCATCCGCCATGCGGTGCGCCGGCTCGCGCGCGAACCGGCGCAGACGCGCGTGCTGATCGTGGTGTCCGACGGCTATCCGCAAGACGCCGACTACGGCCCTGACCCGCGAGATCCCGGCTACGGCATCCAGGACACCGCGCGTGCACTGCGCGAAGCCGAGCAGGCCGGCATCGCGACTTTCTGCATCGCGATCGATCCCGCAGGCCACGACTATTTGCGTACGATGTCCCGCGAAGATCGCTACCTGGTGATCGACGATGTCACGGCCTTGCCGGAACAACTCGGCAAGGTGTATCGGGCGCTCACCACACGATGAACCGCGGTACGTTCGCCGCTCTTTTTTCCGAAGGATGGTCCATGGCAACAAGAAAAATTTCGGCGCTGGCCTGTGTGCTGGTCAGCGTCACGGCCTGCACCACGCCGGTCGAGATCCTGAAGGAGGTGCCCGCGAACGGCACCGTTCGCCGTGGCGATGTGATCTTTGTCGACGACGGCAAATGTCCCGCCGGCGAAGTCAAGCGGATCGTGGGCGGCAACCAGATGACCGGTGCGCCACGACAGGTGGAATGCGTGAAAAGACCCGAAACCCGTTGAAGGCCGACAAGATCATGAACGAGACAACCCCCTACACACCACCCACCGTCTGGACCTGGAACAAGGGCGGCGGCGGCCGCTTTGCGAACATCAACCGGCCCATCGCAGGACCGACGCACGACAAAGACCTGCCGGTGGGTCGCCACCCGTTCCAGCTGTATTCGCTGGCGACGCCCAACGGCGTCAAGGTCACGGTCATGCTCGAGGAGTTGCTCCACCTCGGCCACAGCGGGGCGGAGTACGACGCCTGGCTTATCAAGATCAACGAGGGCGAGCAGTTCGGCAGCGGCTTCGTCGCGGTCAATCCGAACTCCAAGATCCCGGCGCTGCTCGACCGCAGCGGGCCGACACCGGTGCGCGTTTTCGAGTCCGGCGCGATGCTGATCTACCTGGCCGAGAAGTTCGGCAGCGCCTTCCTGCCGACGGGTGCCGACCGCGCCGAATGCCTGTCGTGGCTGTTCTGGCAGATGGGCAGTGCACCGTTTCTCGGCGGTGGCTTCGGCCACTTCTATGCCTACGCGCCGTTGAAGATCGAATACGCGATCGACCGCTATGCGATGGAGGTCAAACGCCAGCTTGACGTGCTCGACCGGCGGCTCGCCGAAAGCCGCTACCTCGCGGGCGACGACTACAGCATCGCCGACATGGCGGTCTGGCCCTGGTACGGCACGCTGGTCAAGAGCCAGCTCTACGAGGCCGGCGAGTTTCTGCAGGTGCAGGAGTACAAGAACGTGCTGCGCTGGACCGACGAGATCGCGAAGCGGCCCGCCGTGCAGCGCGGCCGCATGGTCAACCGCACGTGGGGCCAGCCGGCCAGCCAGCTGCACGAGCGCCACGCCGCCGCCGACTTCGACAGCCAGACGCAGGACAAGCTCGATCCGAAGGCCGCCGGATGATCACGCTCTACGACTGCGCCACCGCGCCGAGCCCGCGCCGAGCGCGCATCCTGCTGGCCGAAAAAGGCGTCGCGCACGACACGGTGAACATCGACCTGCGCAGCAACGAGCAGCTCGGCGACGCGTATCGACAAGTGAATCCGCAATGCACCGTGCCGGCGCTGCGCGACGCCGCCGACGGCATCCTGCTGGCCGACAACGCCGCGATCACCGCCTGGGTCGAAGCCCGCTTCCCCGAGCCGCCCTTGCTGGGCATCACGCCCGCCGAAAAAGCCGAGATCGCGAGCTGGAACTGGCGCACCGAATTCGAAGGGCTGGCCGCCATCGCCGAGGCGATGCGCAACAGCGCGCCGTCGCTCGCCAACCGCGCGCTCACGGGCCCGGTGGACTACGCGCAGATCCCCGAGCTGGCGCAGCGCGGACTGGCCCGGGTGCAGCAGTTCTTCGTCACGCTGAACGCCCGCCTGGCCGATCGCGAATTCATCGCGACGGACCGCTTCAGCGTCGTCGACATCACCGCAGTCGTTGCGGCCGACTTCGCGCGCGTCGTGAAGGTCAAGCCCGGCGAGCAGCACCCGCACCTGATGCGCTGGCGCGAGGCCATGGCGCTGCGGCCTTCGATGTCGCTCTAACGCCGGCTGGCCGCGTTGTGGCCGAGCCTCACGAGCGCGAGATAGGTCAGCCCGGCGCACACACTGGTGTGGCCGCTGTAGACCACCAGGCCGAACGCCCAGCCCCAGTGGTGCACGGCGACGATCAACGCCACGGTCAGCGCGCTCCAGCCGAAGACGCGCCACCCGCGCGCCGCCGGCGCTTCGAGAACGCGCGCGAAAAGGATTTCCTGCTGGCGCTCCGTGGCGAGCGCCAGCGCCATGAATCCCGACAGGCACAGAACGAAGGTGAGCAGGTGGGTCATGCGGTCTCGCCGGGTTGTGCGTCGGTCCGCGTGGCCCTGGCCCGCCGACCGGGCGGCACGGCGCGCGCACGGTGGCGGCTTGTGCGCAGCGCCAGGACGGCATGCAGTGCCGCCAGCGCCCACAGCATGAGGTCGACGCCGGCAAAGACCCAGTCGCCTTCGCGAAGGCTGCGCCACAGCGGCCGATCCGTCGTGACGGCGTTGGCGACCGGCAGCAGCGCGAGCACGATCGCACCGAACCAGAGTTGCTCGGTCCACGCCCGCTTGGCCGGGCGCAAGAAGGCATGCAGCAACGCGAGGGCCCAGACGATGAAGAACACATGGATCTCCCACTCGCCGCGCTTGGCCAGGGCGTCCGGCAGCAGGCGGTTGGCCCACAGGAATGACGCCATGGCGATCGACAGCCCGGCGATCGACGCGATGTTGAGCCGCTCCACCAGCCAGAAACCGACGTACGGCTTGTCCGGGTCGGGCAGCTTGGCGCGGCGCTTGACGGTCCACATCACGAGCCCGGTGCCGACCATGGCGGTGCCGGCCAGACTCACGATGAAGTAGAGCCAGCGCAGCGACAGGTCGCTGAACCGGCCCAGGTGCAGCGCGTACAGCACGCCGCGCGTTTCTGCCGCGCCGCCGACGCGGTCATGGGTTTCGAGCAGCTTGCCGGTGCTGCCTTCGAACAGCATGTACTGCGGACTCATCGACACACGCGCGCCATCGCCCCGCGCGACGGCCACGCGCGAGGCGGCATCGCCGGCGTGGGTGACGGTGACGCGGCTGATGTCGTGCGGCCCCCAGAGCGCTTGCGCCTGCCGCACCATGGCATCGACCGGGGCCAGTGGCGCCGCCTGTCCGCTGGCCTTGCCGGGCTGGATGAAAGCGCTGAGCTGCGCCGACAGGGCTTGCCGTTCGGCGGGCGTCTTGATCGCCGCCTGCTGGCCCCACGGCACGTAGAGCGCCATCAGCGTGACCAGTCCGGTGTACGTGATCATCAGGTGAAAGGGCAGCCCGAACACCGACAGCGCGTTGTGCGCGTCGAGCCACGAGCGCTGCCCCTTGCCCTCGCGGAAGGTGAAGAAGTCGATGAAGATCTTCTTGTGCGTGATGACGCCGCTCACGATCGCCACCAGCATGAACATCCCGGCCAGGCCCGCCAGCCAGCGTCCCCAGATCACCGGCATGTAGTGGAACTGGAAGTGAAAGCGATAGAAGAAGTCGCCGCCCAGCGTGTCGCGCGCAGCGACTTTTTTGCCGGTAGCGGGGTCGAAGTTGCCTTCGTCGAAGCCGCGTTGGCCGGGCTTTCCGGACGGGCCGGGCGCCGTGCGCCAGAACGAATAGGCGCTGTTGTTGCGGGCGTCCGGCAAGCGCACGCTCCACTGCGGACTGCCCGGCGCGATGACGGCGAATTCGTTCGCGACGCGCTGCGCCACGATCGCGGGATCGGGCACCTGCAACTGGTGCGCAAGCTCGGGGCGCAGCCACTGGGAAAGTTCGTCCTTGAAGTAGCTCACCGTGCCGGTGAGGAACATCGCGTAGAGCACCCAGCCCAACAGCAGGCCGACCCAGATGTGCAGGTCGGACATGGTCTGGCGCAGGCCCGGCACCCTGGCCTCGGGACCGGCGTCGCGCTCGATCACATCGGTCGTCATGGGGGGGTGCCCGTGGACCACACCGAGCCGGCGGCCAGCAGCAGCGGCAATGCCGCCACGAGCAGGCCGGCCCAGGCACGGCGTGCGTTGCGCACTGCGAAGACCCAGATCACCGCGCCCGCGTAGACGATGAAGCTCAGCAACATGCCGGTCAGCACGCCTTGCGGCTTGCTCATGGGAAGGGCGAGGGTGGCGACGCTCGTGAGCGCGGCCAGCGCGTAGCCGCCGAAGAGCGCGGCGGCAATGCGCGAGACCAGCGGACCGACGCTGCGGATTCGCGTCAGCACCGGGCTCACTTGTGGGGCTTGGCGGCAGGCCCGGCGGCGATCGGTGCCACGCCGGACGGCTTCACGTAGGTCAGCGTGGTCACGTAGCTGACGCCTTCGAATTTCTCGGTGCCCGTGGCGCCCTGGCGCTCGCCCGCGGTGGCGTCGGTCAAGCTGGCTTCTGCCACGTAAGTTCCTTTCCAGGGCATGTCGAACTTGACCCGACCCTGGTCGTCGGTGTGGCCTTCTTTCACCCAACCCGACTGCGTGACGAGCGTCACCTTGGTCTTGGGCTTGGGCTGGTCCTTGAAGACCAGCTTGAACTCGCCTTCGGTGCCCGTGGGCACGAGGTCGAGCACGAGCTTCGGCGCGACGGCGGCGAAGCCGGTGACGAGGCGCGCCGCCGGGTAGTAGCGATTGAGGGTTTCCTTGTCGCCCTGCTTCCATGTGTAGAGCGGATAGCCGGCGTCTTCGGCCACGATGGTGTCGTTGCGCCCGGCACCGAACGGCAGTGCAAAGCCGGTGGCCGTCTTCTCGGCGTCCACCTTCCGGTCGCCCTTGGCGGACACCAGCGTGGCGGTCGGCTTGCCGAATTTGTCGAGCAGGCCGGGCGAGGTTTCGCGCAGGTTCTCGCCGAATTCGCCGAAGCGGACGATGGCGGTCTTCTGGCCGGCTTGTTGTTCGATCCAGATCTGATGCGCCTGGGCAGCGCCCACGAACGTCATCAGGGCAATGGCAGAGGAAGCGAGGGAAAAAGTACGGGTCATGTCGAGGGGTCGGTTGGGTTCACAGGTCGATCGAAGCGGACAGCACGAAGGTCCGCGGCGTGCCGACGGTCACGTAGGTGCCGGTGGTCAGCCAGTAGTTCTTGTTCATCAGGTTCTCGACGTTGGCCCGGAACACGACCGGCTTGCCGGCGATGACGGTGCGATAGCGCGCGCCGATGTCCAAGCGCGTCCAGCTGTCGAACTTCGCCGAGTTGGCGGCGTTGAGGAACGAGCCCGAGGTGTAGATCGCACGGCCATTCAGGCTCAGGCCGGGAATCCACGGCGTGTCCCAGTCGAGGCCTGCGCTGAAGGTCTTGTCGGGCACGCCAGCCGCGTCGTTGCCCTGGTACAGGCCGCGCGCGGTCTCGGTGAGCTTGGCATCGACGAAGCTCGCGCTGACGATGCCGCGCAGTCCGCGTTGCACTTCACCGAAGGCCGACAGTTCGAGCCCGCGATTGCGCTGCTCGCCGAAGTAGCCGTAGACGTTCGACGCGTCGGCCTGGGCCGCGGGACGCGACAGCTGATAGACCGCGGCGGTGGTCGTGAAGGCCCGAGGTCGACCTTCACGCCGGCTTCGTACTGTGTGGACTTGTAGGGATTGAGCACCGCGCCGGTGTTGGCATAGCCCGGGCCGACGATGGCGCCGCGCGTCAGGCCTTCGGTGTAGTTGCCGTACAGCGAGACGTTGTCCACCGGCTTGAAGACGACGCCGGCCAGCGGCGACACCGCGCTCGCCTTGTACTGACTGGTCTGCGCGCCGGTCGTCGTGTTGTAGCCCTCGGCCTCGACGGTCTGGTCGCGCGCCCCGAGCGTCAGCAGAAAGCGCCCGTTCGCGAACGACATCGTGTCGGCGATCGCGAAGCTGGTGAGCGTGGTGTCGGAGGCCTTGTTGGGGGCGGTTCGCGGCGCGGTGACCAGCGGAAGCGGACGCGGGAAATAGAGGTTGGAGGCGACCGCGCCGGTCGACTGGATGTAGGCGTTGCCGCCTTCCTGCGTCAGGCCGGTGAGGCCGGCGGTGAGCGTGTGCTTGACGCTGCCGGTGTCGAAGCGAAAGCGCAGGCCGGCGTCGCCGCTCGTGGTCTTGCTGTACGAGTCGTAGAAGGAGCTGCGCGCGGTGAAATTGCCGGCGCCGTTCACGCCCACGGTCGTCACCGGGAAGATCTGCGTGTTCTTGCCGTCGCGGTAGCCGATCCCGGCGTAGGCGGTCAGCGAATCGGTGAGGTCGTACTCCAGGCGCGTCAGGACCGACGAGTCTTTCTGCGAGAGCGTCGTGTTCGGGAAGAAGTTGGAGCGCGCGTCCGGCGGCGCCGGAATGGCGCTGATCCCGGCGGTGCCCAGCAGGTTGATCTGCGGACGGAAATTGTCGGTCTCGTCGTGCTGCGTGATGGCATCCAGCGACCAGCGCAAACGCGGGCCGCGGTAGTCCAGTCCGAGCGCGCCCACGCCGGACTGGACGTTGCCTCCCGCGATCGACGCCTCGCCGTCCCGGACGAGGCCGTTGAAGCGGATGCCCCAGGCGTTGTCTTCGCCGAAGCGGCGCCCGGCATCGAGCTGCAGGCTGGTGTTCGACTGGCTCTCGAAAACGGTCGTGAGGCGGGTCAGGGGTTCTTCGCCCGCGCGCTTGGTCACGATGTTGATACCGCCGCCGATGCTGCCGTTCGGCGAAATGCCGTTGACCAACGCCCCCGGGCCCTTCAGCACCTCGACCCGTTCGACGATCTGCGCCGGCACGCGGCTGGACGGAATGAGCCCGTACAAGCCGTTGACGCCGACATCGCCCGCGGGCACGGCGAAGCCACGGATCTGGAAGGTGTCGTCGAAGCCGTTGCTGCCGGTCGACATGCGGATGGAAGCGTCGTTCACGACCACGTCGGCCAGCGTTCGCGCCTGTTGATCTTCCAGCAGCTGCGAGGTGTAGTTGACCGTGCTGAACGGGACATCCATGTCGTTCTGCGTGCCGAGCAAACCGAGGCTTCCGCCGCGCGCCACCTGACCGCCGGGATGCGCCGGTGTGAGCGTCGCATCGGCCTGGCCGGTCACCGTGATCGCCGGCAGGGTGGCGGGCTCGACCGTCTGGGCCGCAGCGCCACCCGCCGACAGGGCGATGACCCCGGTCCCCAGAAGGTGTGCGCACAGCGTGGTGAGGGGGAAACAGGTTCGGCGCACGGGCGCGCGTTGCTCGGATGGGAACGGGTGAAGCGTCATGAAGTGAGGGAGGGGCAGAAAGGAGAGAAGGAAAGTGACGGGCGATGCCCTGCGGCGCGGGCTGCATCATATTGGGAATGAGAACCAGTCTCAAAGAGAGCGGGAGATGCGCTTACTTTTCGTGCGGCATTGGTTGACGGCCGGGTTTGGGGGCCATCGACGGCGCGGCTGAATCCGTTGGCCCGTTCAGTGCGTAGTCGCTTCGATCCCAAAGGTATCCTCCGGACTCTCCATGCCGCCCCCGCAAGCCTCACACCGTCGTGCGCCCGCATCCCATGTTGTCGGGCGGCCGACCTTGCGCACCGTCGCGCGGGCGCTGCAATGGCTGATCGTGTGTCTGTTGGCGGTGTGCCTCCCCCTGCAAGCAGCCTCTGCCGCGGTCACTGCGATGCTGGGCGCGCGGCACACGCACCGGGTACCTGTCGTGAAGCAGCTGGTGGCGAACGATCCGCAGGACCCGATGGCGGGATGGCGCGACTTCCGGCGCATGCAGTACGGCGGCGTCGACCGGCACGCGCTCTCGCATGCGCACGCGCATGAGACCGGCGCGCGGCATCACCACGAGGCCGGCGATGCCAGCGTCGTCGCAGAAGACGCTTCCGATGTCGAACGTGGCCCTGCCACCGACCTGGGGCAGGCCAGCGCATCGTTCCTGTTCATGGCCGCCACCCGCGTGGCCGATCTGCCGCCCTCTCCGGAGGCGCTGGCCGTGCGGTGGAACGGGGCGGGCGCCGTGACGCCCGGCAACCCGGACCCGCGGCGCATCGAGCGGCCGCCGCAGCCGATCTCGGCTTGATCGGCTGACCTTTCGGGCCACGCGGTGGCCTGCGCTGCGACCTCTTCCGGGGTCGGGCGAGCGGCGATCGGCCCAGTGCCGTCGCGCCTCTGCCGCCCCGTGTCAACACCTCGGCGGGCGGTGTCTTTCTCGTTCACCTCGGGCGACCCCGTACGGGTTGCTCCGGAGCGTTCCATGCAGTGCATTCCTGAAGTCCTCCGTTCGGAGACCGGCCGTAGCCTGGGCTATGACCTCTATGTCTATCGCAGTCACCTCGAGGTGACGCGGTTGCCCACCACCGTGCGCGAAGGTTTCGCTTATGCCGCGACGCGTCGACCGGCACGCGCCATGCCCGACCGTTTTGCGCGCAAGTGGCTCCAGCTGCGGTGCAGCGCCTATGCACACAATCGCGCGTTCGACGAACAGGTCACCTCGCACTGGCTGCGCGCCATCGATGTCGTCGCGTGTCCGGTCACCGGGCTCACGCTGACGCATGGCGAACTCAGCGACAGCGACTGGTCCGTCTGCCGGCTGGACCCCGACGCAGACTACGCACCCGGCAATCTCGCCGTGATGAGCACGCGCGCCCGCGTGGCCCGCGGTCGGCGCAGCGTAGACGAGGTGCTGCAGCTGGCGCAGCGCGACACGCCGATCGACGGATTGCTGCCGGCCGAATGGTCGCGGCTGGCCACGCTGCTGCAGCGCGCGGGTGTCGGCCGGAGCCTTTCATGATCCGGACGCGAACCCAGGCCTTCCGCCTGACCCTCGGCACGCTTTCATTCTTTGGCGCCACGGCGTTCGCGCAGGACAGCCACCTGCCCGAAATCCAGGTGCGCGGTCCGCGCGACGCCACCATCGGCACGGCCGACAGCGCCAGCGAAGGCGCCGCCGAGCGCGAGTCGTTCCAGTCGCGGCCCAAGTTGCGGCCGGGCGACATCGTGGAAGCGGTGCCCGGCGTGGTCGCGACGCAGCACTCGGGCGACGGCAAGGCCAACCAGTATTTCCTGCGCGGCTTCAACCTCGACCACGGCACCGACTTCGCAGTCAGCGTCGACGGCATGCCCGTCAACATGCCGACGCACGGCCACGGGCAGGGCTATGCCGACCTGAACTTCCTGATTCCGGAGCTGGTCTCCGGCGTGCGCTACCGCAAGGGCCCGTATTTCGCCGAAGGTGGCGATTTCTCGCTCGCCGGCAGCGCGAGCCTCGACTACTTCAGCGCGCTGCCCGCGCCCTTCGTCGACATCACCTACGGGTCGAACAATTTCCGCCGCGCGCTCGCCGCAGGGTCGCGCACGGTGGGCGACCAGACCTGGCTCGGCGCGATCGAGATCGAAGGCAACGACGGTCCGTGGGACGTGCCCGAGAACCTGAAGAAGGCGAACGCGGTGCTGCGCTACTCGCAGGGTTCGCCGAACCGCGGCTTCAGCATCACAGGCATGGCCTACAAGAGCCGCTGGACCTCGACCGACCAGGTGCCCGAGCGCCTGATCGCGAGCGGCCAGCTGCCGCGCTTCGGCTCGCTCAACCCGACCGACGGCGGCAACACGCAGCGCCTGAGCCTGTCGGGCAAATGGTTCGACAAGGGGCCGGAGGGCGAGACGACGATCAGCGCGTACGCCATCGACTACCAATTCGACCTGTTCTCCGACTTCACCTACTTCCTGAACAACCCGGTCAACGGCGACCAGTTCGAGCAGACCGACCGTCGCCGCGTGTTCGGCGCCCAGGCCGCCCGCACGATGCCCACGAAGTTCGGCGCACTCGACGGCGTGCTGAGCTTCGGCGCGCAATGGCGCGGCGACCGCATCGGCGAGGTGGGGCTCTACAACACCGAGAACCGCGAGCGGCTCTCGACGGTGCGCAACGACAAGGTCCAGCAAGACCTGTATTCGGTGTACGGGCAGCAGCTCGTGTACTTCAGCGACCGGTTGCGCGGCTATGCGGGCCTGCGCGGCGACATGCTGCGCTACGACGTGCAAGGGCGAGAGCCGGTCTACGGTGCCCTCAACAGCGGCAGGGGCCACGACGCGATCGTGAGCCCGAAGGCCGGGCTCGCCTTCACGCTCACGCCCCAGCACGAGCTCTACCTGAACGCCGGCACCGGTTTCCACAGCAACGACGTGCGCGGCGCCACCATCTCGACCGACCCCGCGTCCGGTTTGCCGGCCGACCGCGTGCCGGCCCTCGTGAAGGGTCGGGGCGCCGAAGTCGGCTGGCGCTTCCAGCCGAACGAAGACCTCACGGCGACCGTCGCGCTCTGGCAGCTCAAGCTCGACTCCGAGCTGGTCTACGTCGGCGATGCCGGCTCGACCGAACCCGGTCGCGCGAGCAGCCGCCGCGGCGTCGAAGCCACGTTGCGCTGGAAGCTCGACCGGGCGTGGCGCCTCGAGCTCGACGGCGCGCTGTCGCGGGCGCGCTTTCGGGGTCTCGCGCCCGAAGGCGAAGGCAACTACGTCGACAACGCGGTGGAGCGCGTGTTCGCGGCCGGCGTCACCTACATCGACGGTCCGTGGACCGCATCGCTGCGGCTGCGTTACCTCGGCCCGCGCGCGCTCGACACGCAAAACACCGTGCGGTCGCGCTCGACGATGCTGCTCAATTTCGGTGGACGCTACGCGGTGAACAAGCACCTGACGCTCGGTCTCGACGTGTTCAACATCGCGGGCAAGAAGGGCAACGACATCGAGTATTACTACGCCTCGTGCACCGGCGGCGAGGTCGTGAGCGGTGCGTGCAACGGCGGTGTGAACGACCGCCACGTGCATCCGATGGAGCCGCGCAGCGCGCGCCTCAGTGCCCGCTGGACTTTCTGACCGCGGTGTCCTAAACCCCGCCCAGCAACGCGCTCGCCGCTTGCGCTTCACGGCGCACCGCGGTCGCGATCTCGCCATCCACCGAAGGATCGAAGCCGCCGCTCGCGCCGAGTGCGGTGATCACGGCGCACACGTGGCCGGCGTGGTCGTAGAGCGGCGCCGCGATCGCGCTGATGCCGCGCTGGTAGGTGTCGCGCACGACGGCGCAGCGGGCGGTGCGCACGCTCTCGCACAGGCGACCGATGGGGTCGACGCGTTCCAGCTGCGCGCGCAGGTCGGCCGGTGCCGCAGCGAGTTCTTCGTCGGCCAGCGCCCGCACGCGGGAGCCGTCGAGCAGCGCGAGGAACACGCGGCCGGTGGCCGACCACAGAAGTGACATCACCGAGCCGACGCGCACGTTCACCGTCACCGGCAGGCCGGGTTCCTCGAAGCGCACCACGGTCGGGCCGCGGTTGCCCATGACCGCGACGAAGCAGGTCACCTCCAGACGTTCGCGCAGGCGCAGCAGCGACGGCTCGGCAATGCGGATCGGGTCGGCCTGCCGCATGGCAGCGAGGCCGATCTGGATCGCCTCGGCGCCCAGGTGGTAGTGCTGCGAGCCGCCGTCCTGCGCGACCAGGCCTTCTTCCATCAGGCTGGCGAGGTAGCGGTGCACCTTGGCCGGGCTTTCCTCGACATGCGCCGCCAGCGCCGTGAGGCTGGCCTTGCCGCCGAGCCGCGCCAGGCCCTTCAGCACGACCATGCCGGTCTCGGCGGATTGCACGCGCTGGCGGCGGTTGGCGGTGGGGGCAGCGGACATCGGAAGAAGGGTAAACACCAAAAGGAATATTACGCAATGCGTATCAAAATTACGCAATCCGTAGTTACCCCTCGAACTCAACCCGCAACCCGCACTGGAGACAACATGAAAAAATTGCTGGCGATCGGCCTGATGGCACTCCCCCTCATCGCAGCCACGAGCGCCTTCGCGCAGGGCTACCCGACCAAGCCGATTCGTTGGGTCGTGCCTTACGCGGCCGGCGGCGGCTCCGACTTCCTGGCCCGCACCATCGGCCAGCCTTGGTCCACCGCGGTGAGCCAGCCGGTGCTGGTCGACAACAAGCCGGGCGGCAACACCGCGCTGGGCGCCGCCGAAGTCGCGCGCTCTGCGGCCGACGGCTACACGGTGCTCTCGGCCGACAACGGCACGCTCGTGTTCAACCCGGTGCTGTACAAGTCGCTCAGCTACAACCCGACGAAGGACCTGGCACCCGTCACGCTGATGGGGCGCTTCCCGATGATCCTGGTGGTCGGTCCCGGCATCAACGTGACCAGCGCGAAGGACTTCATCGCGCAGGCCAAGGCCAAGCCAGGCGGCCTCAACTACGCCTCGGCCGGCGCGGGCAGCCCGCACCACCTGGCGATGGAACTGCTCAAGTCGGAAGCGGGCCTCTTCATGGTCCACGCGCCGTACCGCGGCGCCGCACCGGCACTGGCCGACGTGGCCGGCGGCCAGGTGCCCGCGATGATGGTCGACCTCGCGGCCGGTGCCGGCTTCATCAAGGGCGGCAAGGTCAAGGCGCTGGCCGTGGCCAACGCGACGCGCCTGCCACAGCTGCCCGACGTGCCGACCTTCGCAGAGCTCGGCTACAAGAACGTCGAAGCCGCCGCGCTCGTCGGCCTGGTGGTGCCCGCCGCGACGCCGCCCGAGACCATCGCCGCGATCAACAAGCAGGTGGTGGCCGCGATCAACGACCCCGCCGTTCACAAGAAGCTGACGGACTTCGGCGTGGAGCCGGTCGGCAACACGCCGGCGCAGTTCGCGGCGTTGCTGAAGGCCGAAACCACGAAGTGGCAGAAGCTCATCACGGACCTGAAAATCACGTTGGACTGACCGGGAAGGATCGCGATGACGACGGTTGAAGTGGCCCGCCCCGCCGGCGGCTGCCCGGTGGCCCATGCTCCGCTTTCGGACGCCCGCACGCCGACGGGTTGCCCCGTGAGCCAGCGCGCGGCCGACTTCGACCCGTTCGAAGACGGCTACCAGCAGGACCCGCCCGAGTACGTGCGCTGGGCGCGCGAGCAGGAGCCGATCTTCTGGAGCCCGAAGCTGGGCTACTGGGTCGTCACGCGCTACGACGACATCAAGGCGATCTTCCGCGACAACATCACCTTCAGCCCGTCGATCGCGCTGGAGAAGATCACGCCGACCGGCGACGAGGCCAACGCGGTGCTCGCGAGCTACGGCTTCGCGCTGAACCGCACGCTGGTCAACGAGGACGAGCCCGCGCACATGCCGCGCCGCCGCGCGTTGATGGACCCGTTCACGCCCGAAGCGCTCAGGCACCACGAACCGATGGTGCGCGCGCTCGCGCGTGAGTACGTCGACCGTTTCATCGACGACGGGCGGGCCGATCTGGTCGACCAGATGCTGTGGGAGATCCCGCTCACCGTGGCGCTGCATTTCCTCGGCGTGCCCGAGGAAGACATGGACACGCTGCGCAAATATTCCATCGCGCACACCGTCAACACCTGGGGCCGGCCGAAGCCGGAAGAGCAGGTCGCGGTCGCGCATGCGGTCGGCAACTTCTGGCAGTTCGCCGGCAAGGTGCTCGACAAAATGCGGGAGAACCCGGAAGGCGGCGGCTGGATGCAGTACGGCTTGCGCAAGCAGCGCGACCTGCCCGAGGTCGTCACCGACTCGTACCTGCACTCGATGATGATGGCCGGCATCGTGGCTGCGCACGAAACCACGGCGAACGCGACGGCCAACGCGATGAAGCTGCTGCTGCAGCACCCCGACGTGTGGCGCGAGGTCTGCGAAGACCCGAGCCTGATCCCGAACGCGGTCGAAGAGTGCCTGCGCCATAACGGCTCGGTCGCAGCCTGGCGGCGCATGGTCACGGCCGATGCACAGGTCGGCGGCGTCGATCTGCCGGCGGGCTCCAAGCTGTTGATCGTCACCTCGTCGGCCAACCACGACGAAGGGCATTTCGCCGACGGCGATCTGTTCGACATCCGGCGCGACAACGCGAGCGACCACCTCACTTTCGGCTACGGCTCGCACCAGTGCATGGGCAAGAACCTGGCGCGCATGGAGATGCAGATCTTCATGGAGGAATTCGCGCGCCGCCTGCCGCACATGACGCTCTCGGTGCAGACCTTTTCGTACGTGCCGAACACCTCGTTCCGCGGGCCAGAGCATCTGTGGGTTGAATGGGATCCGTCGCTGAATCCCGAGCGTGCACAGCCCGCGCTGAGGCATCCCGAAACGCCGATGCCGGTGCGCATCGGCGAGCCGTCACGGGGCGCGATCACGCGGCCGGTGGTGGTGGACAGGGTGACACCCGTGGCCGATGGCATCGTGAAGCTGCGCCTCGTCGCGCCCGACAGCCGGCCGATGCCGCGCTGGGCGCCGGGCTCGCACATCGACATCGAATGCGGCCACCCGGACGTGTCGCGCCAGTACTCACTGTGTGGCGATCCGTCGGATGCGCACGCGTTCGAAATTGCGGTGCTGCGCGACCCCTCCAGCCGCGGTGGATCGTCGTGGGTGCACGCGAACGTCAAGCCTGGCGACAAGCTCCGGATCCGCGGACCGCGCAATCACTTTCACCTCGACGAATCGGCGAACAAACTCATCTTCATCGCCGGCGGCATCGGCATCACGCCGGTGAGCGCGATGGCGCGGCGCGCGAAGGTGCTGGGCATCGACTACGCGCTGCACTACAGCGGCCGCTCGCGCGCCGCCATGGCTTTCGTCGATGAACTCGGCGCGCTGCATGGCGATAGGCTCGTGGTCCATGCGCAGGAGGAAGGCCGCCGCAACGACCTCGCCGCGCTGCTCGCCACGCCGAGCGCCGACACGCAGGTCTACGCCTGCGGCCCGGCGCGCATGCTCGATGCGCTCGCATTGCATTGCGCCGCTGCGAATTGGCCCGAAGACGCGTTGCACGTCGAGCACTTCGAGTCGAAGCTCGGCACGCTCGATCCGTCGCGCGAACACGCCTTCGATGTCGAACTCAAAGACTCCGGCATCGTGGTCCACGTACCGGCCGACCAGACCCTGCTGACCGCGCTGCGCGCCGCCAACATCGATGTGCAGAGCGATTGCGAGGAAGGCCTCTGCGGCTCGTGCGAAGTGCGCGTGCTCGCCGGAAAAGTTGATCACCGCGACGTGGTGCTCACGCGCGGCGAGCGCGAAGCCGACACGCGAATGATGGCCTGCTGTTCGCGCGCCTGCAGCAGCCGGTTGGTGCTGGCGCTCTGAGAACACGCCCTTTGTTCGGCTAGTATCAAGCCGTTACAAAACAATCAGGGAGTGACTCATGAAGCGATTTTTCGCGGCAGGTGCCGTGGTGCTGGCGTTGTCCGGCTGTGCCAGTATCTTCAACGGCAAGACGCAGGCCATCACGATCAGCAGCGTGCCCGACGGTGCCACGGCGCTGGTCGTCAACCGGGCCGGTGTCACGGTCCACAACGGCGTGACGCCGCTGACCTTGCAGGTCAATCGCGGCGCCGGCTACTTCAAGTCCGAGGTCTACACGATCACCTTCGCCAAGGAAGGCTTCGCCTCGACCGAAGTGAAGCTCGAGTCGACGGTGAGCGGCTGGTACATCGGCAACCTCCTGTTCGGCGGTCTGATCGGGATGATCGGCGTCGACCCGGCGACCGGCGCGATGTACGTGTTCCCGGAAACCGTGAGCAGCACGCTGGAATCGAAGACGGCCAAGACTTCTTCGCGTGGTGACAGCCTGACGATCGTGTCGACGGCGTCGCTCACGCCCGAGCAGATGAAGCTGGCACGCCCATTGGCGACGGCGGCGCAAACGCCAGCCGCCGCGCAGTGAGCTAACGCGCCCGCGTTCCCATGACGGCTGCGGAAATGATCAGCGCTGCCGCCAGCGCGATCGTCCAGCTCAGCGGCCGTCCGGTGACCACGAGCAGCAACGCCGTCGATGCCAGCGGCGTGAGGTAGCTCAGGATGCCGATCTGCCGCGCATCGCCGCGCTTGAGGGCCATGTCCCACAGATAGAACGCGGCGCCCAGCGGGCCGAGCCCGCACAGCGCGACCAGCAGCCCGTCGCCCATCGACAGCGCCACCGACGGTTCCAGTAGCGCGTGGCAGGCCAGCGAGAGCAGGCCCGACACCAGACCGAACAGGCCGATGGCCGCGGTCGGAAACGCTGGCACACGTTGTGTCCAGAGCGAATAGCTCGCCCAGATGAAAGCCGAGCAGGCCGCGAGCGCGAAGCCCCAGGTTTCGCCGCTCGCGTGACCTGCATCGTTGCGCGCGCCGAGGATCGCGATGGCCGCGCCGACGAAGCCCAGCAATGCCGCCACCACATGCAGCGCGCGCAACGACACACCGCGCAACAGCACCGGCGCGAGCACCACCATCAAGAGCGGCCAGAGGTAGTTGACGAGATTGGCTTCCACCGGCGGCGCATGGCGCAGCGCGATGAAGAGCAGGAAGTGAAAGCCGAAGAGGCCGTAGATGCCAAGTGCCAGCGTGAGG
This sequence comes from Variovorax sp. PAMC 28711, assembly GCF_001577265.1. Classification (NCBI taxonomy): domain Bacteria; kingdom Pseudomonadati; phylum Pseudomonadota; class Betaproteobacteria; order Burkholderiales; family Comamonadaceae; genus Variovorax; species Variovorax sp. PAMC 28711. Next base: position 1,754,553 of record NZ_CP014517.1, on the reverse strand, counting down.
GGCGGCACCTTCCACGCGGCGCGATCGCGCAGCACGCTCGGCAGGCTCAGCAGGCTCCCAAGGGTGAGTGCCAAGCCTGTGAGCAGAAAGGGTGGAAGGTGCGAGAGCGCCGTGCCGAGCGAAGCGAGCAGGGCCCAGAGCGCGATCGCCCCCAGCGCGTAGAGGTAGGAAGCGGGCATCCGCTGAGCTTATGCGAGCCCGCGAATGCCCCGTTCAGCCGAGACGCAACAGCAAGGCCGACGCGGCGCAAACGATCATGAACGGGATGCTGATCTTGTGGAACTCGGCCAGGCCGTGCGGAAGGCGCGCAAGTCGAAGCGCGATGAGGTTGGCGAGCGAGCCGAGCACGCAGCCAAAGCCACCGACGCTCACGCCGGCGGCCAGTGCAGGCAGGTCGCGCACCGGGCCGTCGAGCAGGATCGCGGCCGGCACGTTGCTGATGAATTGCGAAGTGACGACCGCGGCGAGGTAGGCCCGCCAGCCTTCGGCGATCGGCCATTGCTTCAGCTGCGCGGCGATGGCCGGCAGCTCCGCGAGCTGGCGCAGGTCGACGAACATCAGCGCGATGATCGCCAGCAGCGCCCAGTCGACGCCGCGCAGCACGCGCGGATAGAAGAGCAGGAACGCGCCGAACACCACGCCGAGGGCGGCCAGCAGCCAGTGCCGGTCGAGCGCGATCACGAAGGCGAGGAACAACACGCCGGCGAGCGTGAGCAGCCGGGGCTGCACAGGCGCCGTTTCGGTCGCGGGCTTGAGCGTGATGGGCGTGCGCGGCACGAGAAACCACACTGCCACGAAGAGCCAGAACAGCATGACGGCGACGGTCGGCGCCATCATGCCCATGAAGCCGAAGAAACTCACGCCCGACCGATGCCAGAGGTAGAGGTTTTGCGGGTTGCCGATCGGTGTGAGGGCCGAGCCGGCGTTCACTGCGAGTGCCTCGAGCACCACGAGTCTGGCCAGCGGCAAATGCGCTTGCGTCGCGAGCACGCGGGTGAGAGGCACCAGCAGGAACAGGCTCACGTCGTTGGTGACCAGCGCCGAGAGCACCGCAGCACCGGCGGTCAGCAGGAAGGCGAGGCTGCGCAGGTCGGTCATCTTGCCGAGCAGCCGTTGCGCGGTCGCTTGCAGCATGCCGCTCTTCTCCACGCCCTGCGTGATGGCGAGCAACCCCGCCAGCGCGCCGACGGTTTGCCAGTCGACCAGCTTCAGGGTGTCGAGCGGTGCGCGCGGCCGGATGAAGGCGAAGGCGATCGCCACGGCGACCAGCACCCAGAGCAGGCCGTTGCCGCTGCGCTCTGCCGGTGGTGTCTGCGGGCCATCAGCGGCGGGCATGCAAATCGCGCAGCTCGCGCTTGAGCACCTTGCCGATCGCGCTGCGCGGCAACTCGTCGATGAATTCGAGCGAGGCCAGGCGCTGGGTCTTGCCGAGCTGGTCGTTGGTCCATTGCAGCAGCGCGTCGGCCGGCGTGTCGTCGCCGGGCCGGCGCACCACGAAGGCCACCGGCGTCTCGCCCCATTGCACGGAAGGCACGCCGACCACGGCGACGTCGGCGACGGCGGGATGTGCGCGCACCACGGCTTCCAGATCGCTCGGGTAGATATTGAAACCGCCGCTGATGACCATGTCCTTCTTGCGATCGAACAGGGTGAGAAAGCCGTCGGCATCGAAACGGCCCACGTCGCCGGTGCGGATGAAGCGCTTGCCGGTGGCGTCGAACCATTCGGCTTCGCGCGTCTTCTCGGGCTGGCGGTGGTAGCCGGTCATCATGCCGGCCGAACTGCCGACCACCTCGCCATCGGCACCGGGCGCGACTTCGCAGCCTTCCTCGTCGATGAGGCGGATGTCGCTGCCTTCGGCCGGCTGCCCGACGGTGTGCAGCTTGGTCGGGTGCAGGTGCGCCTCGAGGATGCAGGTGCCGCCGCCTTCGGTCATGCCGTAGAACTCGATCAGTCCGCCCGGCCAGCGCGCGAGTACGTCGGCCTTCAGCGCCGCGTTAAAGGGTGCGCTGGTGCTGAACTTGAACCGGTAGGCAGAGAGGTCGTGCGCGTCGAAGGCGGGATGCGCCATCAGCCGCTGGTATTGCACGGGCACCAGCATCGTGTGCGTCACGCGGTGCTGTTGCGCGAGTTGCAGATAGCCGGCGGCATCGAATTTCGGCATCAGGATGACGCGGCCGCCGAACGCGATCGTCGGGAAGAACACGACGAGCGTGGTGTTGGAGTAGAGCGGCGTCGAGAGCAGCGTGACCGTCTCCGGGCTGTATTCGTACTTGCCGCCGCGTTGCACATGTGCCCAGCGCATCCCGTGGCCTTGCACGATGCCTTTCGGGTCGCCGGTGGTGCCCGAGGAATAGATGATGTTGAAAGGCCAGCCGGGTGCCGGCGAGACCTCGGCCGGGCGCGCGCCCGGTGCGGCCAGCCAGTCATCGAGCCCGCGGCCGGCGGCGGAACCGTCGATCGCGATGCGCAGCGGCGTTCCGTCCTGTGTCGGGCCCAGTGTCTCGACCGCGGCCATGTCGGTGAAGAGCAGGCGCGCCTCGGCGTCTTCCATCATGCGGAGGAGGCTGGCGGGCGTAGAGCCGGGCGCCAGCGGCGCGACAGCCACGCCCGCTCGCAAGGCACCGAGGAACACGGCGGCGTAGGAGACCGATGCGGCGGCGCAAATCGCGATCGCATCACCGGCTTTCAAGCCGTCGCGTTGCAGGCTGGCGGCGATCCGGTCCATCAGCGCGTCGAGCTGACCGTAAGTGAGCGAGGACTTGCTGTCTTGCAGCGCAAGGCTGTCCGGACGGGTCTGGGCGTGGAGGCGGATCAGGTCGGCAATGGCGCCGAAGTCGCGCGCCATGGCGGTGAGGAAGGAGTCCATGGATGTCGGTCGTGTAGAGCAGGGCTGTCGGTTGTACCCGCAATGCCGCAAGAGCGTAAAGATGGGTATCGATCCGGTGTGTCGGTGCACCGCTCGTCAACGCGACTCGGGGGCGCCGCGTTGCCAGAAGACGCAGGCCCAGCCCGGGCTGCCTCAAAGTATCTGGAGCACCCCATGAGTCATTCCACCCGCACCATTCTGGTTCGCGCCGACGACAAGCGTTCGGGCCCCCCGACCCGCCGTCCGGTCCCCCGTCAGTCCTGATCCAGCCACAGGTCGCAACGGTCGCCGATGCCGTCGCGCCACACCGAGACGCGGCAGAGCGGCAAGCCGCTGCCGGCCAGCGCCTCCACGATGTAAGCACACAGGTTTTCGAGGGTCGGCGCGCCGATGCCGTCGACCTCGTCGAGAAACCGGTGATCGAGCCGCTCGCGCAGGCTTTTGAGTTCCGCCCTCAACGCCCCCAGATCGACCACCATGCCGGTCGCCGGATCGGGCGTGCCGCGCAGCGCCACTTCGCTCTGGTAGGTGTGACCGTGGATGCGCGCACTGCTGTCGGTGTCGATCTGGCGCCGCAGCGTGTGCGCCGCATCAAAAAAGAAGCGCTGCGAAATCTCGTACTTCATCGGATGCCCACGACCTTGTGGGTCTGCACGCTGAGCCGCCAGCGCGGATCGGCCAGGCAATATCGGATCGCCCACGCGGTGTTGTCGCGCTGCAGCGGCCCGTCCATCGGTTGCAGCAAGCGGTGGCCGAAGGGCAGCGCCGCCAAGGCATCCAGATCCAGCCCCGGCTGCGGCACCACGACCTTGAGTTCATCGCCCGCGTGCACGAGAAGGGTGGCGCCGGCCTTGGGGCTCACGCAGACCCAATCGATCCCTGCAGGCACTTCGACCGTGCCGTTGGTCTCGACCGCGATCTGGAAGCCGCGCGCGTGCAGTGCCTGCAACAAGGCCTCGTCGACCTGCAGCAGCGGCTCGCCGCCGGTGAGCACGCAGAAGCGCTCTGCAGCTGATGCGGGCGTCCATTCGCTGGCGATCTGGTCGGCCAGCGCGTCGGCGCTTTTGTACTTGCCACCGGACGTGCCGTCGGTGCCGACGAACTCGGTGTCGCAGAACTGGCAGACCGCGGTTGCACGGTCTTGCTCGCGGCCGGTCCACAGGTTGCAGCCGGCAAAACGGCAGAACACGGCCGGGCGACCGGCGTTCGCGCCTTCGCCCTGCAGTGTGTAGAAGATCTCCTTGACCGCGTAGGTCACGCCACCGCCCGAACCGTCACGTTGCCGGCACGCCCGCGGCATGCGCCTGCTGGTCGGCGTGGTACGAACTGCGGACCATCGCACCGACAGCGGCGTGGCTGAAGCCCATTTTGTAGGCCTCTTCCTCGAACATCTTGAAGGTGTCCGGGTGCACGTAGCGGCGCACCGGCAGGTGCGAACCCGACGGCGACAGGTACTGGCCGATCGTGAGCATGTCGATGCCGTGTCCGCGCATGTCGCGCATCACCTGGAGGATCTCCTCGTCGGTCTCGCCGAGGCCGACCATGATGCCGCTCTTGGTCGGCACGGTCGGGTGCAGCGCCTTGAACTTCTTGAGCAGATTGAGGCTGAACTGGTAGTCGCTGCCGGGGCGCGCTTCCTTGTAGAGGCGCGGCGCGGTTTCCAGGTTGTGGTTCATCACGTCGGGCGGCGCGAGCTTGAGGATGTCGAGCGCGCGGTCGTCGCGGCCGCGAAAGTCGGGCACCAGGATCTCGATCTGCGTCATCGGCGAGAGCGCGCGGATGTTCCGGATGCAGTCGACGAAATGCTGGCTGCCGCCGTCGCGCAGATCGTCGCGGTCGACGCTGGTGATCACCACGTACTTCAGGCGCAACTTGGCAATGGTCTTCGCCAGGTTCAGCGGCTCGTCCTTGTCGAGCGGGTCGGGCCGGCCGTGGCCGACGTCGCAGAACGGGCAGCGACGCGTGCACTTGTCGCCCATGATCATGAACGTCGCGGTGCCGTTGCCGAAGCACTCGCCGATGTTCGGGCACGAGGCTTCCTCGCACACGGTGTGCAGGTTGCTCTCGCGCAGGATCTGCTTGATCTCGTAGAAGCGCGTGGTGGGCGAGCCGGCCTTGACGCGAATCCACTCCGGCTTCTTGAGCACTTCGCCGGTCTGCACCACCTTGACCGGGATGCGCGAGAGCTTCGCGCCGGCCTTCTGCTTGGCGAGCGGGTTGTAGTTTTCGGTGGATTGGGCGTCGCGAACGACTTCGGTGGTGCTCATGGTGGCTTGATCAAGGTGCCAGGTACGCAACGAGCTTTTGGCCCAGTGCCCCGGCCGCTTCGTCCCAGGTGGTTTGGATGCCGATTGTAGAAAGGTCGACCGTTTTCAGCCCCGCGTAGCCGCAAGGGTTGACCCGCGAGAAGGGTTCGAGGTCCATCGCGACGTTCAGCGCGACGCCGTGATACGTGCAATGGCGGCTGACCTTGATTCCGAGCGCTGCGATCTTGCCGAGGCCCCGGAACGGGTCGCTGGCGGGGAAGGGCCCCGTCAGAGCGGCGTGCGAAAACGGGTCGTCGAGCCGCACATAGATGCCGGGCGCGCCCGGCAGGCGATGCCCCGTCACCCCGAAATGCGCCAGCGTTCGCAGCACGGCTTCTTCGAGACGGTAGACGTATTCCTTGACGTAGTAGCCGGCGCGCCGCAGGTCGAGCAGCGGGTACGCCACCACCTGGCCCGGCCCGTGGAACGTGACCTGGCCGCCGCGGTCGGTTTGCACGACGGGAATGTCGCCCGGGGTCAGGAGGTGGTCCGGCTTGCCGGCCAGTCCCTGGGTGAACACCGGCGCGTGCTCGCAAATCCACAGCCGGTCGGGCGTGTCCGGCGCGCGCTCCAGCGTGATCTGCCGCATGGCTTCGAAGGTGGCGGCATAGTCGACGCGACCGAGCATCCGCACGTCGAGCGCGGGCGCCGTGGCGTTCGACGTGTCGCTCATCGGAGGTCCGGAGGCGCAGGCACACGAGCTTCGCCGATCGCGAGGGTCAAGAACGCATCGTCCGCGACACGACGGGCCTTGCGTGCGATGGCCAAGTTTTGGGGATCCAGTCCGCCGGCGCACAGCGTCGCCACGACGTGCCGCAGTCGCGTCACAGCACGACCTTGACCATCGGGTTCGTCGAGAGCGCGCGGTAAATGTCGTCGAGCTGCTCGCGGCTCGTCGCCGTGACGGTGATCGTCACGCCCAGGTAGTTGCCGGCTTTGCTGTTGCGCAGTTCGATCGTGCTGGCGTCGAACGCCGGGTCGAACTGTTCAGCGATCTGCGTGATGGCGTGCACGAAGCCGTCGGCCTTCAGCCCCATCACCTTGATGGGGAACTGCGAGGGATATTCGATCAGCGACTCCTGCTTGACGGGATCGGGCGTGCTCATGTCGGGGCTCCATGCGTTGTTGCGTTGTGCTGCTTGGCCGCCTGGTAGGCGGCATACAGCTGCTTGTAAATGGGGCCTGGCACGCCGTTCCCAATGGGTTGCCCATCGAGCGCGACGACCGGCAACACTTCCTTGCTGGCCGACGACAGGAACAGTTCGTCGGCGGCGAACACCTCGTCGCGCGTGATGTTCCGCAGCGCAAATGGAATGCCCGCTTCGGCGCACAGCCTTCCCAGCAGGCCGTAGCGAATGCCCGTGAGCACGCGCTCGTCGCTGGGCGGGCCGGCGACGCCGCCGTTTTTCACGACCCAGACGTTGCTCGACGAGGCCTCGCTCAGCACATCGTCGCGAAACATGACGGTCTCCGCCGCGCCGGCCTCGACACTGATCTGCCGCGCCAGCACCGCACCCAGCAAACTGGTGGCCTTGATGTGCGCTTTCTGCCAACGGAAATCAGGCGCCGTCACGCAGGTCACGCCCGCAGCGCGCACCGCATCTGCCACCGGCTTGAGCGGGTTCACCATGGCGAAAACCGTTGGCGTGAGCCCCTTCGGCATGGCGTGGTCGCGCGGCGCCACGCCGCGCGTGATCTGGAAGTAGACCGCCTGCGGCGCCGTCCCGCCCGGCGCGATCAGGCGCAAGGTGATGTCGCGCCACTGCGCCGTGGTCAGGGGATTGGGAATCTGCAATTCGGCCAGCGAGCGGCCCAAGCGCGCCATGTGCTCGTCGAAGCAAAAAGGTGCACCACCGTAGACCGGCACGACTTCGTACACGCCGTCGCCAAAAATAAAGCCGCGGTCGAGCACGCTGACCTTGGCGTCGCGGAGCGGCGTGAAGGCGCCGTCGAGGTAGCAGAGTGCGTCGTGCTGGGAGAAGTCGGGTTCATGCATGACGCAAATTATCCGTGGCGTTGCCGTCGGTCGCGCCTATGTCGCTCGACCTGTGACTTAGTGGCGGGATCGTCCAACTTCTTACATATAATCAATGGCTTTGTGAAATTCTCTGGATACAACGCGGGCGGCATTCCAATGACAAACAACGCCCCTGTGCCAGAGGTCGATGCCGAAGAATCTGATTTCAAGCCACTGACGGCCGATGAGGCCGCACGGTTGCGTGAGCGAAACCCCGAAATGTCGCCCTGGTGGGTGGTTGGCGCCCAAGTGGTGGCCGGCGCGGTGACTGCTTGCCTGGCCTGGATGTGGGTGGGTCAGCCGGTGGCGGCGGTGTCCGCGTTCTACGGGGCGATGGCGGTGGCGATTCCTGCAGCGTTGTTCGCGCAGGGCGTGCGTCGCAGGGAAGGCATGGCGACACAGGCTGCCATGCTGAGGTTTTTCGTGTGGGAGTCGATCAAGATTGTGTTGACCGTCGGATTGCTGGCGGCGGCGCCGGCGTTGATCGGGGGGCTCGTCTGGTTGGCTTTGCTGGCTGGTGTGGTGGTCGCCATGAAGATGTACTGGGTGGCACTGATGGTGCGGCCCGGGTTGTTGAAACGGAATTGATTGTTTTGGAAAAGAGACGCTGAAAGATGGCCGCCGAAGGACACGCCCCGACCGCGAGTGAATACATCGTTCACCACCTCCAGCACTGGCAAGTCGACTGGGGGCTGAATTCCGTGGTGCAGACCGCTATCGTTGACTTCAACGTCATCAACCTCGATTCGGTGCTCTATGCGCTGGCCATCGGCGTCATCGGCTGCTTCGTGCTGTGGCTCGCGGCGCGCAAGGCGACCGCCGGTGTGCCGGGTCGCTTCCAGGCAGCTGTCGAAATCCTGGTCGAGATGGTCGACAACCAGGCCAAGGCGAACATTCACAACGCGCAAAGCCGCAAGTTCATCGCGCCGCTCGCGCTCACCGTGTTCGTCTGGATCTTCCTGCTGAACGCCATGGACATGTTGCCGGTCGACCTGCTGCCGGCCCTCTGGGCCAAGCTGTTCGAGGTGGGTGGCCACGATCCGGCCCATGCCTACATGCGTGTCGTGCCGACGGCCGATCTCTCCACCACGCTGGGTCTGTCGACCTCCGTGCTGCTGCTGTGCCTGTTCTACGGCATCAAGGTCAAGGGCCTGGGCGGCTGGAGCCACGAACTCATCACCGCACCCTTCGGCGCACACCCGCTGTTGTGGCCGGTCAACCTGCTGATGCAGGTCATCGAATACTTGGCCAAAACTGTTTCGCATGGCATGCGGCTGTTCGGCAATATGTACGCGGGCGAGCTCGTGTTCATGCTGATCGCACTCATGGGCGGTGCGATGGCGGCCTCGTTGCCCGGCGTGCTGCTGCCCCTTGGGCACATCATTGCCGGAACCGTCTGGGCGATCTTTCACATTTTGATCATCACGCTTCAGGCATTCATTTTCATGATGTTGACGCTCATTTATCTGGGCCAGGCACATGAGGGCCATTGAGCCTCGTTTCTCGCTTTCGTTCTTTTCTTTCGCTTTCAATCTGTAATCTTAGGAGTCATCATGGAAAACATTCTCGGTCTCGTCGCTCTGGCTTGTGGTTTGATCGTCGGTCTCGGCGCGATCGGTGCTTCCATCGGCATCGCGTTGATGGGCGGCAAGTTCCTCGAATCGTCGGCCCGTCAGCCTGAACTCATGAACGACCTGCAAACCAAGATGTTCATCTTGGCCGGGCTGATCGACGCGGCCTTCCTGATCGGTGTGGCCATCGCCCTGTTGTTCGCCTTCGCCAACCCGTTCGCTGCGACCTTCCTGGCCAACCTGCCGAAGTAAGCCCGTTCAACGCCACTCAAGAAAGGTGTTGCCGTGAGTATCAACGCGACCCTGTTCGTTCAGGCCATCGTCTTCCTGCTGCTGGTGCTGTTCACGATGAAATTCGTGTGGCCGCCCATCGCAAAGGCGCTGGACGAACGCGCACAAAAGATCGCCGCGGGCCTGGCGGCCGCCGAGAAGGCCAAGGCGGAACTCGCTTCTGCCAATCAGCGCGTCGAGCAGGAACTGGTGAAGTCCCGCAACGAAACGACCAGCCTGCTGGCCGACGCCGAGCGCCGTGCCCAGCAAATCGTCGAAGAGGCCAAGGGCCGTGCCACGGTGGAGGGCGACAAGATCGTCGCCGCTGCGCATGCCGAGGCCGAGCAGCAATCCGTGCGAGCCCGTGAGGCGCTGCGCGAGCAGGTGGCCGCGCTGGCCGTCAAGGGTGCCGAGCAGATTCTCCGCAAGGAAGTCAATGCGGGCGTCCACGCCGACCTGCTCGCTCGCTTGAAGACCGAGCTCTGAGGACGACATGGCCGAACTCGCCACCATTGCTCGTCCGTACGCCGATGCGCTGTTCGATGCCTCGTCGGCCGACGTCGCAGGTGCGGCCGGCTGGATCGACCAGCTCGCCGTGATCGCCGGCAGCCCCCAGCTGCAGCAGTTCGCTTCCGACCCGAAGGTGTCGGCGGAACAGGTCTTTGACCTGGTGTCCGGGCTGATGTCGCCGGGCTTGCCTGAACACGGCAAGAACTTCCTGCGCGCCGTGATCGACAACCGACGCATCGCTGCGCTGCCCGAGGTCGCCGTCCAGTATCGCGCGCTCATGAACGCGCAGAGCGGCGCTTCGGACGCGGTGATCTACAGCGCCTTTCCGATCGCCGATGCAGAGTTGCACGACGTCGGCGTGGCGCTGGAGCGCCGCTTCGGCCGCAAGCTGACGACACGGGTCGAGTCCGACCCGTCGCTGATCGGCGGCATTCGCGTCGTGGTGGGTGACGAAGTCCTCGACACCTCCGTGAAGGCTCGTCTCGAGCAAATGAAAGCAGCGCTCACCGCTTGATGCGGGGAGTGGCCGTTGGCCCTATTTATTGAAAGAAGGAAAGAGTCATGCAACTCAATCCCGCAGAAATTTCCGAACTGATCAAGAGCCGTATCGAGGGTCTGGGTGTCAGCGCCGACATTCGCAATCAGGGCACCGTCGTCTCGGTGACCGATGGCATCGTGCGCGTGCACGGCCTGTCGGACGCGATGCAGGGCGAAATGCTCGAATTTCCGCCAAGTGCTGACGGCACGCCGTCGTTCGGCCTGGCGCTGAATCTCGAGCGCGACTCGGTCGGCGCCGTGATTCTGGGCGAATACGAGCACATCTCCGAAGGCGACACCGTGAAGTGCACGGGCCGCATCCTGGAAGTGCCGGTCGGCCCCGAACTGATCGGCCGCGTGGTGAATGCCCTGGGCCAGCCGATCGACGGCAAGGGTCCGATCAATGCCACGATGACCGACGTGATCGAAAAGGTCGCCCCGGGCGTGATCGCACGCAAGTCGGTCGATCAGCCGCTGCAAACCGGCCTGAAGTCCATCGACTCGATGGTGCCGATCGGCCGTGGCCAGCGCGAGCTGATCATTGGCGACCGCCAGACCGGCAAGACCGCCGTGGCCATCGACGCGATCATCAACCAGAAGGGCCAGGGCGTGACGTGCATCTACGTCGCCATCGGTCAGAAGGCGTCGTCGATCAAGAACGTGGTGCGCTCGCTGGAACAAGCCGGCGCCATGGACTACACCATCGTGGTCGCGGCTTCCGCTTCGGAATCGGCCGCGATGCAGTACGTTTCGGCGTACTCGGGCTGCACGATGGGCGAATACTTCCGCGACCGCGGCGAAGACGCACTGATCGTCTATGACGACCTGTCCAAGCAAGCTGTTGCGTACCGCCAAGTGTCGCTGCTGCTGCGCCGCCCGCCAGGCCGCGAAGCCTATCCCGGCGACGTGTTCTATCTCCATAGCCGCTTGCTCGAGCGCGCCGCCCGGGTGAACGCCGACTACGTCGAAGCCTTCACCAAGGGCGAAGTGAAGGGCAAGACCGGTTCGCTGACGGCACTGCCGATCATCGAAACGCAAGCCGGCGACGTGTCCGCTTTCGTGCCGACCAATGTGATCTCGATCACCGACGGCCAGATCTTCCTGGAAACCAGCCTGTTCAATGCCGGCATTCGCCCCGCAATCAACGCCGGTATCTCGGTGTCGCGCGTGGGTTCGTCGGCGCAGACCAAGATCATCAAGAGCCTGTCCGGCGGTATCCGTACCGACCTGGCCCAGTACCGCGAGTTGGCTGCGTTCGCGCAGTTCGCCTCCGACCTGGACGAAGCGACCCGCAAGCAACTCGACCGCGGTGCCCGCGTCACCGAATTGCTCAAGCAGGCGCAGTACAGCCCGCTGCCGATCTCGCTGATGGGCGCCACGCTGTTCGCCGTGAACAAGGGCTTCATGGACGACCTCGAAATCAAGAAAGTGCTGCCGTTCGAACACGGCCTGCACCAGTACCTGAAGTCGAGCCACGCGGCGCTGCTCGACAAGATCGAGAAGGCCAAGGCCCTCGACAAGGACGCAGAAGCCGAACTGACGACGGCCATCACGTCGTTCAAGAAGTCGTTCGCCTGATCGTCGACCAAGCAAGGAACACTCATGGCAGCTGGTAAGGAAATCCGCGGCAAGATCAAATCGGTGGAAAACACCAAGAAGATCACCAAGGCCATGGAAATGGTCTCGGTTTCCAAGATGCGCAAGGCGCAGGAACGCATGCGCGCTGCTCGCCCCTACAGCGAGAAGATTCGCAACATCGCGGCCAACCTCGGCAAGGCGAACCCCGAGTACACCCACGCGTTCATGAAGACGAACGAAGCCAAGGGCATCGGCTTCATCATCGTGACCAGCGACAAGGGCCTGTGCGGCGGGTTGAACACCAACCTGCTGCGCGCCGTGACTGTCAAGCTGCGCGAGGCGCAGGCGAACGGTGTCGCGATCGAATCGGTCGCGATCGGCAGCAAGGGTCTGGGGTTCCTCAACCGCATCGGTGCCCGCGTGGTGGCGCACGTCACCCACCTGGGCGATGTGCCGCATCTGGACAAGCTGATCGGCCCGGTCAAGACGCTTCTCGACGCATACGCCGAAGGCAAGATCTCGGCGGTCTATCTCTGCTACACGAAGTTCATCAACACGATCAAGCAGGAGCCGGTGGTCGAGCAGTTGCTGCCGCTGGCTGCCGACTCGCTTCAAACCGAGGCCGGCGCGCATTCGTGGGACTACATCTACGAACCCGATGCGCAAAGCGTGATCGACGAGCTGCTTGTTCGCTATGTCGAATCGCTGGTGTACCAGGCGGTCGCTGAAAACATGGCGTCCGAACATTCGGCGCGCATGGTGGCGATGAAGGCCGCGACCGACAACGCCGGCAATGTGATCGGCGAGCTCAAGCTGATCTACAACAAGACGCGCCAGGCCGGCATCACCAAAGAACTGTCCGAGATCGTCGCGGGCGCGGCAGCCGCCGCCGGCGTCTGAGTCGCCGCCCACTGTCGACGTCCCCCCAAACAACTTTTATCGGAGCACACATGGCTCAAGCAAACGCAGCACAAGGCAAGATCGTTCAATGCATCGGCGCCGTGGTCGACGTGGAATTTCCGCGTGACCAGATGCCCCGGATTTACGACGCCCTGAAGTTCGAAGGCAGCGCGCTGACGCTCGAGGTGCAGCAGCAACTCGGCGACGGCATCGTGCGCACCATTGCGCTCGGTTCGTCCGACGGCCTGCGCCGCGGCCTGATGGTGAGCAACACCAACGCACCCATCACGGTGCCGGTCGGCAAGGCCACGCTGGGTCGCATCATGGACGTGCTCGGCGCGCCGATCGACGAACGCGGTCCGGTCAGCCATGAGCTCACCGCATCGATCCATCGCAAGGCACCTGCCTACGACGAACTGTCGCCATCGCAAGACCTGCTGGAAACCGGCATCAAGGTGATCGACCTGATCTGCCCGTTCGCCAAGGGCGGCAAGGTGGGCCTGTTCGGTGGTGCCGGCGTGGGCAAGACCGTGAACATGATGGAACTCATCAACAACATCGCCAAGGCCCACTCGGGCGTGTCGGTGTTCGCCGGTGTGGGCGAGCGGACCCGCGAAGGCAACGACTTCTATCACGAGATGGCCGACTCCGGCGTCGTGAACCTCGAGAACCTCGAAGAGTCGAAAGTGGCCATGGTCTACGGCCAGATGAATGAGCCGCCGGGCAACCGTCTGCGCGTGGCGCTGACCGGCCTGACCATTGCCGAATCGTTCCGCGACGAAGGCCGCGACGTGCTGTTCTTCGTGGACAACATCTACCGCTACACGCTGGCCGGTACCGAAGTGTCGGCACTGCTGGGCCGGATGCCTTCCGCCGTGGGCTACCAGCCAACGCTGGCCGAGGAAATGGGCCGCCTGCAAGAGCGCATCACGTCGACCAAGGTCGGCTCGATCACCTCGATCCAGGCCGTGTACGTGCCTGCGGACGATTACACCGACCCGTCGCCTGCCACCACCTTCGCCCATCTGGATTCGACCGTGGCCTTGTCGCGCGACATCGCGTCGCTCGGCATCTACCCGGCGGTCGACCCGCTGGACTCGACCTCGCGCCAGCTCGACCCGAACGTGGTCGGCGAAGAGCACTACAACACGGCCCGCGCCGTGCAGGGCATGCTGCAGCGCTACAAGGAACTGCGCGACATCATCGCGATTCTGGGCATGGACGAACTGGCCCCCGACGACAAGCTCGCCGTGGCCCGTGCGCGCAAGATCCAGCGCTTCTTCTCGCAGCCGTTCCACGTGGCCGAAGTGTTCACAGGCTCGCCGGGCAAGTACGTGCCGCTGGCCGAAACCATCCGTGGTTTCAAGATGATCGTGAACGGCGAAGCCGACCACCTGCCGGAACAGGCGTTCTACATGGTGGGCGGCATCGACGAGGCGTTCGAAAAGGCCAAGAAAGTCGCGTAAAGCGGCCAAGGAACCCCCATGGCAAACACCATTCACGTCGACGTGGTCAGCGCGGAAGCGTCGATCTTCTCGGGCGAGGCGAGGTTCGTCGCGCTGCCCGGTGAAACCGGCGAGCTCGGCATCTATCCGCGTCACACGCCGCTGATCACCCGCATCCGTCCGGGCGCCGTGCGCATCGAGATGGCCGACGGAGGCGAGGAATTCGTGTTCGTCGCGGGCGGCATTCTCGAAGTGCAGCCCAACGCCGTCACCGTGTTGTCCGACACCGCGATCCGCGGCAAGGACCTCGACGACGAAAAGGCGAACCAGGCCAAGGCCGCCGCCGAGGAAGCGCTCAAGAACGCCAAGACCGACATCGACATCGCGATGGCGCAGTCGGAGTTACTGGTGATGGCCGCCCAGATCGCTGCGCTGCGCAAATACCGCCAGAAGAAGTAAGCGCCAAGCGTTGCTTGCCGCATTGAAAGCCGCCTTCGGGCGGCTTTTGCTTTGGGCACGCCAAAAACCACTTCGGTCTTTATTCGGTCGAAGATAAGCCTTGTCTGGCTGAAGCTGCGCCTCTACCATTCGCGTTCGCCCGGCACCAAGACCGGCGGCAAGAGACATTGGAGACACCGCGTGGAACGCTGGAGCGGACTGACAGCCGACGAAATGCAGTTGCTGGAAACGACCTTCTGGTCGGCCGGCGGCTCGCGGCATGGCATGGCCGAACGGCTCGGTTTTTCCAAGAGCAAGGCGAATGCGCTGATCGCCGGCCTGGTGGCCCAGGGCCTGCTCGCCGAATCCGGGCTGCAGCGTTCCTCGGGCGGTCGCCGCCCTGAAAATCTTCAACTCAACGGTTCTCTGGGCGTCGTGGTCGGCATCGACATCGGGGCCACCAGCCTCGATGTGGCGGTGCTCAGCCCGGACCTCGCCGTGCTGGCCCATCGCGCTGAGGCGGCCGACGTGAAGCGCGGCCCGGGCGTGGTTCTGGCCCGCGTCCGCGTCCTCATGCGCGAGTTGCTTGCCCAGTGCGGCCGCAGCGCACGCGATGTCATCGGCATCGGCATCGGCGTGCCGGGTCCGGTCAATTTCGAGATCGGCCAGTTGGTCAACCCGCCGCTGATGCCGGCCTGGGACGGTTTTTCGATCCGCGACTACCTGCGCGAGGACTACGCCGCGCCGGTGTTCGTCGACAACGACGTCAACCTGATGGCGCTCGGCGAACTCTGGCGCCTGCAGCGCTCGCTCACCAACTTCCTCGTGATCAAGGACGGGACCGGCATCGGCTGCGGCATCGTGTGCCACGGCGTCGTGTACCGCGGCGCGGCCGGCTCGGCGGGTGACGTCGGCCACATCTGCGTCGATCAGGAAGGCCCGCGCTGCCACTGCGGCAACGTCGGCTGCGTCGAGGTGATGGCGGCAGGACCCGCGATCACGCGCATGGCCGTCGAGGCCGCGGAGGCCGGCGACAGCGACGCGCTGGCCGAATGCCTTCGCACGCACGGCCACATCGATGCGCAGCATGTCGGCGAGGCCAGCCGTGCGGGCGACGCCGCGGCCAACGACATCATCCAGCGCGCCGGCAGCCTGATCGGCCAGATGCTGGCGTCGGTGGTGAATTTCTTCAATCCGTCGCACGTGTTCATCGGCGGCGGCATCACGCGCATCGGGCCGCTGTTTCTTGCGGCGGTGCGCCAGAGCGTCTACCAGCGTTCGCTCGCGCTCTCGACCCGACACTTGGAAATCCAGTACACACCGCTCGGCGCGCAGGGCGGCGTGATCGGCGCGGGCGTGCTGGCGATGCACGAAACACTGAAGGCGCGAGGCGTCGCACCATGAACAATCCCGTCAAGCACAGCGTGGCCGTCGCGTTCCACGACGTCGTCAAAAGCTTCGGGCCGGTGCAGGTGCTGCACGGTGTGAGCTTCGCGCTCGCGCCGGGCCGCGTGTATGGCCTGCTCGGCGAAAACGGCGCCGGCAAATCGACGCTGATGAAGATCCTCGCCGGCTATGAAACCCTGACGGGCGGCACGTTGCAGATCAATGGCTCGCAGCAGGTGTTCGGCAGTTCGCGTGACGCCGAGGCGCTGGGCATCGTGTTGATCCACCAGGAGTTCAACCTCGCCGAAGACCTGAGCGTGGCGCAGAACATCTTCCTCGGCCACGAAAAGAAAAACGGCTGGCTACTCGACGATGCGGCCATGGCGCGCGACGCTGCGGCCGCGCTCGCAGCGGTTGGCTTGCAGATCGACCCGACCACCAAGGTGCGTCGCCTGATCGTGGCCGAGAAGCAACTGGTCGAGATCGCCAAGGCGATCGCCCGGCGCGCGCGACTCCTGATCATGGACGAGCCGACCGCGACGCTCACGCCCGGCGAAACCGAACGTCTCTTCAAGCTCATCGCACAGCTGCGTGCCGACGGCGTGACCATCGTCTACATCTCGCACAAGCTGGACGAGGTGGAGCGCGTCACCGATGAAGTCATCGTCATGCGCGACGGCCGTTTTGTCGCTCGCGCGCAGACGGCGGACGTCACGCGCCACCAGATGGCCAACCTCATGGTTGGGCGCGAGCTGTCGGACCTGTACCCGCCACGCGATGCAGTCGTCGTCAGCGATGCCCCCGCCATGCGTGTGCGCCACTTCAATGTGCCCGGCTGGGCGCGAGACGCTGGCTTCGAAGTGCATGCGGGCGAGATCCTCGGCTTCGCAGGCCTCGTCGGTGCGGGCCGCACCGAACTCTTCGAGGGGCTGATAGGCCTGCGCCCCGGCAGCGGCGATGTGCAGATGCTCGGCCAGCCGGTGAAGCTGCGCAACCCGCGCGATGCCGCACGGCACGGCTTCACCTACCTCAGCGAAGACCGCAAGGGCAAGGGCCTGCACGTCGACTTCGGCTTGCGCCAGAACCTCACGCTGATGGCGCTCGAGCGATACGCGCGGCCCTGGCTCCAGCCAGAAGCCGAGCGCGCGGCGCTGGCCGAAGCGGTGCAGGACTACGGCATCCGCACCGGCTCGCTCGACGTGCGCGCGTCGTCGCTCTCGGGCGGCAACCAGCAGAAGCTCGCGCTCGCGAAAGTGCTCCAACCCCGACCGAAAGTCGTGGTGCTCGACGAGCCCACGCGCGGTGTCGACGTCGGGGCCAAGCGCGACATCTATTTCCTGATCCAGCGACTGGCCCGCGAAGGGCTCGCCGTGATCGTCGTCTCGTCCGAGCTGATGGAATTGATCGGCCTGTGCCACCGCGTCGCGGTGATGCGCGCGGGCCGGATCGTCACCACGCTGGACGCCGAACATCTCACCGAAGAGGGGCTTATCGCTCATGCCACCGGAACAGCCCCAGAACACGCCTGACGCGGCGCACCGCGCTGAAGCCAAACCCCGCTGGGCCGAAAGGCTGCGCGGCATCGGCCCGATCGCAGGCCTCGTGTTGCTCTGCATCGCAGGCACGCTGCTCAACAGCGACTTCGTGACCGTCGACAACGCGATGAACGTGCTCACGCGCACCGCCTTCATCGGCATCATCGCGGTGGGCATGTGCTTCGTGATCATCTCGGGCGGCATCGACCTCTCGGTGGGGTCGATGGCGGCGCTCATCGCAGGCAGCGTGATCATGTTCATCAACTGGGCCGGCCCGGCACTCGGCTCGCCTTTGCTCGCCGTGATGGCGGGCGCGACGCTCGCGGTGCTGTTGGGCGCGTTGTTCGGGCTGGCGCACGGCCTGCTCATCACCAAGGGCCGCATCGAGCCCTTCATCGTGACGCTGGGCACGCTCGGCATCTTCCGCGCCTACCTCACGTATTTCGCCGACGGCGGCGCGCTCACGCTGGACAACAACCTGTCGGACCTCTACGCGCCCGTGTATTACGCGAGCCTGCTGGGCATCCCGGTGCCGGTGTGGGTGTTCGTGGCCGTGGCGGTCGTCGGCGGCGTGATCCTGAACCGCACCGCCTACGGCCGCTATGTGCAGGCGATCGGCTCCAACGAGCAGGTCGCGCGCTATGCCGCGGTCGATGTCGACCGCGTGAAAATCCTTACCTATGTGCTGCTCGGCGTGTGTGTCGGCATCGCGACGCTGCTGTACGTGCCGCGCCTCGGCTCCGCCTCGCCCACCACCGGCCTGCTGTGGGAACTCGAAGCCATTGCCGCGGTGATCGTCGGCGGCACCGCGCTCAAAGGCGGCGCCGGCAGCATCACCGGCACGGTGATCGGCGCGATCCTGCTCTCGGTCATCAGCAACATCCTGAACCTCACCAGCGTCATCAGCGTCTACCTGAACGCCGCCGTGCAGGGCTTCGTGATCATCATCGTCGCGTTCCTGCAGCGCGGCCGGCGTTGAGTTTTCCGTTCCCGTTTCATCCACCACCAAGGAGACATCCAGCATGACAACCCTCACCCGTCGCCTCGCGCTCACCGCGGTTGCCACCGCGGCCATCGCGCTCACCAGCCTGCCTGCGCTCGCCGCCGAGAAGGTCAACCTCGGCGTGTCGATCCCGGCCGCCACGCACAGCTTCATGGGCGGCATCAACTACTGGGCGAACCAGGCCAAGAAGGACCTGGAAAAGCAGCACAAGGACCTGAAGATCACCATCAAGACCGCGGCCAACGCGCCCGAGCAGGCCAACCAGCTGCAGGACCTGAGCACCGTCACGAAGATCAACGCGCTCGTCGTGTTTCCGTTCGAGTCGGCCGCGCTGACCAAGCCGGTCGCGCAGGTCAAGGCCAAGGGCGCCTACGTCACCGTGGTCGATCGCGGCCTGACCGACACCAGCGCGCAGGACGCCTACGTCGCCGGCGACAACACCGCCTTCGGCCGCATCCCGGCCGAGTACATCGTGAAGGCGCTGGGCGGCAAGGGCAACGTGGTGGCGCTGCGCGGCATCGCGACCACGCTCGACAACGAACGCATGGACGCCTTCAACGCCGTGCTCAAGGGCTCGCCGGACATCAAGCTGCTCGATGCCAAGTACGCCAACTGGAACCGCGACGACGCCTTCAAGGTCACGCAGGACTACCTCACGCGCTTCAAGCAGATCGACGCCATCTGGGCCGCCGACGACGACATGGCCGTGGGCGTGCTCAAGGCCATCGAGCAGGCCAAGCGCACCGACATCAAGGTGGTGTTCGGCGGTGCGGGCGCCAAGGGCATGGTCAAGACCATCATGGACGCGAAGGACCCGCGCATCGCGGCCGACGTGAGCTACTCGCCGAAGTTCATCTACGACGCGATCAAGCTCACTGCCGAAGCGCGCCTGAAGGGCGAGAAGCTGCCGGCCACGACGATCATTCCGTCGGTGTTGATCACCAAGGACAACGCCAAGGAATTCTACTTCCCCGATTCGCCGTTCTGATGGTGTCTCGCAAGCTGCGCTACGCCATGGTCGGCGGTGGGCGCGACGCCTTCATCGGCGCCGTGCACCGCAAGGCCATGGCGCTGGACGGCCAGATCGAACTGGTCGCCGGCGCGCTCTCGTCGAGCCCGGACAAGGCGCGGGCCTCGGGCCGCGACGTGTTCCTGGCCGACGACCGCAACCACGGCGACTGGCAATCCCTCCTGGCCGACGAGCTCCGGCGGTCGCCCGAGGAGCGCATCGACTTCGTCTCGATCGTCACGCCGAACCACGTGCACTTCCCGGTGGCGAAGGCGTTTGTCGAGGCCGGCTTTCATGTCGTCTGCGACAAGCCGCTGGTGCACACGCGCGCAGAGGCCGATGCGCTCGTCGCCGCGGTGCACAAGCAAGGCACCGTCTTCGGTGTCACCTACAACTACACCGGCTATCCGATGGTCCGCCAGGCGCGCGAGATGGTGCGAAGCGGCCAGCTCGGCACCTTGCGCAAGGTGGTCGTCGAATACAACCAGGGCTGGCTCGCCACGCACCTCGAAGCCGAGGGCAACAAGCAGGCCGGCTGGCGCACCGACCCGGCGCGCAGCGGCGCGGCCGGTGCCATCGGCGACATCGGCTCGCACGCCGAGAACCTGCTGGCCACCGTGACCGGCCTCGAAATCGAGGCGCTCTGTGCCGACCTCGGCGCACTGGTGCCGGGTCGCGCGCTCGACGACGACGGCAGCCTGCTGTTGCGCTTCGCGGGCGGCGCGCGTGGCGTGCTGGTGGCCTCGCAGATCCACACGGGCGTCGAGAACGACCTGCGCCTGCGCATCTCCGGAACGCTCGGCACGCTCGACTGGCGGCAGGAAGCGCCAAGTGAGTTGATCCATTACCCGCATGACGGACCCAAGCAGATACTCACGCGCGGCTCGCCGTGGCTGTGCGAATCGGCACGGCGCGCGAGCCGGTTGCCGAGCGGGCATCCCGAAGGCTTCATCGAAGCGTTCGCGAACGTGTACGCCGGCGTGGCCGCGGACATTCGCGCACGGCTCGCAGGCCACGTCGCCGAGCCGATCGCGGCGGATTACCCGCGTGTGGAAGACGGCGCGCGGGGTGTGCGCTTCATCGAGCGCACCGTCGCTTCGGACGCGAGCGAGAGTAAGTGGACGGCCTGGTAGCTCCGCCGCCCTGGCACGTCGCGCTCGGCCGTCGCTGGTCCACCCTGTTCCTGCTCAAGCTCGTCGGCAACACCGTCGCCACGGTCGGCTTCTTCGTCCTGTATTTCGCGGTGATGCAGCGCGCGTTGCCGCACGCCTGGGTGTTGCCGCTCACGCCGATCGATCGCTGGCTCGAACTGCGCGTCGCGGCGCTGCCGCTCTATGCGTCGCTCTGGCTCTACCTCGCGCTGCCGCCGGCCTTCGCGAAGGACCTGCGCGAGCTCGGCGCATTCGCAATCAGCGCCGCGCTCATGAGTGCGATCGCGCTCACCATCTTCTGGTTCCTGCCGACGGCGGTGCCGATCTTCCCGATCGAGGGCGTCATGCATCCGGCGCTGCATTTCCTGAAGACCACCGACGCGGTGGGCAATGCGTTCCCGTCGCTGCACGTGTCGTTCTCGGTGTTCGCCTGCTGGTTTCTCGCGCGCCAACTGAAGGAAGTCGGTGCGCCGGCGTGGGTGCGCGTGCTCAACGTCGCGTGGGCGGTCGGTATCGTCTATTCGACGATGGCGGTGCGCCAGCACGTGGTGATCGACGTGGCCGGCGGGCTGCTGCTCGGCGGCGCCTTCTGTTTTAGACCGATCGCGCTATTTGCGTTGTCGCGTTCTGCCGGTACAAACCGGGGATGAACCTCCGACTCGCTTTCGTTCTCCCGTGCCTTTTGGCCGGCGCTTCGGCGGCCTTGGCCGCCGACTATCCGCCGCGCAAGCCCGGCCTGTGGGAGCTCAAGACCACCAGCGTCGGCGACACGAATCCGTCGCAAACCGTGCAGCAGTGCATCGACGCCAGGACCGACCAGGCCTTGCGCGACCTGGGCCAAGGCGCCAGCAAGATGGCGTGCGCCAAAAACGACCTGCGCAACGAAGGCGGCAAGCTGGTGCTCGATTCGGTCTGCAACCTCGGCCCGAGCACCGCCACCACGCACGCGGTGATGACGGGCGACCTGAGCTCGGCCTACCGCATGGAAAGCACGTCGACTTACAAGCCGCCATTCATGGGTAAGAACGAGGGCAAGATGACGCTCGACGCGAAGTGGATCGGTCCCTGCAAGGCCGACCAGAAGCCGGGCGACACGGTCATGCCGGGGGGCGTGAAGATGAACATTCTCGAGGTGATGGGCAGCTTAAAGAAGAAGTAGCGCGCTGCGCGTGCAATGGCGCCCGCGCTACGGACGTTGTGCGGTAAGCGCCCGCAGTATGTCCCGGGCTTCCTGCAACTCAAGCTCGAGTTCGCGGACCAGTTGTTGCTGTTGACCGATCTGATCGAGCCGCGTGAACGACTTGCTTTCTTTGCCGCAGCGAGTGTTCAACGTGGCGAGTTCCGTTTCCAGCCGCTGCCTGCGAAGCATTTGCCCTTTTTGTTTGGCAGCTTCCATCTGGCGTTGAACGGCGTCTTGCCGGGCGCAGTCCAGGCTGTCTGGCCCCACAGGTTGTGCCGAGGTGGTCGCGGCAAGCGCCAGCAAAGCGCAGGCAGTCCCCAACAAGAATGCATGTCGTGCCCTGTGACTGACGCGATCGCGTGGCGGTCGGCCTGGGCTGTCGTCATTGAGCGATCGCATCGTGCAGAGTGTCATCCACCGATTCTCGGCGCTACTGAAGATTCCTGATCCAGCCAGTGTGGCAACAGCACGCGCCGCGCGGCGAACGGGCCTGGCCGGGGTGGGCGTAGGCCGCTGCCGACAACGCTTCGCGGTGCCGAATCGGCGTGTTCGAAAGACGCAGCGCCTACGATGGCCGGCCATGTCCATGCACGTGCCGTCGACTCCTGTCAGTTTTGCGTCCCGCCCCGACGATCTCGTGGTTGCGCGGCCCGAAGGCCTGTACTGTCCGCCGGGCGATTTCTACATCGACCCGTGGCGGGCGGTCGATCGCGCCGTCATCACGCACGCGCATTCGGACCATGCGCGCGTCGGCCACAACCACTACCTCGCGCAGACCGACAGCGAAGGCACGCTGCGCACGCGACTCGGCGCCGACATCACCTTGCAGACGCTGCCCTACGGCGAAGCGGTCGTGCAGAACGGCGTGCGCATCTCGCTGCATCCGGCCGGCCATGTGCTCGGGTCTGCGCAGGTGCGGCTCGAACACGGAGGCCGCGTGTGGGTCGCGTCGGGCGACTACAAGACCGAGCCCGACGGCACCTGCACGCCGTTCGAGCCGGTGCCGTGCGACACCTTCATCACCGAATCGACCTTCGGTCTGCCGATCTACCGCTGGCCGACGCAGGCGCAACTGAGCGCCGACATCAACGCCTGGTGGCGTCGCAATGCGGACGACGGACGCGCCTCGGTGCTGCTCTGCTACGCGTTCGGCAAGGCGCAGCGCATCCTGCATGGCGCGGACGCGTCGATCGGGCCGATCGTGGTGCACGGTGCGGTCGAGCCGCTCAACGCGGTCTATCGCGCGGCCGGCGTCGCGCTGCCGCCGACGCTGCGCGTGAGCGACCCCGGCGTGAATCCGCAGATGCTCAAGCGCGCACTTGTGCTCGCGCCGCCGTCGGCGCAGGGCACGCCGTGGATGCGCCGCTTCGGCCACTACTCGGATGCGTTCGCGAGCGGCTGGATGCAGCTGCGCGGCACGCGGCGTCGTCGCGGTGTCGACCGCGGCTTCGTGATGAGCGACCACGCCGACTGGCCCGGACTGCAGAAGGCCATCGCCGGCACCGGTGCCGAGCGCGTGTTCGTCACGCACGGCAGCGTCGCGGTGCTGGTGCGCTGGCTGACGGAGAACGGCCTGGAAGCGCAGGGCTTCAAGACGGAGTACGGCGACGAGGACGTGGCGGACAAGGCGGAAGTGCCCCCCGCCAGCGCACCGGCATGAAAGCCTTCGCCGCCCTTTATCGCGAACTCGACGCCACCACATCGAGCCTCGCCAAGCAGGCTGCGCTGCAGCGCTATCTGCTGGACGCCGCGCAGGAAGACGCGGCCTGGGCCGTCTACTTTCTGGCCGGCGGCAAGCCGCGGCAACTGGTGCCGACCAAGCTGCTGCGGCTGCTCGCACAGGAGGCGGCCGGCCTGCCCGAGTGGCTGTTCGACGAAAGCTACGAGGCGGTCGGCGACCTGGCCGAAACCATCGCGCTGCTGCTGCCGCCACCGACCGAAGCACACGACATCGGTCTGGCCGTGTGGATCGAAGAGCGCCTGCTGCCGCTGCGAAAGACACCGCCCGACCAGCTCGCCGACACGCTGCGCGCGCAGTGGCGCCAGCTCGCACCGGACGAGCGCCTGGTCTACTTCAAGCTCATGACCGGCGCCTTCCGCGTCGGCGTGTCGAAGCTGCAGGTGACGCAGGCGCTGGCCGCCGTCGGCGCGATCGACGCCAAGCGCGTGGCGCAGCGCCTCATGGGCTACACGCACATCGCCGGCCAGCCCTCGGCGCGCGATTACGCCACGCTCATCGCGCCCGAGAGCGATGGCGAACAGAACCAGCAGACCAGTGGCCAGCCGTACCCGTTCTTTCTCGCACATCCGTTCAACGAGCCGGTCGAGCGCTTCGATGCGCTGCTCGGCGCGCCCGCGAACTGGCTGATCGAGTGGAAGTGGGATGGCATCCGGGCCCAGCTGGTCAAGCGCGCAGGGCAGGTGTGGCTGTGGTCGCGCGGCGAAGAACTGGTGACCGATCGCTTTCCGGAACTTGCGACGATGGGCGAGGCGCTGCCCGACGGCACCGTGCTCGATGGCGAGATCGTCGTGTGGCGCAAGGATGAGACATCGCCCGGCGGTGAAGGCAAGGTGCAGCCCTTCGCTGAACTGCAGCGCCGCATCGGCCGCAAGACGCTCGGCCCGAAGATCCTGCGCGACATTCCGGTCGTGCTGCTCGCCTACGACCTGCTCGAATGGCAGGGCAAGGACCAGCGCACGCTGCCGCAGGAAGAACGCCGCGTCGCGATGGACGAGCTCGTGGCGCAGCTGCAGCATCCGCAACTCATCGCAAGCCCGGTGCTCACCGGCAGTGACTGGAACGACCTCTCCCGCCAGCGCGAAGCCGCGCGCTCGATGGGCGTCGAAGGGATGATGTTGAAGCAGCGCCGCGCCGCCTACGGCGTGGGCCGCACCAAGGACGTCGGGACCTGGTGGAAGTGGAAGATCGACCCGCTCAGCATCGACGCCGTGCTCATCTACGCGCAGCGCGGCCACGGCCGCCGTGCCAGCCTCTACAGCGACTACACCTTCGCGGTATGGGACGGCCCGCCCGGCCAGGAAGACCGCAAGCTCGTGCCCTTCGCCAAGGCGTATTCGGGCCTCACCGATGCCGAGATGAACCGCGTCGACGCCGTCATCCGTAAGACCACGATCGAGAGCTTCGGCCCCGTGCGCAGCGTGAAGCCGACGCTGGTCTTCGAGCTCGGTTTCGAAGGGATCGCGAAAAGCACGCGCCACAAGAGCGGCATCGCGGTGCGCTTCCCGCGCATGCTGCGGTGGCGGGAGGACAAACCGGTGGAGGAGGCGGATACGCTGGAGACGCTGGGGGCGTTGTTGCCGGGATGAGGCCAAGCACCTGCCAGCAGCGCCCGCCTACTTCCAGTTCAAATTCAGCTTGCGATGCGAAGCTGCGCAATCCCGCAGATACAGGTTGATCAGGCTCTGGTACGGAATGCCCACATCCTCGGAGATCGACTTGAAGTACGTGATGGAGTCTTCATCCAAGCGGATCGTGATCTGCTTTTTCAGCTGGGCTGCGTAGGGATTTTTCCTTGCCGCCGAGAAATCATATTCTTTGCGCATGTGACACCTTAGGGGTAGGCCTTTGATTCGCGGCCGGTTGCTTTGCGAGCCGAAACGATGCGGATGACATTGCCTTCGCTTCGGTAGCAATGGCAGACCAGCAGCAACCTCAGCGCGCTGCTCAGGCCGAGGAGGACAAAGCGCTCTTCATCGTCTGAATGATCCGGATCGTCGATCAACCTGGCACGCTCGTCGACGAACACGGACTTCGCTTCGTCGAAGGTGACGCCGTGCTTCCTCGCGTTAAGGGCCGCCTTGCGTTCATCCCATTCGAACAGAAGTGAGCTCATGTCGATAGTTTAACTACGTTGTAGTTTTCAGAATAACTCCCCGCTGGAAGACCTGGCGATCACCCGGCCTCTGCCCGAAGCCGCGCTGGAGCGCTCCGTCCCGGCACCTGCGCCGATGTGCCGGTGTCGATCTCTGCATCGCCACAGACCCAGGATGCAAAATGCTGAAGGTTGCTCTATGGAACTCGTCAAACTCATTGCCGGCAAGCGCATCGACGTCGAGATCGACTACGAATCAATCTACGGCGAAAAGAAGCATCTTGTGGCCAACACAAAGGTGTTTTCAAGAAGTCTCGACGAGGCTTATCAAAAGCTGGTGCAGAGATGGTGAACTGTCGGCTGAATGCAGAGGGTCACCGTCGGCAAGTTGATGGCCCACGCGAATTGGTCGTGGCGACCGACCGCGAGTGCCGGAATGGGTGTCCGAATGCTTCGAATGATGAACATGCCACTCACAACACAGCATGCACCGCCGCCTAGCTGACTGGTTCCAATCCCGAAGCTGGAAACCCTTCAAGTTCCAGCGCGACGTCTGGAAGGCCATCGCGGCCGGCGAATCCGGCCTGCTCCACGCCACCACGGGCGCGGGCAAGACCTATGCGGTCTGGCTCGGCGCGCTGCTCGCATTCGCCGTGCCGCCCAAAACCGCCAAGCCGAAAAAGTCCGCGACCAAGGATGCGTCCGCGCGGGCACCGGCACGAAAAACCGCGCCGCCCCTCACCGTCCTCTGGATCACGCCGATGCGTGCGCTCGCGGCCGACACGCTGCGCGCGCTGCAGCAGCCCCTTGAATCGCTCGCGCCCGACTGGTCCGCTGGCGCGCGCAGCGGCGACACACCTTCGGCCGAGCGCAGTGCGCAGAACGCGCGTCTGCCCACCGTGCTGGTGACCACGCCCGAGAGCCTGTCGGTGCTGCTCTCGCGCGCCGACGCAAGCGAGGTGCTCGGCACGGTGAAGATGGTGGTGGTCGACGAGTGGCACGAGCTGCTCGGCAATAAGCGCGGCGTGCAGGTGCAGCTGGCGCTGGCACGGCTGCGGCGATGGAGCCCGGCGTTGTGCGTGTGGGGCATGTCGGCCACGCTCGGCAACCTGAACGATGCGATGCGCACGCTGCTCGGCAGCACGGCGGGCACGATGGTGCAGGGCGCGGTGCCGAAGCAGCTGGTGATCGATTCGCTGCTGCCCGGACGTGCCGAGCGCTTTCCGTGGGGCGGGCATCTCGGGCTCACGATGCTGCCGCAGGTGATCGAGGAGATCGCTTCGAGCAAGACGACGCTGGTCTTCACCAACACGCGGTCGCAGTCGGAGATCTGGTACCAGGCGATCCTCGAAGCCAAGCCCGAGTGGGCCGGCCTCATCGCGCTGCACCACGGCTCGCTCGACCGTGCGGTGCGCGAGTGGGTCGAGGCGGGGCTCAAGAGCGGTGAGCTGCGCGCGGTAGTGTGCACGTCGAGCCTCGACCTGGGCGTCGACTTCCTGCCGGTGGAGCGCGTGTTGCAGATCGGCTCGCCGAAAGGCGTCGCGCGCCTGCTGCAGCGCGCGGGACGCTCGGGCCATGCGCCGGGGCGGCCGTCGCGCATCACGCTCGTGCCGACGCACAGCATCGAGATGGTGGAGGGCGCTGCGGCGCGCGACGCCATCGCGGCCGGCCACATCGAGGCGCGCAGCACGCCCGAGCAACCGCTCGACGTGCTGGTGCAGCACCTCGTCACCGTCGCGCTGGGCGGCGGCTTCCTGCCCGACGACCTGTACGACGAAGTGCGCAGCACGGCGGCCTATGCGAAGCTGTCTCAGGACAGCTGGGACTGGTGTCTGGGTTTCGTGCGGCAGGGCGGCGCGTCGCTCGCGGCCTACCCCGACTACCAGCGCGCAGTGCCCGATGCCGAAGGCGTGTGGCGCGTGCCCGATGCGCGGCTGGCGCGCCGCCATCGCATGAACATCGGCACCATCGTGAGCGACGCGAGCATGGCGGTGCAGTACGTCGGCGGCACGAAAATCGGCACCGTCGAAGAGAGTTTTGCCGCGCGCATGAAGCCGGGCGACTGCTTCCTCTTCGGCGGCCGGCTGCTCGAGCTCGTGCGCATCCGCGAGATGACGGCATGGGTGCGCCGCGCCTCGGGCAAGCGCCCGGCGGTGCCGCGCTGGAACGGCGGACGCATGCCGCTCTCGACCACGCTGGCCGACGCGGTCGTGCAGCAGCTGGCGCTGGCCGGCGAGGGCAAGTACGACTCGCCCGAACTGCAATGCGTGCGGCCGCTGCTTGAAATCCAGCAGCAGTGGTCGGCCTTGCCGACGCCGCAAACCCTGCTGGCCGAAGTGCTGAAGACGCGCGAAGGTTCGCACCTGTTTCTCTATCCGTTCGCGGGCCGCCATGTGCACCTCGGGCTGGCCAGCCTGATCGCCTGGCGAGTGGCTCAACATGCACCGCGCACCTTCTCGATCGCGGTGAACGACTACGGATTCGAGCTGCTCAGCGCCACCGAAGTCGACTGGCCGACGTTGCTGCCGCAAGTGCTGGCGCCGGTCGACGAATCGAGGTTGCTGCACGAGGTGCTGGAGAGCCTGAACGCCGGCGAGCTGGCGCAACGGCGGTTTCGCGAAATCGCGCGCGTGTCGGGGCTGATCTTCCAGGGCTATCCCGGCGAGAAGCGCAGCAACAAGCAGCTGCAGGCGTCGTCGTCGCTGTTCTGGGAGGTGTTCCGCAAGTACGACCCGCAGAACCGGTTGTTGCTACAGGCCGAGGAGGAATTGCTGGCGCAGGAGCTGGAGATCGGGCGCCTGCGCGCGAGCCTCGCGCGCATCGCGTCGCAGGGGCTCGTGGTGCAGGCCCTCGCGCGGCCGACGCCGTTCGCGTTCCCGCTGATGATCGAGCGCTTTCGCGAAAAGCTGACCAACGAAAGCGTGGCCGATCGCATCGCGCGCATGGTTGACCAACTCGAAAAAGCCGCGGGTGGCGCGGTGCCGGCGGGCGGTGTCGACGCGGTCAAGAACACGCTCGCGTTCGGGCAGGAAGGTGCGCCGGAGCGCGGCGGTGCCGCCCGCGCCGGCAAGCCGCGCCGCGAGCGCAAGCCCTCGCGGCCGCTGCCGCCGTTGTGAGGTCAAAGGGTGGGTGGTCGGCCGACGACATCGGTGTCACCGTTGTCCGAACGCAGGCGTGCGACCATGCCGTCATGAGCCGTTCCAACATCCAGTTCCGCCGCAAGGTTATCGTCATCGTCCTGCTGGCGGTCGCGGTGCTGGGCGCCGTCATCCGTCACTACGCAGTCCCGGGCACGACCGCGCGCAACCTCGGCACCTTGATGATGGTGCTGTGGGTGCCGGTGATCGGCAACGTGGTGGGCTGGCTGATCGGCAAGGTGCGCCGGCCGGAAGCTGCCGTCGTGGCGCCACCCGATTTCGCAGAGGGCAGCGCCTTCGTGCCGCACGCGCTGGTCGAGATCACGCTGCGCCCCGCCGCCGTGCCGGCGGAAGACCGGCTTGTCGCCGAAGGGGTGCACCGCTGCGCGCTGGTGGTCGACAACCAGGGCTTTTCGGCGCGCTGGTTCGTGGCGGCCGGGGAAGGGTTCCGGCGCGGCCAGGCGAAGACGGTGCAGGTCGAGTTTCTTGCGTCAGCCAAGGCGGTGCCCCGCTTCTTGCCGGGTACCGTGTTCCGGATACTGGTCGGTGAAGCGTTCATCGGCGACGGCAAGGTGCTGCAGGGGCCGACGGACGCCGCGTGAATCCCGGGCACACGCACGGTTTCGGCGCTTTTGCGAAACTCCCGCGCAGTGACCGAAACCATTCTTTCGCCTTCCCTTTCTCCTGCTGCGCCATGCCATGTCCTTTGGGGTGGCGAGGTGCTTCATCTGCTGCCCGAACGCGCGTTGTGGTGGCCCGCCGGCAGCACCCTTTTCGTCGCCGATCTGCACCTGGGAAAAGCTGCGACCTATCGCGCGCTCGGCCAGCCGGTGCCCGGCGGCACGACGCGGGAGAATCTGTCGCGCCTCGATTTGCTCATCGCGCAGCACGCACCGGACCGCATCGTTTTTCTCGGCGACTTCCTCCATGCCGCGGCGGCCCGAAGCGTCTTGCCGGCGGTCGAGGCGTGGCGCGCGCGCCATGCCGGCATCGCGATGACGCTGGTGCGCGGCAACCACGACAGCCGCGCCGGCGATCCGCCCGCTGCGCTCTGCATCGACGTGGTCGACGAGCCCTTCCTGCTCGGCCCTTTCGCGTGCTGCCACCACCCGCAAACCCACGCAACGCACTTCGTTCTCGCTGGACACCTGCATCCGGCCTGTAAGCTCTACGGCAAGGGCCGCGACAGCGTGCGCATGCCGTGCTTCGTGAGCGACGCGCAGCAGGCGACGCTGCCGGCCTTCGGGGAGTTCACTGGCGGCTGGCTCATGGAAGCGGCGCCCGGGCGGCGGTTTCACGCGGTCGGGGGGGCAGCGGTGTGGGCCTTGCCGTCCTGACGCTGTTCCCTGTCTTACCGCTGCGATGCTTCACACCGATCCTCTCGAAATCACCGATCTGCGCGAACGCGCCGCACGCCTGCTCATGCACGCAGCGCCGCTGGCCGAACTGCAATTCGACGAGGCGCTGCGCGTCATCGACGCCATGGAACCGGTCTTCGTGCGCACCGGCCTGATCGTGATGGAGGAGGGCGAGTCCGACGACAGCGACTACATGGCGCTGGTGCTCGAAGGCGATGTGCGCGCCGAAAGCGGCACCGGCGTCACGGGCGAAGAAGTGGTGGTGTCGATGATCGGCCCCGGCAGCCTGATCGGCGAGATGGGCCTCATCGACGGCTCGCCACGCTCGGCGACCTGCACCGCGCTCACCGACCTGAAGCTGGCCACACTGTCCCGCGGCGCGTTGATGGGGCTCATCCAGACGCACCCCGGCACCGCGGCCCGGCTGCTGCTCGCGATCTCAAAAGGCCTCGCGGACCGCTTGCGCGAAAGCAACCGGCGGCTTCGCACTCTCACTCAGGTGACGCGTGCCGTGCAGCGCGAGCTGAACGCGACGCACGCGATCAATCAGCGGCTGCTGGAAAACGGCGCCTGAGCCGAGCGTTCAGAGCACCACAGGCGTGTCGGGTAACTCGTTGGGGTTGGCCGCGCCGTCCGTCAGCGGGAAGTGCGCGACCAGCAGCGCGGAAACTTCTTCGAGCGCCTGCGTGAGCCCGTCTTCAAAGCGGCGCTCGCGGAATGCGGCCCCCATGCGTTGCGTCATCGCAGCCCACTCGGTATCGCTCACGTGCGCGTCGATGCCGCGGTCGGCCACGATCTCGATCGCATGCTCGGCCAGCAAGAGGTAGATGAGCACGCCGTTGTTGTCGGCCGTGTCCCAGACGCGCAGCTTGCCGAACAGCATGATCGCGCGCTCGCGGGCCGGCGCCGCGCGCCAGAGGTAAGACATCGGCAGGCCGGCTTCAACGCA